>NZ_JBEZDY010000016.1:37676-200958 GCF_040648555.1 Actinoplanes sp. NPDC049118
CAACCCCGAGGAGTCCGGCAGATCCGCAGCGGAACCCCGATCCCCACCCGGCGGCGTCATCGGCATCATCGGCGGCAACCCACCCAGACCCGGCGACCCCGGCAACCCGACACCAGGCGGAAGCTCCAGACCCGGAGGCGTCACCACGCCGTTCCTATCCCGCGCCGAGGCGCCACCAGGAGCATCCGGCACACCCACACCCGGCACACCACCACCCCACGGCGCACTGTCACCACCCACCAACCCCGAGGAGTCCGGCAGATCCGCAGCGGAACCCCGATCCCCACCCGGCGGCGTCATCGGCATCATCGGCGGCAACCCACCCAGACCCGGCGATGCCGGCACACCAGCACCCGGCGGAAGCTCCACACCCGGCGAAAGCCCCACGCCCGGAGGCGTCACCAGCCCGTCCTTGTCCCGCGACGAAGCACCACCAGGAGCATCCGGCACACCCACGCCCGGCACACCACCACCCCACGGCGCACTGTCACCACCCACCAACCCCGAAGAGTCCGGCAGATCCACACCGGAACCCCGATCCCCACCCGGCGGCGTCATCGGCATCATCGGCGGCAACCCACCCAGACCCGGCGACCCCGGCAACCCGACACCAGGCGGCACCACCGCACCCGGCGGCTCCGTCAACTCCGCACCCGGCGGAAGCCCCACACCCGGCGATTTCGGCAGTCCTGCCGGTGAGCCGCCGGAGGGTGTCTCGAGACCCGGTGGTTGTCCACCGTCGAAGGCCGGTACGTCAGCAGCCGGCGGCGGTGAGATCCCGGCGTTCGGCGGGGTGAACCCCTTCTTGGACGGGCTGTCGCCGTCGGACCCGCCTGCCGTACCTCCGCCCGGGGCTGTACCGGGCGGCGGAGTGGTGAACGGTGACGAGCCCGGCGGCATGGCGCGACCCGGCGGCGGCAGCGGCAGGTTGCCCGCACCATTAGGCGTGATCGTCGACGGCGGAGGAAGCGCACCCCCCAGCGGCGGAGGCGGCGCGATCGTAGACGGCTGAGGAGGCGTACCTCCTGGCGGGGGAATCGATGGTGGCGGCGGGCCCGTCGGCGGGGTAGGCGGCGGGTTCGTCGACAGGTCCTTCTGCGGGGGAGGCGGCGGTGTAGGCGGCGGTGTAGGCGGCGGGTTCGTCGACAGGTCCTTGTTCGGCGGATCCGGCAGGGTCGTCGTCGGGTCCTTCTTCGGGGGATCCGGCAGGGTCGTCGTCGGGTCCTTGTCCGGCGGATCCGGCAGGGTCGTCGTCGGGTCCTTCTTCGGGAGATCCGGCGGGGTCTGGCCGCCGTTCGGGGCGGGAGGCTCCACCTCGTTGACGCTGAACAGCGCGTACTCTTTCGCGAGGACCCCGATGATCTTGACCATGTCCTCTTTGAACATCTCGGGCAGGCCTGGAATGCCCTTTATACTCACCAGGCCGTCGACCGTCTCCACGCCCAGCTTCGTGGCCCAGGAGGCGTAGTAGCCGTCGATGTAGGCAGACTGATCCTGCGCCCACTTCAGCACATTGCCACTGTGGAAGAGCTGACTGGGCATCGAAGACGCCGGTCCGGCGGCGTCGCCGTTCTTGATCTTTTCGGCCTGATGCTCGAGAAATTCGCCCAGCAGATCCATCTTGGCGAGGAATGCATTGGCCGCCTTACCCTGCCAGGGCTTACCCTTGCCGACCAGCGCCTTCGCCTGGTCGCGAAGGTTCTTCGACACGCTGGTGACGTAGACCTGCACCAGATTGAACGTGTTGCCCGCCGAGCGAAGGCTCTCCGGGGAGATCATTGCGTTGTGGAGTTGCGCGTGGTCGCTGTTGGAGGCACCCACCCCCGCCGAACCATGGATAGCCGCCTTCAGCTGCCAACCATCCCAGTTCTTCCAGTCATCTCTCAGGCTACCCGACGTGCCGCTGACGACAACCCCCTTGTAGTCGTCGTCGCCGTCGTCGTCTTCATAGAACTGACTATCGCTCGCCACAGCCAACCACCGCCGTTACCTTCGCCGCTACGGAAAGCCTGAATTCTTACGTTCGCGGGCCGCCGGACAACGGCGGGCCGCTCGGCGGCCGGTCGATCCCGCGCCACTCCGACACCGTGAAGAACTGTTAGCCCGACTTCCCACCGAGGCCGCTGATGTCCCCGAACGACTCCTTGAAGATCGCGGCCAGGTCCTCCGAGGAAAGCGCGTTGAGCTCCTCGACCGTGTCGTATTCCTTGACGAGCGTCCCGATGTCCGTCTGCAGGTCAACGAACGACTCCGCCATGCCGGTAAGGAGTAATTCGGAATCCCGCTTGAGGTTGCTGACGTTCTTTTTGAGCTCGGCGGCGTCGCTGAAGAAGCCCGGCCTGGCATCGACGAGCTTCACCTTGTCGCGCGCCAGGACGACATACTTCTTCAGCTCGTCGAGGTTCTTGGCGAAGGTCCGCAGGGCATCGGTGTTGACCTGAATACCCGAGCCGGCGTCGCCCACCTCGTAGTTGGGTACGACGGGAAGAACAGGATCGTCCACGATGTCCGGCTGGGTGGTGTACTTGGAAGGATCAAAGGCCGCATGATTGGCCGGGACAATCTCGATGGTCTTGTGATTCTTCAGGAAGTTCAGATACGCCAGGTAGCCGGCCTTCTCCTCGTCCCTGTACGGACGGTAATCGTCCTTGTCCAGATACGACTGGGCTTGTGCCGCCTGCTCCGCCGTCAGGCAGCCCGGCAGTGGCACCTGCTGGCCATTGACGATGGTGACGAGATTGACGAGGTACTTCGGCTCGATGTCGCGGGTGTCCACTACCACGTTCACGATCTGCTCCTTTCCAATGACGTATGCGCCAGGGGCACGACGGCGCCCGGTTGCCGGCGGGGGGTCTGCTCCGGCAACCGGACACCAGCGGCGGGCTCAGAAACCGGTACGCGTGTTGTCCCAGATCTGGGTTGCCCGCTGCTCTGCGGTGCCGTATCCGTCGGAGATGTTCAAGAGTGCCTGGCGGCCCGCGGCCAAGGCGGCGTTCATCTGGCCCGCGGCCGCATCCCACCGCACCTTTGCTTCGGCGTACGACCCCTGTGCCGCGCCGGTCCATTCGGCGAGGTGACTCTGGGCATATGTATCGAGATTGTTCAGCGCCTCGCGAATCCTACTGTTGATGGCGTCCATGCCATCCAACGTGGAGTCCGCGACCTGAAAGTTGAATTTGTAGGATGACAAGGCTGCGTCCCTTCAGGGAGGTCGGATCGGATACGTGCGGGCCTACCGTCAGACACCCGGGAGCGCGGCGGCGAAAGGCTGCGCCATATTCGTGGCGGTCTCCTCCGCCTCGCTGTACGTCTTCGTGTTGACCCCCATCGAGTCCATCATTCCGATCAACTCGTTGATGACGGTGGTGAAGGCGCTCTCCCAGGTATCCATCGCCTGGTTGAAGCTGTTAGAGGCGGTGCCGACCCAACTGGCCTGCAGGGTGGCCATGTCTCCGTTGATCGTGCGCAGGTATCCGTTGAACGTGGACACCGTGTCGCCGAAGAGATTCGCGGCCGCCTGCATGCCGGGTTCGGTGGTACTGACCAGGTTGCTGGCCATGGGGATCCTCCCGAGACAACTGGATGGGACGTATTCCGGGTCTTCCCGAATACGTGAATTGCCGTGGGTGCCGACGGGCGTCAGATCATCCCGGAGCGCACGGCGTACGCCACGGCATGCGACCGGTTACGCAGGCCGAGGCGGTGGGTCAGCCGGTAGATCACGTTCTTGACCGTGCGCTCCGAGTAACACAGCTTCGCGCCGATCTCGGCGGCGTCGAAGCCGTCGGCCATCAGCCGCAGCACGTCCACCTCCCGCGAGGTGAGTCCGGACGCACTGAGCCCGTACGGGATCAGGACGTCGCGCCGCAGCCGCTCGATGTGCTTGATCAGCTCGCCGACGAGGTGGGGTGGCATGACGCCACCGCCGGCGGCCGCGGACTTGATGCAGTGCACCAGGCGATCGGTCGTCACCGAGGCTCGCGGCACGACGGCCACCACCCGGCACTCGACCGCGGCGAGCAGTTCCGCCTCGCAGATCTGGTCGATGACCAGGACCACGGCCCCCCCTACCTTCGCCGCGGCCTCGCGCAGGTCGGTGATCAGATCGGTCGTCAGCCGGTCCGCCACGACCACCGCGACGTCCGCGTCGGCACGCCGTTCGGCGCCGACCACCGTCACCCCGGCACAGGACTCGAGCAGCTTGGTGAGTCCGGCAAGGCTGAGCGGGTCCACCACCTCGAGGGCGACGCGCACCTGTTCCACTATGACCTCCGACCCTGTCTGCGGGCCTCCACGGTGGCAGACAGTGGCTCTACGGAACCTTCATCGGTTCCCCACATCACCTACATGCGCAGGCAACGCCGTTCATCGATCCGATGGCATCGACAGCCGTGATCCATGGCGACGGTGACGGGCGGGGGCGGGCGGGTAAACCTGGTGCACATTCGACCCGGGTTCGCCGACCGGGCTTGGCTGGCACAGCGGCCTGCCGGTCAACTGGGATTCACGAACCGACGAGGAGGTGCGTATGTCCGGCGAGCGAGACCGGTGCGTCGAGGACCTGCTTCAGCAGTACCAGCGGCAGCGCAGCGGCCTGGCGGAGCTGCACCGCCGGATGCAGGAGGTCTCCGCGACCGCCGTCTCGCCGCGCCGTGAGGTCTCCGTGACGGTCAACCACAACGGCGGCGTCACTGACATCAAGTTCACCGGCAGCGCGTACCGCCGCATGACGCCGCAGGAACTGTCCGCCGTGATCATGCGGACCCTGCACGACGCCCGGGAACAGGCGGCCGATGAGGCGGCACGGATCATCGCGCCCATCCTCCCCGAGGGCCTGAACGCCCGCGATGTGGTGTCCGGGCGCCTCGGCACGGAACAACTCGTACCGTCCAACGGCCCGCGCATGCCGCAGGTGGTCCGCGAACAGCTGGCGCGCTAGGGAGGAAAGCCCCATGCCCAACCACTCGCTCACGGTCGACACCGAACAGTTGGAACTCCTCGCCGGCCCGTATGACCACGCCGCCCAGCGCTTTCACGCGCTCGGCTGCCAGGTCGAGCGCATCAAATCCCGGTACGCGAACGCGTGGGGCAACGACGACCTCGGCCAGCAGTTCGGCCCGGCATTCGTCAGCGGCCTCGAAGGCCTCCAGCGGCGCGTCGACATCCTGAGCCGAACCCTGAGCTACTACGGCGACGGCCTGCGGGCAAACGGGCGGACCCTCCGGGAGGCCGACGACGACGCACGGCGGATCACTACGCTCCTGAACAGCGCCCTTGCCGCCGACGGTGGGGCGGACGCACCGCCGGGAGCCGAGGTCAGGCTCGCCCGCAACGCCGTGCACGTGACCCCGCCCGACGCAGCTCTGAGCCGGGCGAATGGCCACGTCGTCCACAACGAGTTGGTGGAGCTGGGCCCTCTGAAGTCCCGCGAACACGTCACCGTACCGGCGATGCTCGCCGCACACATCGCCGTACCGGGAATGCCCGCCGAACACGGCACCACACCGGGGATGCCCGCCGAACACGGCACGGTACCGGCGATGCTCGCCGCACACATCGCCGTACCGGGAATGCCCGCCGAACACGGCACCGTACCGGCGATGCTCGCCGCACACATCGCCGTACCGGGAATGCCCATCGAGCACGCCACCGTACCGGGGTTGCCCGCCGACTCCGTCGCTGCCTGGTCACCGGAGGAGAACCTCACGCCCGGCCAGCAGCGCGGTGAGACCATCGGTGTCGCGAAGCACCGAGTGGAATGGAAGCCGGACGAGAGCCAGGACGAAGGCTAGGCCGGGACCGAGGGTGGCGCATGCGGCATCGGACGGCGGCGGATCCCGCACCGGCCCGCCCCGGGCCGGCGTGTGCCACCGCCTGCTGACGGCACGTACTCCCCGGCGGTACCGACGTGGTTAACATGTACATTCCGGACGATCCGGAATGGCAGTGGGCGTACGACGCCATCCTCTACACCTCCGGCGAGCAGTGGCCGCAGGCCAACGAGGCCGATCTGCGCGCCATGGCGCAGGAACTGGCCGGCTTCTCGCAGCAGCTCGCCAGCGCGGCCGGCGGCGTGAACAACCTGTCGTCCCATGTCTTCAGCGCCATGGAGGGCCAGCCGGCCGATGCGTTCCACCGGGCGACCCGGCACGTCATGGACGACGTACCCAAGGGCGCGTGGATGGCGAACCAGCTCAGCCAGCAGGCAAGCGATTTCGCCCTCGACACCGAACAGACCAAGTACACGGTCGCCATTGCGATGATCAGCCAGGTCATCGAGATCTTCGCAGCGCTGGCATCGGGTTTCGCATTCCTGGTGCCGTTCCACATCGAGGTGGGCGGCGCCATCGTGCGGGCCCTCATCCAGAGCTTCAAGCTGCGGCGGGCCGCCTCGGGCGCTCTGCACCTGACCTGGGAGGCCATCGACGAGGGCATCGAGGAAGGCATGGAGAACGCCCTCGCCCAGTCGATCCAGTGGGCCGAGGGCAACCGGAAGACATTCGACGCCACGGGGTTCGGGCTGGACGTGCTGATGGGTGGACTCGTCGGCGTCAACCACGCGGGTCTCAAAAGTGTCGGCGACAAGGTTGCGCCGAAGGCCACCCACAGCGCTCTGGGCCACGGCGGGCTGGAAGCCCTCGCCGAGATACCGGTGGAAATGGGTGCGGCGGCCGTCCTGGGCGGCAATCCCGACCTGCTCGCCACCGGCGTCTCCGGTGTCCTGAGTGGGGCGGCCTCCAAGAAGGCGCACGACTGGGGCCAGGCGATCGCCGGTAACCCCCCACCGCCGGGGCCGCCGCACCCGATCGGCCCCGGCGGACCGTCGACAGATCCCACCTTCACGGTGCCGACCGGGCCGTCCTCGACGGGCGGCGGCGGATCCGACGCATTCGCCGACTCGACCGCCTCCGGCATCCCGGACGGACCCGCCGTCGGCTCCAACGGCCCGGCCGGCGGCGCAGAAGCAGGCACCCCGGCCGGTTCTTCGGTGTCTGCGACCGGACCCTCCGGCACCGCCACGGTGGTCGAAGGCCCCCCGACCGGCCCTGCGGGCACCCTCCCGAACAGCACCCTCCCGAACAGCACGCCCTCCGCCAGCTCGCCACGTGCGGCGTCCGCCGGACCCGACGGACCGTCATCGAACGGTTCATCCGGCGGCAACCCGATGGCAGCCAGCGATGGGGGTCTGCCCGGACTTGAGCCCATGCGGGTTGATCCGGCAGACCCGAACGCGGGTGTCACCCGCCGCGACAGCCCCAGCACGCCCACCGCCGCGGTGCCTACGCCTGCCGGCGGTGAAACCGCCAGCGCCGCGCCGAGCACCGGGGCAGCCCCGGCCGCGGCCAGCGTCGACCCGGTGCCACCGCTGACGGGCGGTACACCGCCTGCGCCAAACCCCGGCACGACAACCACTGACCACGCCACCGGCCCGATCCCCACGGCCGCTCCATCACCGGCCACTGACATCGGCATTCCCCCAACCACCACATCGCCGCAACCCACCACGGACCCGGCCCCGACGCAGAACCCGGACGCGCCATCGGGCACCATCGGTATGCCGCCGCCGGCGACGCCCGTACCGTCAGGCAGTACGGCCACCTCCGCGGCGCCCACCCCCGCGGGCTCCCCAGCCGCCAGCACCGCAGCGACACCGAATCCCTCGCCACCGGCCACGGCCGCGAGCACCGGCACCGCCCCGGCCCCGAGCCCGGCGCCACGAGCCGACGTCACCGGTACATCGCCAGCGGCGAACCCGCCCACAGCGTCCGGCCCGGACAGCAGCGCACGACCGGTGTCCGACGCGGCGGGCGCGACACTGGCGGCCCCGGAGGCGGCCGGCGATGCCGGCCCATCCGGAGCCCCGGCGGCCGGTTCCACCCCGTCGGCGAGCCACCCGGTACCGCAACCGGCCAGCGTCGCCGCCGTCGGCAACGCTCCGGTACCGTCCGGGTCTCCGGCTAGCGAGCCGGCGTCGTCGGCCTCCCCGGTCACAATGGCCGATCCGCAGTCACCCGGCGCCGGTCCCCCTGCACCGCCGACGACGTCAGCCACCACCCCTGCCCCCACCGCCCCGCCAGGGACGAGCACCCCGCCAGGGACCAGCACCCCGCCCGCCGTCGCGGCGCCGTCCGCCCGGGTCGTTCCGCCGCCGGACCTGGGGCCGGCGAGCCTTCAGCCAAGTGTTGGGTCGACCGTGGGCCCAGCCCATTCCCAGGCGCCGGGTCCCGTGGCGCAGACCGACAACGCGGCGCGGGCGGCGACACCGGCGCCGGCGCCCGAGTCGTCGCCGTCTGCGATAGGAACGCGGATGCCACAGCCAGCCGCCGGTCCGGTCCCGACCCTGACCCCTGCCCCGGCACCTGCCGCCGTCCAAGCCCCGACCCCGGCGCTTGCCCCAGCACTTGCCCCGACCCCAGCACCTGCCCCGGCGCCGGAGACCAGCGGTCGGCCCGCGACGGCAGCCGAGATGCTGGCACGGGGCACCGAGCCCGCTACCGCCGAGACACTCCGGGTCCCGACGGACCGCGCCTTTGGGGGCGGCCTAACCACCGAATTCTCCGGCGGGCACGCCGCGTTGCGTGACACCGAGGCACCCGTCCTCGACCACGGTGCTGAACCAACTGCACCCGCCGTACATCCCTTGACGGAGGTGCCGGCGGCTCAGCACGACGTGTCCGCCCCCGCAGCCACGAAGCCGGACGCCCCGTCCGGCGCAGCAGTCCGGGAGGTGCTCCGGACGGAGACCGGCACGTCGAAGCCGTCCGCGCACGAGACGTCTGCGCGTGAGCCGATCGCATCCGCGCGCGAGTCGGGCGCCACCATGCCGCGTGCGATCGAGTCGCCGTCGTCCGCGGGTGGCCTGGTCACCGAGCGGCCGCCGGTGCCGCACGACGCCGACACCTCTGCCATGCCGCACCACGCCCTGCTCGGCGACGGCACACCGCCCGCTGTCGACGGCGTGCACCCGAACGGCACGCACCTGGACGGCACGCGAACCCCAGACGGCACACACACCCCGGCGTCGGCGAGCGTGGAGGAGCGGACGGCTCCGGTCTTGCCTGTGATGGACGGCGTGCAAACCCCGTCGCGGGCGCCGAAGCCGGTGCGGTCGGCGACCCGGCCGGCGTCGGCTGCCACGTCGATGGGTGGGCTGCTCGGGCACCGTGGTGCGCAGCCGTTCCGGGAGGCCCAGCAGCAGTACGGTTTCCGCCAACTCGGCGCGCCGGTCCGGATCGGCGAGGTCGGTGAGCGGACAGCGGCCACTGCGGACCTGCCCGCCTACCTGGCCACGGTGCCGGTCACCCCCGGCACCGACCTGCGGGCGCTGATCGACGCGTACGCCGCCGGGTTCAACGAAGGCACCGGGCAGGGGCGGTTCGGGCTGGTCATCGGTGTCAACGGGTTCGGCCGGTCGTTCGACGATGCGCAGATCCTGGCGACGGTCGAGCAGATCGCCCGGGTCGGGGCGCCGTTCCCGGTGGCGGTGTTCGGGTTCTCGTGGAACAACAGCCGGATCGCGGCGGGGGCGGGACCCGGGCAGGACACGATCCCGTACGCGGCGATCCGAGAGACCCTGGTCCGCCATCCCGCCGCCGAGCAGCTGCTCCAGGACCTGAAGGCGCAGGCCGGGGACAATCCGACGTTCCTGCACACCGGCGACGCGGACGTCGACTCGATGGCGGGGCTGTTCAACCGGGTGGACGCGGCTCTGGCCGGTAACCCGGACGCGCAGCTGGTCAGTGGTGGCTACCGCTTCGAGGTGGACGCCCCCGCGATCGTGCGCCAGGCGAACACCCGGGACCTCGCCGTACGCGACGCCATGGCCAGGGTCGACCCGCGCGCGGTGTACCTGCCGGAGCCGAACACCTTCGTCCGGGTCGATCATCCGACCCTGGAGAAGGACATCACGTTCGGGGTGCGCTCGGAGTCCGGCACGCTGCACTACACCTCCAAGGAGGGCCGCGGGCTGGTCGACTCGGTGCTGCGCAACCGGCAGCACCTCTACCTGGAACCGGGCGCCTTCACCGTCTTCGACTCGTCGCTGGCGGTGCGCACGGAGAGCCGGCGGCTGCTGCGCAACTTCGACCCGGCCCGCCCGGACAGCATTCCGCAGAGCCACGCCGACCAGGCCACCTGGGTGGGCCAGGTGCAGCACCTGATCCAGACCGCGCCGGAATACCAGGGGATCGACCCGAATCTCGCCCAGCGGTTGTCCCGGCTGGCGTTCCACAGTGTCGAGCCGGTCGGCGAGGCCGAGCAGCGCGCGATCGTGGCCGAGCTCCGAAGCTATCGGGGCCAGGCCCGGCCGCTGCGCCAGCTGGCCGCCGAGACGCACGCCGCACTTCAGGCGAACCCGTATCCGGCGGCGCACTCCCCTGCGCAGGCGCCCCCGGTGCAGCCCGCGGCGGCCCCCCAGCAGATCGACGCGCCGCGGGCCGCGCAGCCGAACCTGCCCGCCGAGTGGCGGCAGGCGTACGCCGAGGCGGTGCCGCACCGGCTGCGCACCGAGCGGTACAACCCGGCCCGCGACCCGATCGTGCCCGGCACCCACCTGCTGCGTGGCGAGCTGACCACGATCGACTTCCAGGTACGCGAGTTCCGGACCCCGGACGGCACGAACGTACGGGCATTCGACGTACATCTCGACTTGGTGTCACGCGGCGACGTGCTGTCGCCGCAGGCCCGTGCCGCGTACGCCCGGTCGGTGCAGGACACGATCGGTGAGATGGTCAACGGGCGCCACACCTTCCCCGGCGGCCACGTCATGTACGTGAACCTGACCTTCGACACCCCGCCCTGGCGCGACGGTATGCTGAACGACTGGGCCGACGACCCGTCCCGCAACCCGCCCGTCGAGGTTGTGGCCGACCAGGGACTCGACACCCACCAGCACCAGTGGAACCTGGGCCACAGCCCGGCCGTCGGCGTACACGAGGTGATGCACTACCTCGGCGCGACCGAAGGGTACGCGTCCGAGGCCCGCCTGTTCCGCACCCCGGACCGCCCCGGCGTCATGGGCCCGCAGGTGCACACCCTGCCCACCCACCGGTCGCAGGGCACAGCCGACTACCTGACCGGGCAGGACCTGACGCGCATCCACGACGTGGCGCAAACCGCCGGGATGGTCCGCGACCGACCGGTCGCCACGCCGACGCCGGCGGATCCGCCGCCTGCCGGAACGGCGGCGGCGAACGCGCACACGGCGTCGCAGGCACCCATGGGGTTCGCCGACCCGATGGACGACGCCGACGACCTGTCCCTGTCCGGCATGGAGATCGAGGACGCGGTGCCGGACTCGGTGTTCCAGCAACCCGACGGACGGTGGGCCGACCGGGACGACCCGTTCCAGTCGACGTTCGGCACCGCCGCGGAGGCGGCCGCACACCGCGAAACGTACGTGGACTTCTGGGAGTCCCTGAACCGGGTCGAGTGGAGCCGGCCGGACCTGAGCACCCGGACGGTCCGGTCCACCACCCGCGCCGGCACCCACCAGCTCTACGGCACCGGTCAGGGCGTCACGACCTGGCACTACCTGCGCAACCTGGGCACGGCCGGGGTGCACAGGTCCGCGCGTGACGTCGCCCTGGTGCTGGACGAGCTCATCAACCGGTCGGACCACCTGCTGCTCGGCGTCCGGGACCGGGAGATCCCGCTCGACACCGTGCTCGCCGGACCCGACGTGAACGCGGCCCTGAACTGGGCCCGCCAGCAGCTGCCGTACTCGCGCGGGTCCGGGGCCGACACCCTGGTCGTGCGGACCGACGGCGGACGGATCGTGGTGCAGGGCCGCCCAGCGTTCACCGAGGTGGCCCGCAACCTGCCCGGCATGGCGAGCACCTTCCACCGGCGGCACATCATCGCCTGGCACAGCATCAGCGGCGCCGTACAGAACGCCGTCAACCAGATCCTCGACCGGGCAACCACCGTCGGAGGGCGGGCCGCCGCGCGGCAACACCTGACCGAGCTGTTCCAGGCCTTCCTCGACGTGTACGGCCCGCCCCGCCCAGCGACGGCCAACGGCGGCACCGCACCCGCCCCCGGCTTGGAAGACCTGATCGCCGACAGCCTGCGGGTCCTCAACAGCAACCCGCACAACCTGTGGGGCGGCCCCGGCTACGAGAACACCCTGATCAACACGTACCAGAACGAGCTACGGGGAATGGCCGGGTGGGTCGCCGGCCGCACCGACCCGGACGCCCTCACGTTCCTGGGCGACGTGACCACACGGCTCGACGCCCGCCTCGCCCGGTCCCGCAACCGCGACTACCGGCGCATCGTGGGCACCCTTCGTGAGGTGCTGGGCCAGTTCCAGCCCACGGGCGGCATCCCGGTCGGCCGGGAGGTGGCCGGCCTGCTCACCCAGATCGCCGACACCTACGAGGTCGACCGCCCGTATTTCGAGGAGTGGCAACGACAGCAGACCCGCCCGGCCGACCAGCGGCTCAACGTGGGACTGCTCGGCATCGCCCCGGCCTTCCTCGACTGGGCGGACGGACGATTCCCCACCACCGCCACCGCCACGGACGTGTCGACGGACCTGGTCCAGGTGCTCGACAGGTACATGCGGAATCCGCATCCCGCGCCGCCGAACCCCAATCCGCAGACCTGGTCGCACGCTCCCCCGCCGACCCTGGGCAGCCAGACAGTCGTGGCGCTGCGCGACCATTCCGGGCGGGTAGTGGGAGCCGCCTTCGAGAATCCGGCCATCCGCGCGGACCCGGCCAGCACCGCGCCGCTCCCGGCGGCCGGCCGGGACGGGACGGACCGTACGCCCCGGCTGGACGACGACGCGTCGGCACCCGCCGCCACGCTTGCCGTGCGTTTCCCCGACGGCAGCCGGATGCCCGACGACCCGCGGTGGCTGCTGTCCTCCGGAGTGCTGGGACTGCGCCTGCCCGACGAGGTCTCGGCACGCATCGGCGCCGCTCTCCACCTGCCGTCCGACGCGCAGGAGACACTTACGCTGGCGCTGCGCCACCAGCCACAGGACTTCACCGGGGACGGGCACGCGCTGTTGCTTCCCGACGGCGGTGGGGCCCACCGGGTAGAGACGCGGATCGCCGCGTACGGCAACTGGGAGCGGCACCAGCCGCCGGAGCGCGCGAGCACCGCAACCGTCACGGGCACGTCCCGGTCCGGCGAGCACACCACGACCGGCACCCGGTCGGTGTCCCTGGCCGACCAGCGGGCGCTCGGCGGATCCGTGTCGGTCAGTCCCGCCCTGGTGCTCGGCGGGCTGGGCGAGATCGGCGTCCGGGTGTCGGCTGACCGCGGCTACCGCTACGGCTGGCAGTCGGCGATCGGCCGCTCCTGGACGGTCAGCGCCGACACCTCCACCCACCTGCACGTCGACGACGTGTTCTACACGGCGACGCGAACCGGCCCGGACGGCGAGACGACTGCGGCCGTGACGTTCGCTGTCCGCAGTGGACTGGAGCTGTGGCTGCCCGACAGCGTCACCGCACCGCAACCACCCGCGCACCGGCTACCCACCGTGCTGGGCTTCGCCGACGGCCACAGGTTCATCACGCCCGCCGTCGAGGGCGTCGAGCCGGTCCACGCGCGGCTGACCCAGCACAGCGGCCGGCGCTTCGAGGACTTCGTCGCCGACCTGTTCCCCGGCCTGCACCCCGCCGGCATCGCAGACCTGCACCGGCATCTGAGCTCGAACGGGCTGCGCCAGCACCTCCCCGAAATGCTGGACGGATGGTGGACGGTGCCGGGCACGCCGGCCCGGCTGCGCGCCGTACCGGTCACCGCGGAGCTGGTGGGCGCGGACCCGGAGGTCGGCCTGGACGTGGCGGTGACGACCAGCGGCACACACACCCGCGGGCTCACCGGTGCCCGCACCGTGGAGGGCAGCATGTTCGCCGGCGGCACGTTCCGGGCCCCCGGCGGCCGCGGCCGCGCCGGAGCGGGACTGCGGGCGGCCCGGTCAGCCGCCGCGACCACGACGCTCGGGGGCAGCGCCGCCCGGCGCGGCGCCACACGGACCGCCGGGCCGACCGGGCGGTACGACGTCAGCTTCACGCTCGACATCAGCAACGCCGAAACGGGTTCAACCCAGCGGATCCCCGGCGGGCGGGCGCTGCTGCGCCTCGGCGCCGCCGACGCCCGGCGGCTCGCCGGCTGGGCCCCGGAGAACCGCCCAGCCGCCGCGCTGGCCGAACCCGGGCCACCCGCGAATCTGACGGTCGACGCCCCGTTCGGGCTGGGCACCACCGTCCAGCCGATCGACCTGGTGTCGGCGGATCCCGGCGGCCAGACGGTGGTGGTGGCCGAATTCGCCGAGCGGACCGTTGCGGCCCTGCATGCAGCCCACCCGGACCTGATCGCCGGCCCGCTCGGCGGCGCGGGCAACGACCGGGCGCAGCGCAACCTGGCGCGGCTGCGCGCGGAGCTGGACCACGACGCGGTACTCGCCCAGCTGGACCGGGCGGGCCAGCCGGGCGGCTGGTCCGTCGCGCTGGAAGGTGGCGGCTTCATCGACCGCAACGCCCGCGTGGTGATCCGGGCGCGGCTGAGCGAACGCCGCTTCGAGGGCACCGGCATCGATCGCCGGCCGTTGTCGGAGGTGTCCCGGACCACCCGGCTGGGCGCGGCCCACACGGTGTCCGGCACGCGGGACGCCGGTCCGGAGGCGTCGGTCGCGGTGGCCAAAGGAATGGACGTCGCCGTCCGGGCCCGGCGGGTCTGGCAGCACAACTGGAGTGCCGACGTCGGATACACCACGTCGTCCACCACCGCCCGCACACCGGAGGTGGGCGCGCACCACTGGAGCTACCGGCTGGAGCTGTCGTCGGAGCTGGTCTCGACGCCGCGGCACCGGTATCTCCTGCGCGACGCGGTCGTCGCGCGCACCCGGCGGCGGGACCTGGTCTCGGCCGCCGATCCGGTCAGCGGCCGGCTCCACCTGCTCAGCACGGCGGCGCTCGCCGCGGACGAGCCGGTGCCCGGCCGGGACGCCCCGGCCGTACGGGCCGTCGCGGACGCCGACCCGAATCGCACCCGGCTGCTGGCCGGGGCGCCGGTACGGCCACGCCGCGACCTCCCCCTGCTGCGCCGCCCGTACGACGTTCTCGCGGTGGCCGACACCGGACTGCTGACCGACCAGGCGCACCGGGTGCTCGCCGAGGTCACCGGCGGCCGCTGGGATTTCCAGCAGCCGGGCGGTGCGGCGCACGACGCGGTCGAGGAGGAGCTGTCCCCGCTGCGCGCCGTCGCGGACCTGCCGAGGTATCTGTCCGGCGGCGCCACCACGGCCGGGCTGTTCGGCGTCGGCGCGTTCACCGATCGCGTGGCCACACTGGTGGTGGAGAGTGAGATCGATCCCGGCCGTACCGCCCTGGTGACCCGGCCCACCTGGGCCGTCCCGCTGGTACACCGGTACGGGATGGAGACCGTGCTCGGCACCTCCACCGGCCGGACCCGGTCGCTGTGGCGGTTGACGGCCTCCGCGTCCTACGGGCGCGCGGTCGGCTCCCCACCGGCCGCCGGTACGGCCGGCGCGGTCGGCGGAGCAGTTCTCGGCGGCAGCGCCAGTGTCGGCTACCAGCGGGGTTCGTCCATCGGGGCGGGCACGAACCTCACCGTCGGCGTCACCCGGGGACAGCGCGTGTCCCGACCGACGGTGGTGGTCCGGGCATCTGCCACCCACCACGTCCACGCGGTGGCCCGGCGCACCGGCTGGCTCGCCGACGCCGGGCGGCTGTTGACCGGACCGGCCGAGGCACTCGCCCGCCTGGGAAGCGCGGAGCCGGGGCAACGGTCGTTCTCGCCGCCCCGGTACGCGGGCCGCAGCGTCTCGTCGCCGGACGGCGTCCTGTTGCGGGTCCTCGCCGAGGACGCCCGATCCGAGGGCCTGCTGCCCGCTCACTCGGTGGACGGCTCACCGGCGTACGCTCCGCCCGGCTCGCCGCCATGGCACCTACCGCAATGGCACGGCTCCTCAGCGGGTCTCGCTCCGCTTGTTCGCGGGATCGACACGCAGGCGGCGGTCGAGGCCCTGCGCAGCGAGGCGGCCCGGCACGGAGTGCCGCACCTTTCCTCCACCGACCCGCTGCGCAACCTGCGAGGCAGCCTCGACCAGATCCTGACCGCCCTGTCGGAACCCGCCTCCCGCAGCATGGCCGACGTGATGACCCGCCACGGTGTGACGTTGCGGGTGGAACGGTCCGGGCTGCTGCGACTCGCGCACGGCCGCGTCACCCTGGAGCTGCTGCGCGACGGCGCACCACGGTTCACCGGCCTCGAGTACGGCGTCGAACTGTCCGAGTCCGTCGGGGTGACGGCGGCGACTCAGCGCTCCGACAACGACGCCAGCGGCCGCTCGTGGGGCTTCGAGCTGCGCGGCGGTACCGGGCCAGGAGACGGTGCGCTGCGCAACCTCCGCGCCGGGATCGGCGGCTCCGGAGGGTTCGAGTCAAGCCGCGCCACCGGCGAATCCCGGTCGTGGTCGCGCACCGCCGAGCTGGCGACCACCGGGCCGACGGCAGTGTTCGAGGGCCCGCTGACCATGCGGATCACGGCTGACCTCGGCGACACACGGCTGGTCGCGTCCGCACCGGCAGGCGTGGCCGAGGAGCGGATCCCACTGAGCAGCACCGTGCCGGACCCCGGCGGCCCACCGCAGCGGCGCGCCGACACCGTGGTCACCTGGCCCCAGTACCCGCCCGGCGGCCCCGCCGGGGCCGAGACGCCGCTCGGTGAGCTCCTGGCCGCCTGGCGGTCCGACCCGGATGCGTTGATCCTGCCGCCGGGCGCGTTCGTGGCGCACGTGAGTGCCGTCTCCGAGCTGCGTGCCGCTGCCGAGCTGGTGGTCCGGGTGGCGACGCTGCGCCCGCGGGACCGGCCGGGCGCGGTGCTCGGCCCGCATCCACCACCCTCGTTGCAGCGGATGCTCGCGCCCGGCCGTCCGGCGGCGGAACTGCTCGTCGGAGCGCTGAGCGACCCGGTGCTGCGCGCCACGTTGCCGTTGCTGGCCGCCGCGGCCACGCCGGAGTCGTCGCCGTTGCGGGTCGAGCTACCCGCTGACGGCGTGTTGGGCGGGCATGACGTGCTGTTGCAGGTGATCGCGCGGCCGCGGCGCACCGGCGCGCGACTGCTCACCGTCGCCGACGGCGTCACGCTTGCCGGGCGGGTCCCGCCGGGTGCGGAGTCCCGCGACCAGGTGGCCCTTCGCCGGGGTACGGAGGGGTCAGCCGGCGCGGTGGACGGCGCCGGGATCACACCGGCGGGCGGGGCGGTGCTGCGCTTCCCCGGCGCAGACGTTGATACGGGCGCCGGCCTGTCCACTGTCCTCGGAGCGGACCCGGTGGCGCGCGACACCGGCGAGACGAGGTCGTCCGGCGGAACCTCCGCCGTCAACCTCGCGCCGGAACGCGCGTTGCTGTTCCGGCTACCGGCCGACTGGTGGCTGGTAGCAGAGGTGATCGCCGGTTACCCATCAGCGCCAGTGGTGGCGCAGGTCGCCGACGCCGAGGGAGCGCACGTGTGGCTCACCGTCGGCCAGGCGCGGGACCTGCGGCTGATCGACGACCACACGTTCCCCGCCGTCGTCGTCGCCGCCTGGGACTCCGTACGGGACACTGCGGATGCCTGGAGCGGCCAGGCGAGCCGCTACGACGACATCCGCAACCACCTCGACGTCGCCCAGCGCGAGTACGAACAGGAGCGAGACGAATACGAACAGGCTGGGATCGAGGACCGGCACCGCGCCCTGGCGGCGCTGCACGCGCGCCGCGACCACCTGGCCGCGACCCTGCACGACCTGCGCAGCGCCCGACACGTCGCGGCGCTGTCCGCGGCCGACCTGCGCGCCGCTCGGCGCGCCGCGGACGCGCTGACGGTGTGGTACGGCACGCCGCCCGGCGAGCGCGCCGGTGAACCGCCGCACGCCTGGGCCGGTGCCGCCGAGCCGGACCTGGGCGTACCGGAGATCGTCTCGCGGTATCGCAGACCACCATCGGACGGGACCGGCGGCGACGCCGAACTGATCACGCCGGACGGCGACATGGTCCGGATCGAGGGCGACTGGCCGGCCCGCGACTCCTTCCTGTCGGCATTGCACGCGGCCACCACGACACCCGCCGACGCCCCGGCCACCCCGGCCTGGACGAACGGGATGCGGGACCGGCTCGCGGATCGGCTCCGCGCCATGAGTACCACCGAGACCTGGGCGGGCTTCTTCGCGCCGGACCGCGAGGAACGCTTCGGCGCGGCGGAGGTGCGGCGCGCCGGGGTGCCGTTGGACGATCGCGCGAGCCGCGAATTCGAGGACACCTCCCTCGTACCCGATGGAGTCGATCTGGCGAACCTGCCGGACGTCCGCGGCAGTCTGGCCGCGGAGTCCCTGCTGCGCGGCGGGGACCACCCGGGCGGCCACACCGGCGGTGACCTGGCGCCCGCGGCGGCTGCCGCGGTGCTGGGACGCGCCATCCGGGTCATCCGTGCCGACCTGGGCTACCAGGATTTCGAGCAGTCACCGGCCGGGTCGGACCCGGAGGTCGTGTTGTACGTCGAGGACGGTCGGTACCGGGTAGTGCGGCCCACGGGCCGCTCCCACGCCGGGGAGCCCGGGTCGTGGCAGATCACCACCGGAGCGCCCCGGGTCACGGCGCCGGATGGACGAACCGGATTCGACCTGGGCCCGGGCTACCCGGACCTCGTCGACGGCGTGGCCGCCGGCCTAGCCCGCCTGGATCCGGACCTGCACCTGCGCCTCGGGCTGACCGGCGCGGTGGACCTTGCCGACGCGGTACGGGCGGTCGGCGCCGCCGTGTCCGCCGACCTGAACGCGTGGATGGCGGCGGTCAGCCGCACCTTCGGGATGCCCCTCACGGTCGTGCTCCCGGACGGCCGGGCGTGGCACACCGGGCCGCCCGGCGGTGCTCGGGTGGTCGTGGTCCTGGAGTCGGGCACCTGGCACCCGGCGTGGCCATCGGAAGGGGAGGCGATGGCATGAGCGAGCTTGCGAGCGAATCATCGGCTCAGTGTCTGACTCATGACATCGCCGGAGCGCCAGCGGAGGCGATGGCATGAGCGAGCCTGCGAGCGAATCATCGGCTCAGTGTCTGACTCATGACATCGCCGGAGCGCCAGCGGAGGCGATGGCATGAGCATGCGACCGCACGGCGTCGTCACGGGGGACGGTGTGTTGCTGGTGGACTCCGGCGGGGCAGCGGAGTCGGATGCCGGGGTGCCCGGCTCCGCAGTCGTCGGCCGCTGGCCGGTCGGCGGGGACGGCACCGTCGGCCCGTTCCGGAGCAATCCCGAATACCGGCCCAGGGACGACACGTCCGTGACCGACGTGGTCGACGCGCTGCTGCGCCTGGCCGGGCAGTCACCAGCCGCGACGGGGCAGCTGCAGATGTTGCTGCGTGAGGCGCTGTTCGAACTGGCCATGAACGGCGACGGGCGGCCACTGGTCACCCGGTCTCCCGATGACGTGCCGTGCGTGGTCATCGTCACGAGCGCGTCGCACCGCCGGCGGGTCAACCCGCCCGGCTGGCGGCGCATCGACCTCGTGGCGCTGGTCACGCTGCTCGCCGACGGTGTGGACGTGTTGTTCAACCCGGCGGGGGCGATGCTGTTCCGGCTGACCGGAGATTTCATCCGCGAGACGTTGCTGATGACGGACGAGGACGCGGCGGCCGCGTACGAGGCGCTCCGCCTCGCCGCGGCCGCGCGGGTGGACCCGTGGACCCCCGCTACGCCAGCCTGACCATCCGCCACACCTGGTCGTCCGTCGGATCCCACGTGCAGTCGGCGTGCACGACCCGGGCGCCGTCGGTGGTCGAACGCCGCACTCCCATGCAGCGTTCGCTCTCCACGTTGCGCAGTGCGATCCCGCCGGACGGTGCATCGTAGATGTCCCAACGCTCTTCCGGGTCGCCGTCACACGGGTGCTGTTCCAATCCGCCGCCGGAGTCCGACACTCGCAGACACTGCCCGGTGGCGAGGGAGACGAGCCGGGCGCCGTCCTCGTCCTCATCCGCCTTAAGCATCCACTGCTGGGCGGGGGTCGCGGTGATCTGCTCCTGGGTGGCCCGCTCGCCGGTCGCCTGCAACGCCTTCCCAGTGAGGCCGTTCTTGACGACGAATACGGTGTCGTACGCATACGACGCCTCGGTGGCACCCAGTCGCGGCGTCTCCACCGGTGGCGACGGCGGCGGATCGACCCGCCCGGCGCCAGGCCCGGTGGAGGCGGTCGGCAGAGGCCGCTGTGGGCTCCGCGCCGTCGACACCGCGCGCGGCGTGCTGGTCGCCGGCGCCGCCGACGGCGTGCTGGTCGCCGGCGCCGCCACCCCGGCCGTGGCGGCGGGTGCGTCGGCCGGGGTGGACCAGACCGGCGCCGATCTCGTGACCGGTGTCCGTCCGTCGCGTGCGGCCCACCGCACCGTCCCGTAACCCAGCAGTGCCAGGCCGAGCACGACGACCACCGCCATCCGGTGCCGCCGCGGTCGGCGGCTTCTACCGAGACCGCGATGCCGGCCCCGCACCTCAGCGGGCTCCGAAGTCACGCCCGCCGATCCCGAACTGTCCAGTTGGCCGGAGGTGACCGGCTGATCCGGGGTCGGCTGACGGACGATCCGGTCCGGTCCTGCCTGGGTGGTCGTGTTCACGGCCGCGCCGTGCGGATTCTGCCGTCCCATGCCGTCATCCCATCCCGCACATGCTGCGACCTGTGAGCATCGACGGTCGAAGCTATGCGGCCGGGCCGGTCCGGGCACCCCTCGGCAACGCACCGGTGTCATTCGGGCAACACATCGACACACCTAGACCTGTTTCGGTGATGGATGATCGGCCCCGGATGATCCGAAGCATGGACGCTCGGACGACGGGCCGAACGATGACCGGTCAGGCTCGAACCTGGTCCACCGCGACCACCGGCCCGTCCGGTACGAATGTCACCAGGGTGCGACCCGGGATCTATAAGGAAACTTCACCGCGCCTCCACGATCCCTCCACGATCCCTACATGCGCATCCAGGGATGCAACATCGTGGTTACATTGACCGCTATGGTCGGCAAAGACGGCGCCGGGATCCGGCACGAGACGCATGTCCGCCTGCTGGGTTCGGTGCGAGCACTGCGCGACGGGAAGGAAGTTGATCTCGGCTCGCTGTATCGCCGCGCGCTCTTCGCCGTGTTGGCGATGCACGCCAACCACACCGTCTCCCGCGAGCAGCTCATCAGCGCGGTGTGGGGTGCAGACGCGCCGCCCAGCGCCGTGGGCAACCTCTACACCTACGTCTCGACGCTGCGGGCCGCGCTGGAGCCCGGTCGCGACCGCTGGTCGTCCGGCCAGATCTTGAGCTCCGGCGGCGGCGGCTACCGCCTGCAGGTGCCCGCTGAGCACGTCGACGTGTACCGGTTCGACGCGCTGCGTGACCAGGCCCGTGAGTTACGCACGGCTGGTGACCTCGACGCCGAGTTGCGCGTGCTGCGGTCCGCTCTCGAGCTGTGGCAGGGGGATGCGCTGGCGGGCATTCCTGGTCCGTTCGCGCAGACCCAGCGGATGCGGCTCGGTGAACTGCGGCTGGCCACCGTCGAACGACAGGCCGCCGCGATGCTGGACGCGGGACGCCACGAAGACGTCGTCATCGAACTGCGCACGCTGACCGAAATGCATCCGCTCCGGGAGAGTCTGCACGGCCTGCTCATGACCGCGCTGTGCCGCGCCGACCGGCGCACGCAGGCACTAGAGGTCTACCGTCGCGTCCGGGGTCTGCTGATCGAGCAGGCCGGCACGGAACCCAACGACACACTTCAGTACCTGTACCGACGGATCGCGGCCGGTGACACCGACCCCCGCCCAGCGGACACCCCTGCGCCGCGGCGCGGGCCGGTGCGTTCCGAGGTCGGGCGCGCGGAGGAGACCGCGACCCTGCAGCCGTTCGTCGGGCGGTCGGCACAACTGCGCCTGCTGCGCCGCGCGGTGTCCGCGGTGCGGGCCGGCCGCGGGGGCAGCATCTGGATCGACGGCGAGGCGGGCAGCGGCAAGTCCGCCGTGCTGACCGAGGCACTGCGCGACGCCGAGCGCGCCGGCTGCCAGGTGCGGTGGGGGGTCGGCGACGAGTTGGCCCGGCGACTGCCGCTGAACGTCTTGCTGGAGTGTTTCGACCCGGATGCGGGCAGGGCATCAGGCGGCGTCGCCGAACTTGTACAGGCACTGCGCAACCCGGCCGGTGAGCTGACCGACGACCCTGCCGCGGCCGTGGACCAAGCCCTGACCCTGGTGCAGAGGGTATGCGCCCGTTCGCCCCTGGTTCTGGTGATGGACGACCTACAGTGGGCGGACGACATCACCCTGCTGGTCTGGGACGGACTGCACCGCCTGACCCGGCGGCTGCCGCTGTTACTCATCGCCGCCGCCCGCCCGCTGCCCCGCAGTGCACAGCTCGACACCCTGCGCAGCCTCGTGGCGAGCCACGGCGCCGAGATGACCAGCCTGCCACCGTTGGAGCCCGCCGAGGCGGCCGAGTTGGCCTGGCTCCTCGCACCGGGGCACGACCCCGCTCTGGTGGACTCCGCGGTGGCAAACGCAGGCGGCAATCCCTGCTACCTCACCCACCTGCTCGCCGCCGACGCCGCCCCCGGGGCGCCGTCTCCTTCGCTGGTATCGGCCGTCGACCGGCATCTCGAACCGCTCTCGGACGAGATGCGGCAGATCCTTCGCGCCCTCGCCCTTCTCGGTGAACACAGCACCGTCGCGGAGCTGTCCGCAGCGACCGGCCGGAGCACACCCACGGTGTTCTGCACCGTCGATTCGGCGCTGCGCTCCGGGCTGCTCGCCGGCCCGGCGGCCCGGCCCCGGTTCCGGCACCCCATCGTCGCGCGGATACTGCGCGATCACCTTCCCACCGCGCTGCGTGTGCTGCTGCACCGCGAGTACGCGGAGAAGATCGCGACGGCCAAGGGGAATCCGGAACAGGTGCTCCGACAACTTCTCGCCGGACCAGCTCGCCTGGACGCCTGGGCGGCCGGGTGGCTGGCGGAGCATGCGGACGCCCTGTCCGTACGGATGCCCGAAGCCACCACGGACGCGCTGCGCCGCGCGGCCGCACAGCCCGCCCTCGGGCAGCCGATGCAGGAGCGGCTCACCGCATGCCTCGCCCGGAACCTGTTGCGGCGCGGACTCGCGGCGGACGCCGAGGCGAACCGGGTCGCCGCGCGTACCTCGGATCTGGTGCTGCCCGCCCGGCTCACCCCGGACCGCCGGCACCGGTACGCGAAGGGAGTCGTACATGCCTGACACCCCCCACGATCATCTGCGGGTGACCCTGCTCGGGCCGGTGCGGGCCTGGCGCGGGGACCGCGAGCTGGCGCTGGGGCCCGCCCGGCAGCGGACGGTCTTCGCCGTCCTGGCCGCGCACGCCAACCGTCCGGTCGGCCGCGACGAACTCGTCAAGGCGGTCTGGGGCACCGCAGCGCCCGAAACCGCCGCCGGCAACATCTATACGTACGTCTCCGGCGTGCGGCGCTGCCTGCGACCGAGCACCCCACCGTCCCCGGACGGGCCGGAGGTCCTGACGTCCGGCCCGTCCGGGTACACCCTGCGACTGGCGGACGGCGCCACGGACCTCGACCGCTTCCAACGATGGTGCACCGAGGCGACCGACCTGCTCGCCGCCGGGAACCCCGCGGGAGCGGTGGCCCGGCTCGAGCAGGCGCTGGGGCTGTGGCACGGCGACGCCTACGCCGGATCGACCGGCCCGTTCATCGAGCTGGACCGGCAGCGCCTCACCGGGCTGCGCCTCACCGCCGTGGAGCAGCGCGTCCGCACCCTTCTGGACTCCGGTGGCGACGACGGCCTCGTCGCCGAGCTGACCGGCCTGGTCCGCGAACACCCACTGCACGAACCGGCGTACGAGCTGCTCATGCTGGCGCTGCACCAGGCAGGCCGACACACCGAGGCGCTGGAGACCTTCCGCGACGCGCGGCGCACCCTCGTCGACGGCCTCGGCGTAGAGCCGAGCCCGCGCCTGAGCAGGCTGCATCGCAGCCTGCTCGGTGGCACGCGGGGACCGGTCGCGGGGGCACGCCCGGTGCCTGTGGCACGCGAGCCGCGCATGCATGGGCACCCATACGTGGGCCGCGACACCGAGCGCGACCTGTTGCGCCGGCTGGTCGGGGACGTGGCCCGCGGCTCCGGCGGCGCAGTCTGGATCAACGGCGAGCCGGGCATCGGCAAGTCGGCGCTGCTGGCGGTGGCGTTCGGCGACGCCAACCGGCACCGGTGCCGGCTCGTTCGGGGCGTCGCGGACGAGCTGGGCCAGCGCGTCCCACTACAGGTGATCACCAAGGCATTCGGTCTGGACGACCTTACCGACGGAACCGATGCCGCCGCCGACCAACTGATCGCGCACGTACGCAGGCTCTGCGCGAGCACCCCGCTGGTACTCGCGATCGACGACATGCACTGGGCGGACGAGGCCACCATGCTCGTCTGGGAGCGTCTGGCCGCGGCGA
Source organism: Actinoplanes sp. NPDC049118 (assembly GCF_040648555.1). Lineage (NCBI taxonomy): Bacteria > Bacillati > Actinomycetota > Actinomycetes > Micromonosporales > Micromonosporaceae > Actinoplanes > Actinoplanes sp. NPDC049118. The sequence goes on from NZ_JBEZDY010000016.1 coordinate 62,150, forward strand.
CTCGGCGGCTGCCGCTGCTGCTCGTCGCCGCGGGCCGCCCCGAGCCCAACGGCCGCAACCTGTCCCGGCTGCGCCGCGGCGTCGAGGCCCGCCAGGGCCACGTGCTGACCCTGCGGCCGATGCCGGCAGAGGACATCACGACGCTGATCGCCCGGATCGTCGGCGCCGAACCCGGTACGTCCTTGCGTGCGCTGACGCCACGGATGGCCGGCAACCCGCTGTTCGCCCGCGAGCTGGCCAGCGCGCTCGTACGACAGGGCGCGGTGCACATCGTCGACGGGGTCGCCGACGTCGATGCCGGTACGGCCGCCGATGCGCCGCAGTCCCTGCTCGCAGCCGTACGCGGGACTGTGGACTTCCTCGGGCCCGACACCCAGGGGGTGCTGCAGCTCGCCGCCCTGCTCGGCATGGAGTTCGCGGTCGCAGACGTGGCCGCGGTCACCGGACGGCCCCCGGCCGCGCTGATGAGCTGCCTGGACGAGGCCGTGGCCGCGAACGTGGTAGTGGACGCCGGACGGAATCTGGCGTTCCGGCACCCGTACCTGCGGCAGGCCCTGCTCGAGCGGGTCCCCGCCCTCACCCGGGCGATCATGCACCGGCACGCGGCGCAGGCGTTGGCGCGCGGCGCCGGCAGCGCCACCCGCGTCGCAGAGCAGCTGACCGCCGAGGCACCCGCCATCGACGCATGGGTAGTGTCCTGGCTGGCCGACCATCACGCCGAGCTGGTCCGGCGGGCCCCGGAACTGGCCAGCCAGCTGACCAGGGGCGCGCTGGACACGGACCTACCGGACCCGGCCCAGCGCGCAACGCTGCTCGCGGCGCTGGTCCGGGCGGAGTACCGGCTGGAGCGGCATCCTGTGGCGTTGGCCCGGCAGGCGCTGGCGGTCGCCATCGAACCCGCCGACCGCGAGGAGATGCGCTACCTGCTGGCCATCCAGTTGTTCCAGCGTGAAGACAGCGCCGGTGCCATCGTGCTGCTGCGGGACGCGGTGCACGACGCCGCCGTACCCGATCACTGGCGCAACCGCCACCGGGCGCTGCTGGCCAGCGTCCGGCGCGGCAACCTCGACGACCTCGACCTGGTCGAGCACCGGGCACGACAACTGCTCGCCGAGGCGGTCGCGGCCGGGCAACAGTACGAGGCGGCATACGCCCTGCAGAGCCTGTGGCACACCGACTCGGTCCGGCGCGACCACCAACGGGCGCTGGAACACGTCGACCGGGCGCTGACCATCGTAAAGGATCCCAGCCTGGCCGGGACCCATCTCGATCTGCTGGACAACCGCGTCTTCACGCTGCAGAACCTGGACCGGCTGGACGAGGCCCAGCGGACGCTGCACGATGCGGCCCGATTCGCACGGCGGCACGGCATCGCCTCCGGCGTGCCGCTGGCCGCCGCCGTCCACTACTACTGGCTGGGCCACTGGGACGAGGCGATGGCCGAGATCAGCACCATGACCGCCGACCCACGGGCCACCACCTTCCACGGCATCCGCGAATCCGGGGCCACGACGATGCTGCTGCACGGCCTGGCCGCCCTCATCGCCGCGCACCGCGGCGCCCCGGAGCTGACCGCCGCACACCTGGAGGAGGCCGATTCGCGGCCGGCGTCATTCTCCGAGCGGGAAAGCTGCGACTTCCTGATGGCGGCCCGATCCGTGCTCGCGCAGCAGGAGAACCGGCCCGAGGAGGCGCTGTCCATGCTCGCCCCGCTGCTGCTGCCCGCGTACTCGCCGTTGATGTTGCGCCACCAGTGGCTGCCGGACGCGGCCCGGCTGGCCCTCGCGGTGGATCGCCGCGACCTCGCCGAGCAGGCGGCGACGATCTGCGCAGCGGAGGCCACGAAGGAGGTCGTGCCGGCGCGAGCGTTCGCGGCAGCGGCCCGGTGCCGCGCCCTGATGACCGGCGACCCCGGCCCGGCGCTGGCGGCGGCCGCACGATATCGGGCGGTGGGCCGGGTACCCGAGCTGGCCGCCACGCTGGAGGACGCGGCTGTGCTGCTGGCCGGGCGAGAGCGGTTCACCAGGGCGCGGGCAGCCGGTCGTGAGGCGGTCCAGCTGTTCGATGCCCTGTCAGCGACCTGGGATGCGAACCGGGCACGGCGTCGGCTCGGCGATGCCGGGGCCTCGGTCGACGCGGCACCGTCTCTGCCCGCGGTGGTCGGCTGAGGCCCCGGGAGGGCGCAGCTCCGGCACCTCGACGTCGCCGCCGAGCGCAAGCCGCGAGGGCGACCGGCCGCCTCAGTTCAGCTTGGGTGCGTCGTAGAGTTTGGCCGGAGAGGCCACCCGCGCGGTGAGCTGTACGTGCTCAGCGACCTCCCGGGATGGCTGAACCGTGCCGATCGCTCCGCCGATGCGATGGGCGGTCTGCAGCGCACCGCCGGCCGCGCCGGCCATCTCCACGGGTACGTTCTCAAGGCTCAGCCTGATGTTGGGTGAGGTGACCATGCCGCCGCCTAGGCTCTATCCATGACGACCCTTGCCGGCCGCACGATCGCGGCCCTGCGCGCCGAGCACGACACCCTCGCGAGCACGGCCCCCGCGCTCACCACCGCTCAGCTCACCGGCCCGTCCGGCGCCGCCGACTGGACCATTGCCGACGTCCTCTCGCACCTGGGCAGCGGCGCCGAGATCACGCTCGCCGACTTCCGCGCGTCCCTGGGCGAGGCGGAGCCGCCCGCGCCGGGCTTCAACCAGGGCGTCTGGGACCGGTGGAACGCCCTGAGCCCGCAGGACCAGGCCGCAGGCTCGCTCGAGTCCGACACCGCGCTGGTCACCGCCCTCGAAGCCGTAGCCGAGGAACGCCACGACGAGCTCAAGGTCAAGCTCGGCTTCCTGCCCGAGCCGCTCCCCCTCGCATCGTTCGCCGCCATGCGGCTGAGCGAAGTGGTCCACCACGGCTGGGACGTCCGCGTCGGCATCGACCCGGCGGCGACCCTCGCCGAACCCTCGGCCCAGCTGCTCGCCGAACACCTCAGCGACGGCCTCGGCTTCCTGCTCGGCTTCATCGCCAAGCCCGATGCGGTCCGCGAACCCGCCGTGATCGAGATCAGCAGGACGCCCTACCGCATCGTCCTCGACGACCGAATCCGACTCACCACCGAAGCCCTACCGGCGACCGCAACCTTCGCCGGGCCGTTGGAGTCCACTATGCGGATGCTCGCCGGACGGCTGGCCGCGAAGCACACCCCGGCCGGCGTCGAGGTGACCGGAAACATCTCGCTCGATGAGCTGCGCGCCGTCTTCCCGGGCTTCTGATCGACCACCGTCCTCAGCGACCCGCGAGCGCCGACCCGGCCGCGGTGGCCTGCTCGTGGGCTTCCTTCTTCATCACCGCGGCGGTCTCGGTGAACGCGTCCAGCGCCGGGTTGACCCCGACCAGGGTGAACTCGCGCTCGACCACGGTCAGCTCGGCGCCCCACACGTCGGCGAGGATCCGGCGAAGGAAGTCGGTGTTGTGGTCCCAGCCCTCCCGCGGGGTGCCCGCGCCGTAGGCGCCGCCGCGGGTGGTGACCAGCACGACCGGCTTGCCCTCGAGCAGCTTCTCGCCCAGGACGCCGCCGGCGATGGCCAGGTCCAACCAGATCTTGAGGTGCTGCGAGATGCCGAAGTTGTAGAGCGGCGCGGCGATCACGACGTGGTCGGCGGCGCGCAGTTCGGCGGCCAGGCCGGCGGCGAGCGCGACGGCCGAGCGCTGCGCGTCGCTGCGCTGGTCCTCCGGCGTGTATCCGGCGCCGACCGCGGTCGCCCAGGCGTTGGCGGGCAGCGGCTCGGCGCCGAGGTGCCGGGTCACGACGGCCTCGCCGGGGCGCTCGGCGCTCCAGGCGGCGAGCACCAGGTCGGCCAGTTCGCTGCTGGCGGACTGCGGGCCGAGGATGCTGGCGTCGATACGCAGAAGGGTCACGGGGAGCTCCTCACGAGGAATTGAATGTTCAATCCGAGGTTGTCACGGTTGGATTGAATGTTCAATCCCCTACGCTGTGCCTGTGAGCGACGACACCCCCTGGCTCTCCGCCGACGAGTTGCAGACCTGGCTACACCTCGCCGGGGTACTGACGGCCCTGCCCGCGACGATCGACGCCCAGCTCAAACGGGACGCGTGCGTCAACTTCTTCGAGTACTCGATCCTGTCCGGCCTGTCCGTGCGCCCCGGCCGGGCAATGCAGATGGCCGTCCTCGCGCAGCTGGCGAACGGCTCGCCGTCCCGGCTGTCACACGCCGTGAGCCGCCTGGAGAGGGCCGGCTGGGTGGAACGCCGGAACTGCCCCGGGGACACCCGCGCGGTCGAGGCGGTGCTCACCGACGCGGGGATGGCGAGACTCGTCCAGATCGCCCCGGCCCACGTCCGCGAGGTGCGGCGCACGGTGGTCGACGTGCTCACCGCCGAGGAACTGGACCAGCTTCGCAACACCTGCCAGAAGCTGCTGACCGTCACCGCCCCGGAAGTCCTGGAGACCATCGACGAAAGCCGCCGATAGGTACGCCAGACCCCGGCCCCTACCCCACGTCAGGTCGACATCGAAGACTTCTGGCGGTTTCTGGAGCGCTCCTGTGAGGAGACGACCGACCTGCGGCGCCGAGCAGACCGGCTGGAGCACCGACTCAGCCGGATCGCCTTGGATCATGTCGTGGGAATGCCAGCGCCCCCGTGCACTCAGACGGCGGGTTGGATATCAGTGAGGGTCGATGTATTGTGGGAGCGCTCCCAGACTGCGTCCTTCACTCTGCTCGAGGAGCTGAACATGTCGCGACCGCGTTGCCGCCCGGCCGCCATGCCGGCCGGGCTGCTCATTCTGGCCCTATCTGCGCTCCTGTTGACCTCGGTGTCGGAGGCCGGCACCGCCGCGGCCGGCACCTCACACACCCTCAGGGCGCCACTCGCTGAGCTGACCGTGGTATCCGAACGGGTGGCTTCCGGTCTGCAGCGTCCGATCGCGATCACCGGGCTGCCGGACGGCCGGATGCTGATCGCGGAGAAGGACGGCACCGTCCGCGCCTACCACCCCACCACCGGCCTGGCGGCCGAGCCGGTGCTCGACCTGACCGCCCGGATCGACACCTCGGACAACGAGCGCGGCCTCCTCGGCATCACGCCTGCGCCGAACTTCGCGCGGACCGGGATCCTCTACGTGGCCTACACGAGCCTGCCGGCTGGCGCGCTAACCCTGGCGCGGGTGCCCATCGGCGCTCCTGAGCGGGTGCAGGTGCTGCTCACCCAGGAACACGCCGAGTACGGCAACCACAACGGCGGACAGGTGGCATTCGGCCGCGACGGCTACCTCTACTGGTCCCTCGGGGACGGCGGCCACGCGAACGACCCGTTCAAGTCCGGTCAGAATCTGGGCACCCTGCTCGGCAAGATCGTGCGGATCGACGTCAGCCGCACCTGCGGGCCGAAGCCCTACTGCGTACCCTTCGACAACCCGTTCGTCCGCGCGGCCGGCGCGCGGCCGGAGATCTGGCTCTACGGACTGCGCAACCCGTGGCGGTTCTCCATCGACCCGGTCGACGGCTCGCTGTGGATCGGTGACGTCGGCCAGGGCCTGGTCGAGGAGATCAACCACATCCGTCCATGGCAGGGCGGTGCGAACCTCGGCTGGTCCTGCCGGGAGGGCACCCCGGTGTTCGACCCGCAGCAATGCCGGCCGGGCGGGCGGTACACCGACCCGGTCTTCGAGTACGAGCATTTCCTCACGGAGAACTGCTCGGTGATCGGCGGCGTGGTGTACCGAGGGTCCGTGACCCCCGAGGCATGGGGCACATACGTTGCGAGCGACTACTGCTCAACCCTCGTGTTCGCCGTACGCCCCAAGCCCGGGGGTGGCTACGAGTCCGCCACGATCGGCAACTTCCCCACCCAGCCGACCGCGATCGGCACCGACGTGCGCGGTGAGCTGTACGTGCTCAGCGACCTCCCCGGATGGCTGAACCGGGTGCGGTTCGAGCGGGTTCAGCCAGCCTCTGGCGGCCAGCCGGCGAACCGCTGAACGCCGGGTCGGGCTGTTGTTTCAATCAGGAAGTACGTCGAGAAAGAGGTCGTCATCAGCGCAACGGTGGAGAAGAGGCAACCACCGCCACGTGTCGGGTCTCGCGGATCCTCGATCCGGCGGTGGATGTCGCCTGAGCCGGATCAGCGATCACCGAACCGGAGCTGGGGACGAGCGAACAGGTCGATGCCGTAGCGCGCATAGACCTTCACCGTGTTCTCCCCCGTCAGCGCTTCCTCGGGGATGTCGAGCAGGGCGGCCACGCGCACGACCTCATCCCGGGAGCCTGCCTCGATCTCCAGGTACGGCGGGATCAACGGCCATTCGTCGATCTCCAGACGGGCGCCGTCGAGCTCGAAGCTGGTGCGCCGGTTCTCCTGGTACGACCTCGCCGTGAACCCGAGCCGGCCCAGCAGCTCGTTGGTCGTCTCGAACCGGTCGACGCCGACCTCCACCTCGTCTGTGCCGTCGATTCCGTCATGGGCGATCTCCTTGACCGCCAGGGTCACGCCCGCCCCGGTGTCCCGCAGACGGATCCAGCGACTCTCATCGCCGGGTGTGATGTCGTAGACGTGGCGACGCTGGAGCAGCGTCTCACCTCGTTGTCGGCCGCCGCGGGAGAGGATCGACGCGGTCATCTGGGCCGGGTCGACGTCGAGGACCTTTGCCTCGAATTCGATCGACAACGTGAAGCTCCTTCGGGGATCGGGTCACCCGCTGAGCCGCCCGAGCCGTTGCGGCTCGGGCGGCTGCGGCAGACCCAGTGATCGATGGCACGAGGCTCCGGCGAAACACTGCCATACCTGACTCGAGGCACCGAACGGGAGCCCCACCATGCTGTCCCATCGGCGTGTCTCCACCAACCCGCTCAAGCGTGGCGTCGACGCTATTCGATCAAGCCGGCTGAACGGAGAAACGTCAGGCGAAGCCGCGCAAGCGCATCAGCGCTTCCGTGTCGACGTCGCGGCCACGGAACTCACGGAAGGCCTCGTCCGGCGCAACGGAATTGCCGACCGAAAGGATGTCGTCAAGGAACGCCTTGGCGGCGGCGGGGTCCCAGACACCCTTCTCCTCGAACAGCTCCCACGCGTCGGCGGTCAGCGCATCGGCCCAGAGATAGACGTAGTAGCCGGCCGAATATCCGTCGCCCGAGAAGGTGTGCCCGAACTGGGTCGGGCGGTGGCGCATGACGATCTCCCTCGGTAGGCCGATCTCGGCCATACAGCTCTTCTCGAAGGCATCCGGATCGATGGTGCCGCCCGGCGTCGCGGCCAGGTGGATCTTCATGTCGTAGATCGCCGAGGCGAGATACTCAACCGTACTGAAGCCCTGGTTGAACTTCAGCGACTTCTGGATCTTGGCGAGCAGGTCGGCGGGGATGGGCTTGCTGGTATCGACGTGCAGGGCGAACTTATTGAGCAGCTCCGGCGTAGGAAACCAGTGCTCGTTGATCTGGCTGGGAAACTCAACGAAGTCGCGCTTGACCGCGACACCGGCGACGCTCGGATAGGTGACGTTCGAGTTGAGGCCATGCAGGGCGTGGCCGAACTCGTGGAACATGGTGATGGCATCGTCCCACGAGATGAGGACGGGCCCAGAGCCCGACTTCACGAAGTTCGCATTGTTGGAGACGATCGGGGTGATGTCGCCCCTGAAACGCTCCTGGGTGCGGTACTCGTTCATCCACGCGCCGGAGCTCTTGCCGACGCGAGCGTAGGGGTCGAAGTACCAAAGGCCCGCGCGCTTGCCGTCGCGCGTGACCTCATAGACCGACATGTCCTCGTGGTAGACCGGCAGACCCTCAAGCTTGGCGAATCGCAGACCATAGAGCTTTTCGGCGGCCCAGAACATACCGTCGCGGACCTTGTCGAGCTGGAGGTAGAGCTTCACCTCGTTCTGGTCGAGGTCGTACTTCGCCTTGCGCACCTTCTCCGAATAGAACCGGTAGTCCCAGGCCTCGATCTTGATGCCGGCGCCCTCCTCGTCGGCGATGGCCTGCATGTCGGCGATCTCCTCCTTGGCGCGCCGCACGGCCGGGGCCCAGAGCTTCATCATCAGGTCGATGGCGGCCTGCGGCGTCTTCGCCATGTTGTTCTCGACGGCCCAGTCGGCATGCGTCTTGAAGCCGAGCAGCCGGGCCCGCTGGGTGCGCAGCTGGAGGATCTTGCTGATCACGGCCTTGTTGTCGGTGGTGGTGTCGTTGTCGCCGCGCATGGTCCACATGCGCCAGCCCTTCTCCCGCAGGTCGCGCTTTGTGGAGTAGGTCAGCAATGGCTCCATCGAGGAGCGCGTGTTGGTGAAGACCCACTTGTCCTTGACCCCATGCTCCTCGGCTGCGGCCGCGGCGGCCTCGCGCAGCGACTCGGGGAGACCATCGAGATCTGCCTCGGTCTCGATGGTGAGCGTGTAGCTCTCCTCGTCGGCCAGCCGGTTCTGGCTGAACTTGGTGTAGAGCGAGGTGAGCTTCTGATTGAGGTCCTTCAGCTTGGCCTGGTCGGCGTCGCCGAGTGCCGCGCCTCGACGGGTGAAGTCCTGGTAGTAGCTCTCGACGAGGCGGTTCTGCTCCGGCGACAGGCCGGCGGTGGCCCGGCCGTCATAGACCGCCTTGATACGGGCGAAGAGCCGGGCGTTCTGAACGATGTCGTCGTCGAAGGCCGAGAGGACGGGCGACATCTCGGTCTGCAGATCCTGCATCGCCTTGTCGTTCATCGTCGAGGTGAAAACGCCGAAAAAACGCCGGGCGCGGTCGAGGGCGCGGCCGCTGTCTTCCAGCGCGGCGACGGTGTTGGCGAAGGTCGGTGTCTCGGCGGTGCCGGCGATTTCGGCGATTTCGGCCTTACCGAGCTCCATGCCCTTGTCAAGGGCTGCCTTGATCGAGGTCGGGTTCACCTTGTCGAAAGCGGGGTAGCCGCCGTGCTCTCCAGTCCACACCTCAATCAGCCTATCCTCAGGGCCGCTTTCGGCCGCGAGCGCGAAGCCGGGGAACTTGAGCGAGCCGAGTACGGCCGTGGTGGCTGCGAACTGAAGGAAGACACGGCGATGCATAAGAACTCCTTCGGCATCGGTTCGCACACGGCCTCACGCCGCCCTAAGATCGTTTATGCCATATTTCCGAACGAAAAAAGCAGTTTCATGTAAAACCATCAGAACTGAATGGCCTTCGTCTCAAGGAACGGCATCAAGCGGCTCACCGGTTCGGAGCGAATGCCTGATGGGCGCAGGGCCTGCTGACGTCGAGGCCCTCGGCTGCGTCAGGTTCGCCGGCTTCTGCTCATACGCCGGGCTGGCCTGCGAGCCGGCTCAGGCGGCTGGTCGGGACTGGGCGATCACGGGAGTCCACCCGATCGGGCAGCCGATCGCGGTCGGCGGCGTGGCCGTTGGCTATGTCGAGCGCGACAAACACGTCTACGCCCGAGGGTTGCACCCGAGCAACGGCGACGTGCTCTGGGAACGCGAGATCACGCCGACCCGGCAGACGATTGGCATTGAGCTTGTGCCGCATGCGGTCGGCGCAGGCGCGGTCACCTTCATGACACCCTTGCCGCAGCTTGGGCCCGACTGGGCGCGAGTGGTCGTGGTCGACGCGGCAACCGGCCAGGTCCGGCAGAGCAGTCCATCGGCGCTGTTTCGCGCCGGGCCGGAGGCGTGCTTCGACGACCGGGCCGTGTGCGTGATGGCTACTCCGGATGCCGACCGGCCTATGCGCGGTGACCGGCTGGACCTCACGACGGGCAGCTACGAGCCGTACTCCGGCACCGGGATCCCCGCGACTGCCCGCTGTATCGGGGACCGCGGGTTGTACGACCTGGGCGCTCGGCCGGATGAAGAGATCGCCCTGATTCGGGACGGGGAGATGCGCTGGCACCGGCCGCTCGCGGATGCGTTCCCGGCCGGATTCAGCACCAGCAACGGCTGGAACTGGACGCTCTATCCGCAGGTGGTTTATGCGGGCTCGGTGTTCGGTCGCGGCATCCGCACGAAGACTACACTCGACCGGGACATGCATGCCGACTCAGGCAGCGCCGGGCTCGATGAGATGACCGGCACGGTGCTGTGGCACGAGGTCGGCACCGTGGTGAGCTGTGGGGGTCAGGTGCCATTGTGGGCCGAGCCGGTGCGATGCCGGGTCCACGGCAAGCAGCACATAGACCTGGCGGCACAAACGGGGTCTTTCAAGGACCTGGATGTCGTCCTGGAGGGTTTCGACCCGATCACCGGAAGCACCACCTGGTCGGTGCCGGCGGACGCGTCCGAACAACTCGGCGGGTTCACTGACCGCGCGGCGATCGCCGGAGAGCATGCGATCGTGGCTACCGCGGATACGCCGTCAACTCTGGGTGATCGGCGTTTCAACCCGCGTGCCGTCCCACCATCAGCGTGATCCGGCAGGGCGGTCCACCGGCGTCGACACGAGCGGCCAGCCGCCGGCCTCGGGCGCGATCCAGGGCCCCTCAGGGCCATCCTCCTTGCTCGAACCGCGTCTACCGGGACAAGGGAGTGAACGCCTGTTCGAAATCAAGTGGATATGACTGCGAGCCTCCGCTCAGCCACCAGGTGTCGTCACTGCGGTAGAGCACGGTGTAAGTCCTCGGGCCGTCCCGGAAAGCTATCTGCCGGCCGTGGGCGCGTTCACCGTTGCGTGTCCAGGTGAACTCCCACATGACGGCAGGCTTGCCGCGATAAGTCCAGCGCTTGCTCATCTTCAGCTTCTTGTACTGATCTTCGGCGTGCTCCTCGGCGAACAGCTTCTCGTCCTGGGCCAGCCGAGTCCACGGGTCCACGCTTTCGTAGCTGTGCACTTCGAAGTTCGCCTCGATCATGGTGTCGTCCGACTCGACGAACGTGGTGGGGCCAACCGTGTAGACCTCATAAACGGAAGACACGCCGACCGCATACCCGCCGACCGGGTTACGGGCGGACTTGTAATGGTCCGGCAGGTCCTGGCCAGGCGCTTCGGCGTCCTCGACCTCGATCTCGACCACGCCCTGGCGTCCGACATGTCCCGCGCCCAGCCCGTCGGACGGTAGATCCGCGGCGGACGGAGCCAGCTCGTTCGAGGCGGTAACGGCCCCGGGATCGTCGCCGGCCTCCGGCTGATCTGCCGAGGTGTCGGACTTCGCTCCCAGCGCTGTGTCGGCCTGCGGGTCCGCGTGCCGGCTCACCGCCGGTTCCGGGCTCTGCCCATCTGCCGCCGCGCCATTGTTCCGGTCCCGCGATGGAAGCACCCCGCAACCAGACGAAGCCCCCACTGCGAGCCCGGCCACGAGAAGTCCGACGAGCCCCACGCGAACCCGGTCCGCCAGGTGCCGCGGTTCATGCTGTCCCACTGTCCTACCCTTCGTCGCGATCGCAGTTCGATCAAGATCGCTGGTGATGTCCGGCCGAAACAACCTGCACCTCGACCCCGGCGCGTGCTCCACGCGCGGTCAGAACCTCCGCCGGTGCGTTTCGCGAGATCACCGCCACCGTTGACCCTCACCCGCCCCGGCGCCGGTTCGCCTGACGCGGTGACCGAGTCAGAATCGTGCACGATCGCCCACGCCCTGGCATCCGTGTACACACGTAGATTTCGATTACGTACGTACGCCGGCCGGGGACGGCATCCCGAGACGGCGGCGATTTTGACCTTCGCTGGAATGTTCAGCCGATGGTGCGTCCTCCGACCCCGAGCTGATCACGTTGCCCAGCAGCTCGACCAGCTTCCCGAGTGTCCCGCAGGGTCGCCGAGCCGGGCGTCCGGACACCGTTGCAACCCACGGGACGTTGAGGCAGGCGTCTGCGGCGCAGATGACATTTGCGCACCACAACAGGACGCGCTCAGGCAACCAGGCCGTTGCGGTAGGCGTAGATCACGGCCTGCACCCGGTCGCGCAGGTCGAGCTTGGTGAGGATCCGGGACACGTACGTCTTGACGGTCTCCTGGCTGATCACCAGCGCAACAGCGATCTCGCCGTTGGACAGGCCGCTGGCGATCAGGCGAAGGACCTCCAGTTCGCGTGGGGTCAGCGCGACGTTCGCCGGCTTTTCCTCGGCGGGACGGATCCGCGCCGCGTGCCTGCCCACGAGCTGCCGGGTCACCTCGGGCGCCAGCAGCGCGGCGCCGGTCGCGACCGTGCGGATACCGTGCAGCAGCTGCGCCGGTGGGGCGTCCTTGAGCAGGAACCCGCTCGCTCCCGCGCGCAGCGCCTCGTACACGTATTCGTCGAGGTTGAACGTCGTCACCACGAGCACCTTGACGGGATCGGCAACGCCGGCGCCTGCGAGCAGGCGGGTTGCCGCGATGCCGTCGAGTACCGGCATCCGTACGTCCATCACCACGACCTCCGGGTGCAGCCGGGCGGCGAGGTCGACCGCGGTGCGGCCGTCCCCGCACTCGCCCACCACCTCGAGGTCGGGCTGGGCGTCGATGATGGTCGTGAACCCGGTGCGGATCAGCGGCTGGTCGTCGCAGATCAGTACGCGTACCGGCGCGGTCACGAGGTGGGCCCGGTGGGGATGCGCGCCTGCACGACGAAGTCGCCACCCGCGCGCGGTCCCGCGGTGAACTCGCCGCCGAGCACCCCGACCCGCTCGCGGAGCCCGGCAAGGCCTCTCCCGCTCCCGCCGGGGGATGCGGCGCGTGACCCCAGGCCCGCACTGCTGACCTCCACACTGATCTCCCTCGCGCCGTACTGGACGTGAACCAGGGTGCGGGCGCCGTGGTCGTACTTGAGGGCGTTCGTCAGTGCTTCCTGCACGACCCGGTAGGCCGTGACCTCGGCGCTGCCCGCCGATTCCTGCGGCCTGCCGTTCTCGGTGAACTCCACCGGCTGCCCGGCGCGCCGGGTCTGTTCGACGAGGGTGCCGAGTTCGCCGACGGACGGGGTACGGATCTCGGTGCTGTGGTCCGGGTTGAGCAGGTCGAGCATCTGCCGCAGGTCCGCGATGGCCCGCCGGCCGGTGTCGGTGATCGCGGTCAGGGTCTGCTCGAGCCGGTCGGGCGCGGCGGTCAGGTAGCGTGCCGCCTCGGCCTGAACCACCATCGCAGTCACGTGGTGGGTCACGACGTCGTGGAGCTCGCGGGCGATGCGGGAACGTTCGGCGGCGCGGGTGCTCTCGGCCAGCCGCAGCCGCCGCTCCGCCTCGGCCGCACGGGTTTGGCGCAGCCAGGACCCGGCGCCCCAGGCAATGGCCAGAAGCAGGAAGAACGTCGTGAACCCGACCACCCCCTCGCTCGATCCGAGCCGGTCGAGGGCGAGGGCGAGGGCCACGTACGCCATGCAGGCCAGCAGCAGGACCAGCCGACGGTGACGTTCCACATAGGCGCCGGCGCTCAGCAGCGCGACGGCCAATGCGGTGCCCGCGACGGTGTGATAGCCGCGAAGCTGGTCGATCGCGAAGCCGAGCGACACCAGGGCGAGGCAGACGGCCGGCCAGCGCCGGCGGATGGCGAGCGGGAGGCACTCCAGACCGACCACTATGACGGTCAGCGCGTCGAAGGGCCGGTTCGGCAGTTCACCGAGCTGCGTCCCGTGGCTTTCCAGCGCCGGCGTCACCGATGCGACGGCGAACACGAGGGCCAACGGGAGATCCCGGACCGTGGCGGGGCTCCGCCGCCACAGATCCGAGGCCCGCCGGAGGTCGATCACCGGGAAACTGTAACGGTCGGCTGCACGCCGTCCGTGCGACGGCGGCGCGGGACGAGGTGACCGCGGCGCCGGGCCAGCCACAGGAACACCAGGGTCAGCGCTACACCGGCACCGACCGCGTACAGGCTTGCCTCGGGCCCGAAGTCGCCGCCGGTGACCAGGCCCGGACCTGATGTCGTGGACTCCAGCAGCCCCTTCGACTCGCCGTTGCCGGAGACCACCGCGCTGAAGATGCCGGCGGCGGCGAAGTTCCAGCCGAAGTGCAGACCGATCGGCACCCACAGGTTGCGGGTGGCGGCGTAACAGGCGGCGAGCATGAAACCGGCCTCGATCGCGATCGCGATCGCACCCCACCAGGTGGCGTCCGGGTTGAACAGGTGCATCAGGCCGAACAGCACGCCGGTCAGCAGCAGCGCGATCCAGGTGCCGGCGCGTTCCTCGATGATGCGGAACAGCACGCCGCGGAACAGCAGTTCCTCGGTCACCGCCGCGGCGGCCATGACCCCGATCAGCCCCACCGCGCCCGTCACCGAGCCCAGGCCGTCGACGTGGAAATCGCCGAGGAAGGCGATATTCGCGATGACCGCCGCGAACATAGCGACCCCGAGGAGCGCCCCTCGGACGATCCGGCCGGCTGCTCCGGCCCGGGCCACCTCAGTGGGCGCGCGGTGTTCGGTACGCCGTACCAGCCACGCGTAGCCGAGGACCGCGAGTGCGGCGGTCAGGAGGCCGAGGGCCAGGCTGAGCCAGGCGTTGCCCTGCACCGCGGCGACGGCCTGACCGCCGACGAAGGCAACCGCCGCAACGGCCAGAAACTGCTTGATCAGTCGCATGATGACTCCTCTGCAGGTCCGCGACCGGGCGCCGCGGTTACCGAGAAAGCTATGGATTCGCCGGCCTGGAATCGTCACCGCGCGGTGGACACTTGCGCGTAGCTCGCGCGGGGGACAAGCACCCCGGGTCGAAACGCCATGCCGGAGGACAACAGTCTCGACCGGTATCAGTTGACCGGGGTCGTCATGTACGTCAGGGCGGCGGCCTTCTCCTGCATCTGCCGCAGCGTGACCTGCTCGGCGGCGATGGCGGCGGCGCTCCGGCAGATTCGGTCGCGGCCCACCGGGTAAGTCCAGACCCATGCGCATCGTCATCGTCGGAGCAACGGGCAACGCCGGAACGCCTTCGTCACCGAGAGCTACCCGCGCGGCGGTATCCCGCGTTCCTCGTACAGCCGGCACAAGGCCCTCGTCGAGCGGACCCTCGACGAGGTCGAGTCGGAGCATCCGAAGCTGCGGGTGGTCCGGGTACGTCCCGGCCTGATCTTCCAGCGGGCGGCCGGCACCGAGATCGCGCGGTACTTCGCCGGGCCACTGCTTCCCGCACCGCTCCTGCGCCACCAGCGCATCCCGGTGGTCCCGGCGCACCCGAGACTACGGTTGCAGGCCGTGCACGCCGATGACGTCGCGGACGCGTAGGCCCGGATCCTCCGTACCGACGTCCGGGGAGCCTTCAACATCGCGGCCGGGCCGGTGCTCGACGCCAACGTGGCGGCGAAAATCTTCCACGGCGTACGCGTGCCGGTGCCCGGGCCCGCGCTGGCCGGCGCCGCGGCACTGAGCTGGTGGTTGCGGCTGCAGCCGATCGACGCCGGCTGGATCCATCTGGCGCTGAAGGCGCCGCTGATGTGGTGTGCCCGGGCCACCGAGGAGCTCGGGTGGCGGCCGCAGCGGGACGCCGTGGCGGCGCTGCGGGAACTGGTCGGCGGGATCGCCGACCGTGCCGGCGCGCCGAGCCCGCCGCTGTCCCGCGAGCCGGACCTGCCCGGGCGGCTCGTCGGTCTGGCACACGGCCGGCTGCCCGGTACCGGCGATCCCTATTGAGCCGAACGAGCTCAGGCAGGCCGCCCAGCAAGCCGCACCCGTCATCGCCAGCCACCACGAGGCGCTGCGCCACGCGTCCGACACGCTCGGCGGCCCGGCCCAGCTCCGCAGACCGACGAGCCGATCATCGATGCGTTCCGCCAACTGACTGCCGCTGCGATACTAGGCGGCCGGCTCTCGGCGAATGGTGGCGTCGTCCTGGGCGGTGCCCAGCCGCCGGAGGTCCGCAGGGTACGTGAGGCGTCCGACCAGCATGGCGATGATCGGAACCATCGCGACCAGCGGGATGATACGCAGCGCGCTCTGCAGGCCCATTCGGTCGGCGATCATCCCGGTGACGATCGGGCCGAGGGCCAGCCCGAGCACGTTGTTGAACGTGGTCAGGAAGCCGAACGCGGTGGCCCTGATGGACTCATGTGTCAGGTGGGCCACCACGGCGCCCATGGGGCCGTTGGTTGCTCCAACGAAGAAGAAGCCGATCGCGAGCACCAGCAGCTGCGCTCCGTTCGGGGCCATGGCGAACCCGGCACCGAGAAAGGCCAGCGACAGCGCCGAGAAGACCGCTGCCGCCGTCCACGGGCGGGACGGCCGGTTGCGGCTGACCCGGTCGGCGATGAAGCCGCATGTCATCATGCCGATGGACAGCACCAGGGTGAGCAGCGCAGCGACCCCGGCGGCGCTGCGCGGCGCCATCTCGTGCACCCGGTTGAGGTAGCTCGGTACCCACACCACCATCGCGCCCGCGACGAACAACTGCATGCCGCTGGCGACGTAGGCCACCATCATCGAGGGCTGTGAGAACAACGTGCCCATCCCGGCGCGTCGTTGTCCCGGCCGGAGCTGCGGTGCGACGCTGACTTCGGTGACCCGGTGCACGCTGAGGCGGCGGTCGGTGATCAGCATCGCGTACGCGATGGCGAGCACGAGCCCGAGGACGCCCATCGCGGCGAACATCCAGCGCCAGCCGAACTGGGCCGACAGGGCGCCGCCGAGAGCCACGCCGAAGACCGTTCCGAGCGGGCCGCCCGCCATGAACGTCCCGGACAGAGCTGCGCGGCGGGCCGGGGCGAATACGGACACCACGACCGCGAGGCCGACGCTGGTGTACGCCGCCTCCCCGATGCCCATCACCGCGCGGGCGGCGATCATCTGCCCGTAGCTCGCGGCGAGCGCGGAGCCGATCGTGGCGACGCTCCACAGCAGCGCCATGGCGACGATCGCCCGGGCGCGCCCCCACCGGTCGCCGGCTATAGACAGCGGCACGGCCAGCACGCCAACCATCAGGGACACGATGCTCGTCAGGACACCCAGCTCCGTGTCGGTCAGAGCCCAGTCGGCCTTCAGGTATGGGAACACCGCAACCAGGGCCTGCCGGGACATGTAGTCCGACAGCATCAGCGCGAACGTCAGCGTGAAGACCAGCAGCGGAAAGTGCCGGGATACCCAGGGCTGGTGGGACGACGGCGCCAACCCGCCGGTCTCCGCTGTTCCGGCCATGGCGTGCTCCCCCGAGGTCGACAGGTCGCCACGTACGGCGGTACAGACGCGGGTGAGGCCGTAACGGTCACAGCGCGGCGGGTCGCCAGGAGAAGGCACCACGGTCGCTGAGAGTAGGGCACCAGCCTACTGCCGGGATTTCCTGATGCGGGGCGCCTTGGCGAAACGCGGATCAGCCCGGTCGACAGCAGGGCGCGACACGCGACGCGCAACGTTAGCGGGGGCTTGATCCAGATCTTGGCTTGACACGATCATTCGGATTCCGTCAAGCGGGCGGGCCCACCGCACCCTAGCCCGGGCGCGTGGCCCTGGTGTCGAGTGCTTTGCCGACATTGCTGAGCAGTTCGTCGGCGGTGAAGGGCTTGTACATGGTGCAGGTCCGCTCGGCCGTGGCACTCTCCGACACCACCATGGGGTCGCTCTGGCCGGCTATGAACAGCACCGGTAGGTCGGGGTGCTGGGCGTGTATCTGGTCGGCGACGGCCGCGCCGTGACGGTCGGGCAGGATCATGTCGGTGATCAGCAGGTCCACGTTGTCGAGATCCATGCGCAGCGCGGACTCTGCGTCGCGGACCGCGGTGGCGCGGTATCCGTTGGGGTTCAGGATGCGGACCACGTCGTCGCGTACGGTGTCGTCGTCTTCGACGACCAGGATCCGTTCGCCGTTTCCGAGGCCGTCTCCGGGGCCTGGCGCGGGCTGCCCGTCGGCCTCGGCCGACTGGGTGACGACGGGCAGCAGAATCCGGAAGGTGGTGCCGACGCCCGGGGTGGAGTCCACAGTGATGGTGCCTTCGGCGTCGATGACGATGCCGTAGACGGTGGCGAGGCCGAGGCCGGTGCCCTTCTCCGACGGCTTGGTGGTGAAGAACGGCTCGAAGAGCCGGTCCCTGACCTCGGCGCTCATGCCGGTGCCGTTGTCGCTGACGGTCAGCTGGGCGTAGCGCCCGGCGGGCAGCGGCATGACCACGATTCCGGTGGCCAGTTCGACGAGGTCGGTGTCGACGTCGATGACGCCGCCGCCGGGCATCGCGTCGCGGGCGTTGATCACGAGGTTGAGCAGGATCTGGTCGAGCCGGCCGCGGTCGACGCGTACCGGCAGGGCACCGTCGTACGTCTGACAGCGCAGGGTGATGTTGCCGCCGATCGTGCGGCCGAGCAGGTCGTTGGCGCCCGTGACGGCCGAGTTGAGGTCGACGTTTTCGGCCTGGGCCGGTTCACGCTTGGCGAACATCAGCAGTTGGGTGGTCAGGGCCTGGCCCCGGCGTGCGGCGTCGCGAATCCGGGCGAGATCGTCCGCCATGAGCTCGCCCGGCTCTTCGGCGATGAACTCGGCGCAGCTGAGGATGATGGCCAGCAGGTTGTTGAAGTCATGCGCGACGCCTCCGGCGAGCTGGCCGAGGCTCTCCAGCCGGCCGGCCCGCTCCGCGCGGTCGTTGGCGAGCTGCTCCTCGGCTTCGCGCCGCATGCGGGCGGTGACGTCGCGTTCGGTGGCCGCGGCGGCGACGACCACGCCGTTCTCGTCCCGGATCGGTACGACGATCGTCGACACTCTGATCTGGCTGCCGTCCTTGCGCAGGCGAGGCGCTCCCTCGATGCGGATCTGGCGCCCTGCGGCTACCTCGCCGAGCGTGTAACGGACCAGGTGCGCCCGGCTGGGCAACATGAAGATCGTCGGGCTGCGGCCGATGGCCTCCTCGGCGGTGAAGCCGTAGACACGCTCGGCGGCCGTGTTCCAGGCCGTGATGACGCCGTCGAGGGTGAGGGCGATCGTCGCGTCGGCGGACTGTTCGACGATGGCCGCCAGCATCGCCTTGTACCGCGCCGTGTCGGCGTAGGTACGGGTTGCCAACAGGGCCAGCACGGCGGCTAGCAGGAGACACCCGACCCCGACGACGACCATGATGGTCAACGCCCGAGAGCTCGTACGCCGGGCCACAGCCGCGTCCTTGTCGGCGTCGGCCTGCGCGAGTGCGGACAGATGATCAACAGCAGTAGCGGCCCTGTCGAACCATTGCAACTCTTCACCCGCGACCAGGTCGTTGGCGACCGCGATCCGGCTCGGCACGCCGGACCGATACCCGGACACGATCCGCGCGTCGAGGTCCATGAAATGGTTGAAGGCGTCCTCGGCGATGACCAGCTGCTGCCGTTGCGCCGCGGTGAGCCGATGAGATCGGATCCGGGCCAGATCCTGCCGTAACGCCGCCGCCGAGGCCAGGAACCGGCGGCGTTGGACCCCGTCATCGGCGGCGGCGCCCGGCACACCCCGGATCGCGTCGAACGCGTACGCCGTCTGCCAGCCGTTGAAATCCGCGGTGCGGAACTTGGCCGTGAGCGCGTCACGCTGCACCGCGGCGGACTCGGCGACCTGCCGGTCCGCCCTGCGCTGTGCATGGATGTTACCTACGGCGATGCCGATCATGATGATCAACAACAGCGCCACCAGCCCGAAGACGCCGCCGAGCCGCACGCCGCCATGGATCCGACGCCACGTGTGCATGTCTCGGTCTTCCCACGGAACGTGTCAGGCATACGGCCAGGGCCACGCGACGCGGGTCAGCCCTGTACCTGCAGCGTAGCGGGCGTCTCGCCGCTATCCTGCACGTATCACAAGCCGTCACGGAATATCGACGCCTGACTCCGCAGGTCGTGGCCGGCTGGGCGTGACGCGGCGCCCTTACTCTGGCGGCGGATCCGCGATCTCGGCCGTCGGGAGGTGGGCGATGCGCCCGCCGGTTGTGCCTCGTGCCGGCAGGGGGCGCCTCACACCGATGAAGGAGTATCAGCCGGCGCCGGCTGCGACGCGGGTCAGACGAGTCAGGGTGCTGGCGTACGCTCCGCCGGGCAGGGCGAGCGGCAGGCCGGGGCCCATCAGGACGGCAGCCGCGTACTGGTCGCCCGTGTCGTCGTCGCGGTACACCGCCCGCGGGTCGAGGCCTTGCAGGGGCAGCGTGTGCGTGTGGGGTGCGAAGTCGGCCCCGACCCGGAAGGCGAACACGACCGCGCGGTCACCGTGGACGTACTGCACTGCGCAGGTCGTGGCTCCTGGCGGACGGAGGCGGTAGAGGTCCCCGTGCTGCACCGTGAGGCGAATATCGGAGTAGAGGCGGACCAGTTGGCGTGCGGTGTCGCGCTCGCCGGGACTCCAACGGGTCAGGTCCCCGCCGATGCCGAGGACTCCGGTCATGGCTACGTGGAAGCGGAATCGCAGCGGAATGTCGCGTCCGGTCAGGGGGTTGGGGCTGTCGGTGACCCAGGCGACCATGGTGGCGGGCGTGTAGAGCTGGGTGTGTCCGTGCTGGATTGTCAGCCGGTCCACCGCGTCGGTGTTGTCGCTGGTCCAGGCTTGGTCGGTGCGGCGCAGAATGCCGAGGTCGATGCGGCCCCCGCCGCCTGCGCAGGATTCGATACGCAGGCCGGGATGGACGGCGCGCAGCCGGTCGATGACGGCGTGGACGCCGGCGGCGTGCCCGGTCCAGGCCTGGTCGGAGGCTTCGGTGATGGGCCGATTGAAGTCCCATTTGAGGAAGGCGGCGCCGGTGTCGCGGACCAGGCGGTCGAGCCACTGCCACGCCCAGTCCCGCACGTCGGGCCGGTTGAAGTCGAGGACGAGCTGGTTGCGTAGCTCGGTGCGCCGATGGCCGGGGGTGTGGTGGACCCAGTCGGGATGGCTGCGGTAGAGGTCGCTGTCCGGGTTGGTCATCTCGGGTTCGACCCAGAGCCCGAATTGCATGCCGAGGCGGCGGATCTTGTCGGCGAGGGGGCGCAGGCCGTTGGGGAAGCGGTGGGGGTTGGGGTGCCAGTCGCCGAGCCCGGCGCGGTCGCTGGTGCGGGCACCGAACCAGCCGTCGTCGACGACGAACAGTTCGACGCCGAGGTCCGCGGCAAGCTCGGCGAGCGCGAGCTGGCCCTGCTCGGTGACGTCGAAGATGGTGGCTTCCCATGAGTTGTAGAGGACCGGCCGCAGCTCCCCGGGGTGGGGGCTGATGTGGCGCCGCTGGTAGGCGTGCCAGCCCCGGCTCGCCGCGCCGAAGCCGTCAGCGGTGTAGAGCCCGGCGAAGATCGGGCTGGTCAGTGTTTCTCCCGGGCGTAGCCAGTGCCGGACCCCGTCGTGACCGGCACCGCCGGACACGGCGCAGCGGCCGGCGTGGCTCCGGGTCGCGGTGATACGCCAGGAGCCGCTGGTGGCCAGCGCCATCGACCAGACCTCGCCGTGTTCCTCCCCCGCCGTGCTGTCGTCGATCATGATCCAAGGGTTGGCGTGATGACTCGACACCCCACGCCGGCTGGTCAGCTGGGTCTGCGCGGTCGGCAGCGACGTCCGGTGCAGCATCCCCTCGGCCGACCAGGCCCCGGTCACGTGGCTCATCCGGTAGTCGTCACGCGGCGGCACACACCACGCGCCGACGTCCTGGCGGTGCAGCACGATGTCGCCATCGCTCGCGCCTCCGGTGTGTCGGACGACCGCCCACCGCTCGATGACATCGGTGCCGGGTGCCGGTCGGTAGTGCAGGTCGACGGCGAGGGGTTGGTGTCGGTCGGCGAGGGTGACGGTGAACGCGCCGGCGCGGACGCCGTGGGCGACGATGGCCAGTTCGAGTCCGGCGGTGCCGTCGGCGAACCAGGCGCCAAGGACCGGTGGGCCGAAGGTTCGGCCGCCTTCGGCCGGGTAGTCCTCGGCTGCCTCCCAGGGCGCTTCGAACGTGTCCTGGTGGGGTGAGGGCTGTGCCGGGAGCGAAGCGGCGGCACCGATGCTCAGGCGCGGGCCCCAGTGGACGGGATGAATGATGCCGGCGTCGACGTCGAGGCGGATGGCGTAGGTCACGGCGCCGGCGTGGATCGCCACTGTTGCGGTGTCGTCGCAGATATCGACAGTGTTCACGGGTGCTCCCAAACGGGGGTGGCTCAGGCGGACTCGCGCCAGACGATGGGGGTGGGCAGCAGGACACCGTTTCGGTCGACGTCGTCGCCACGCAACCGCCTCAGCACCAGGTCGGCGGCGCAGGCACCCACCTCGGTCGCCGGCTGGCGTACGGTGGACAGGTGGGGTTGGGTGCGCAGCGCCCAGGAGCTGTCGTCGAAGCCGACCACACCGACGTCTGCGGGTACCTGGCGACCGGCATCGCGTAGCGCTTCGAGCGCGCCGGCGGCGAGTGCGTCGGAGCCGGCGAAGACGCCGTCGATGTTCGGTTCGCGGTCCAGGAGCGTTCGCATGCCCTTGACTCCCCAGGAGTAGTCGTAGAGGGGGACCTCGACGACCAGTTCGGGGGCGAAGCGTGACCCGAGGGCCTGGCGGAACCCGATGACCCGGTCGGCCCCGGAGTCCCGATCGACGGCGGCGGCGATCATGCCGATGCGCCGGCGGCCAGTGGCCATGAGGCGTTGCGTGATGAGCTTGGCGGACCCGGTGTTGTCGATGCCCACAAAGGGGATGCCCGCAGGCAGGTCACGGGGGTGCCCGACGTAGGTGGTGGGAACAGCCAGCTGGGCGAGCACCCGGATGATCGGGTCGTGGGTCCGCGCGGACACGATGATCACGCCGTCGACGAACCCGCCACTGAGGTAACGGCTGACCCGTTGGGTGTCGCGTTCGGAGTCCACCACCAGGTTCACCATCTGGTAGTCCGCATCGGACAGCGTCGCGTTGGCGCCCAGCATGATCGCCCCGATGTTCGGATCCTCGAGGAACAGCGTGTGCGGTTCCAGGACGACGAACCCCACGGCCTGCGAACGCTGGGTGACGAGATTGCGGGCCGCGGTGTTCGGGGCGTAGCCGACCTGCGCGATGGCCGCCGCGATCGCGGCGCGCGCCTGCGGTGACACGTAGCCGCCGTTGAGGACCCGGCTCACGGTGCCACGGGAGATGCCGGCGGCCGCCGCGACGTCGTGGATCGTGGCGCGGCGCGATGGGGGGCGAGAGAGCGGCACGGAGCAGACTTTAGCGGCTGCTCTTGACCCGGACGAGCTGGTGAACCTAATGTGTGCACGTTCACACGCCCGCCGCCGGCAACGACGGTCGCGGCGATGTGTGCACGTGAACAGATCGCCCTCCCGGACGGACGACAACCATGCGCAAACCCGCTGTTCCACCTCGCGGCCCGCTGCCGCTGCCCGGCATCACGCTGGGCTGCGACTACAACCCCGAGCAGTGGCCCCGAGAGGTGTGGGACGCGGACGCGGTCTTGATGGCGGAGGCCGGGATCGATCTCGTGGCGATCAACATCTTCGGCTGGTCCGCCCTCGAGACCCGCGCCGGCGAATACACCTTCGACGACCTCGACGCCGTGATCGACCTGCTGCACGGCCACGGCATCAGGGTCAATCTGGGCACCGCGACCTCGTCGCCGCCGCCGTGGCTGACGACACGCCACCCGGAGATCCTGCCGGTGACCGCCGACGGAACCACCCGGTTCCCCGGCGGGCGGCAGGCATGGTGTCCCAGCTCCCCCGTCTTCCGCCGGCATGCTCTGGCCCTGGTCGAGCAGGTCGCCAAGCGCTACGGACAGCATCCCGGCGTGGCCCTGTGGCACGTCTCCAACGAGCTCGGCTGCCACAACGCGCTGTGCTACTGCGAGGTGAGCGCCGAGGCGTTCCGCGGTTGGCTCGCCGACCGTTACGGCAGCATCGAGGCGCTGAATGCGGCCTGGGGCACCTCGTTCTGGAGCCAGCGCTACGGCGACTTCGCCGAGATCCAGCCACCCCGGGCCGCGTTGTCGCACCGCAACCCGAGCCAGGTTCTGGACTTTCACCGCTTCAGCTCGGACGAACTGCTCGGCTACTACCGTGCCGAGGCTGAGGTGATCCGCCGGTATGCGACCGCCCCGGTGACGACCAACTTCATGGTCACCGCGCACATCCGCAACCTCGACTACTGGTCGTGGGCACCGCACGTCGACGTGATCGCCAACGACCATTACCTCGACCATCGCCTCGGCGATCCCACCGCCGAGTTGTCCTTCGCCGCCGATCTGACCCGCGGGCTGGCCGGCGGCGGCCCCTGGATGCTGATGGAACAGGCCGTGGGTGCCGTCAACTGGCAGCCGCACAATCTGGCGAAGTCACCGGCGCAGATGCTGCGCAACTCGCTGACCCACGTGGCCCGCGGGGCCGACTCGATCTGCTTCTTCCAGTGGCGGGCCTCGCCGCACGGCGCGGAGAAGTTCCACTCGGCGCTGATACCGCACGCCGGCACCGACACCGTCGCCTGGCGTTCGGTGCTCGACCTGTCGTCCGTGCTGAGGCGGCTCGCCGAGGTCGCGGGCTCTCGGGTGGTCGCCGACACCGCGCTGATCTTCAGCTGGCCGTCGTGGTGGGCGGCCGACGGCGATGGCCGCCCGTCCGAGGCGGTGCGCTACCTGGAACAGGTGCACGCCGTGTACAACGCCCTACGGGAGCTGGGCGTGACCGTCGACATCGTCGCGCCGGGTGCCGACCTGAGCAGCTACCGCCTGGTCGCCGCGCCCTGTCTCTACGCCATCTCCGACCCGGACGCCGCGGTCCTCACCGACTACGTCGCCGGCGGCGGTCACACCGTCGTCAGCTTCTTCAGCGGTATCGCCGACGAGACCGATCGCATCCGGCTCGGCGGCTACCCCGGCGCGTTCCGCGATCTGCTCGGCATCACGGTCGAGGAGTTCTGCCCGCTCACGCCTGGCACCGCAATCACCCTGACCAGCGGTGAGAAAGCCGGCCTCTGGAGCGAACGGCTGCGGCTCACCACGGCCGAGGCGCTGGCGTGCTACCGCGACGGTCCGCTGCCGGGTGTACCGGCCATCACCCGCAACACCTTCGGTGCCGGCACGAGCCGATACATCGCCACCGCCCTCGAAGCGGACGCCCTGCGCCACGTGCTGCGGGAGGCCGCCGACGACGCCGGAGTCACACCTACCGAGCCGTGCGACGACGGCTCGGTCGAGGTGGTACGCCGCGCCGACGGCGACCGCCGGTACGTCTTCGTCATCAACCACGGCACCGACGACATCGAGCTACCTGCGAACGGCCACGAACTCGTCGAGGACCGGCCCGTCGCCGGCATGCTTCGGGTCCCTGGCGGCCAGGTCCGCGTCGTCAGAGAGGTTGGCGCCCGATGAAATCTCCCGCCACCACCGCCAAGACGCTGCGCAACACCCGAGCCGTCCTGTTCTTCATCCTGCCGTTCGGGGTGCTCTTCGCGCTCTTCTACGTGATTCCCATCGGCTATGCGATCGTGCAGTCGCTCTTCGTCGTGGAACGCACCGGCACGTTCGGCCCGGCTCGGGAGGTCTTCGGCGGCCTCACCCAGTACCAGCGGGTGTTCTCCGATGGGCCGTTCTGGACGTCGGTGGCCAGGGTGTTGCTGTTCGGCGTCGTGCAGGTGCCGGTCATGCTCGGCCTCGCGCTGCTGTTCGCGCTGCTGCTGGACTCCGGACTGGTCAAGGGACGCCGGTTCTTCCGGCTCGCCTTCTTCCTCCCGTACGCGGTGCCTGGCGTCGTCGCCGCCATCATGTGGGGCTACCTGTACTCCCCCAGCCTGTCGCCGTTCACCGCCGTCACCGCCAACCTCGACCTGCTCTCCGCCGACCTCGTCCTCTGGTCGATGGCGAACGTCGTGACCTGGGTCTTCGTCGGCTACAACATGCTGATCATCTACTCAGCACTGCTCGCCATTCCACCGGAGATCTACGAGGCGGCCAAGCTCGACGGCGCCGGCCCGATCCGCACCGCCCTATCGATCAAGGTGCCGCTGATCCTACCGGCGATCGTGCTGACCACCGTGTTCTCCATCATCGGCACGCTGCAGCTGCTGGCCGAGCCCCAGGTGTTCCGCAGCTTCAGCTCCGCGGTCAACAGCACCTACACACCGAACCTGACCGTCTACTCCACCTCGTCCATTCCCAACTTCTCCCTCGCCGCGGCCTTCTCGGTGGTGTTGGCCCTGTCGATCTTCGTGCTGTCGTTCGCCTTCCTCAAGACCACCCAGCGCCGGGGGATCCGATGAGTGTCACCGTCACCAGACCGGCCCGTCGGGCTGCAGGCCCCCGCGTCGACGCCGGACGGCCGACTGCGGTCCGAGACAGCCTGCCGTCCCGCATCGCCGCCATGGCCGTCATGGCCGTCGCGACCGCATACGTCCTCATCCCGCTGTGGTGGTTGGTCGTCGGAGCCTCCAAGGACCAGAGTCAGCTGATCGACGGCAACCCGCTGTGGTTCACCGACTTCCAACTCTTCAGCAACATCAGCGACCTGCTCAACTACCGCGACGGCGTCTTCCTGCGCTGGCTGCTCAACAGCGTCGCCTACACCGGCGGCGCGGCGCTGCTCGGCACGTTGTTCGCCGGCATGTGCGGCTACGCACTCGCCGTCTACCGATTCCCGGGCCGCGAGGTGTTGTTCAACATCGTCCTCGGCGGTGTGTTGGTGCCCGCGACCGCCCTGGCGCTGCCGCTGTTCCTCATGTTCAGCCAGATCCACGCCGCGAACACCTTCTGGTCCGTCTTCCTCCCGAGCATCGTCAATCCGTTCGGTGTCTACCTCGCCCGGGTGTACGCCTCCGCCAGCGTGCCCGCCGACCTCCTCGAAGCGGCCCGGATCGACGGTGCCGGAGAGGTCCGCACGTTCTTCACAGTGTCCATACGGCTGATGACGCCGGCCCTGGTCACCATTTTCCTGTTCCATTTCGTCGCCATCTGGAACAACTTCCTCCTACCGCTGATCATGCTCGGCGACGAGAAGCTCTTTCCCGTGACTCTCGGTCTCTACACCTGGAACTCCCAGGTCGACCAGAATCCCGAGCTGCGCGGCCTGGTCCTCATCGGCGCGCTGATATCCATTCTGCCGATGATTCTCGTTTTCCTGTCCCTGCAACGTTTCTGGCGAGCCGGTCTCGGTACCGGTTCGCTCAAATGATCCACACCCTCGGTTACCGCAAAGGAAGTAGAACCATGCGTTCAAGGCTGCGTGCCACCAGCATCATCATGATATCCGCACTCGCCGCCGCCGCCTGTTCAGGCACTGACACGGAAACGACGTCCGGCCCCGGCAAGACGGCCTGCGCACCCACGCAGGGAAAGGTCGAACTGACATTCACCTCCTGGATTCCGGAAATCCAGTCGGTCGTCGACGCCTGGAATGCCAAGAACCCGAACATCCAGGTCAAGGTCCAGACCGGGCCGGCGGGCAACGCCGGCACCTACCAGAACTTCTCCAATCAGTTGAAGGCCGGTAACGCCCCTGACCTCGGCCAGGTCGAGTACGACACCCTGCCCAGCTTCCGGGTTCAGGACGGACTCACCGACCTCGGTGGCTGCGACATCGTCATGAAGGCAAAGGACCAGTTCGTCGACTGGACCTGGAACCAGGTCACCTTCGGCGAGCAGGGATCCGCCTTCGGCGTCCCCCAGGACTCGGGCCCGATGGCGATGTTCTACCGCAAGGACCTGTTCGAGAAGAACGGCATCAAGGTCCCCACCACCTGGCAGGAGTACGCCGACGCCGCGGCGAAGGTCAAGCAGGCCGGCGGCTACATCACCAACTTCTCGCAGGTCGACATCAACCAGTTCGCCGGCATGGCCTGGCAGGCCGGTGCGCACTGGTTCGCCAACGACGGCAACGCCTGGTCGGTGACGCTCACCGACCCCGCCACCACCAAGGTCGCCGACTACTGGCAGGACCTCATCAACCGCAAGCTCGTCTCCGCGGTGCCGCCGTGGACCCCCGAGTGGAACAACGCCTACAACTCCGACAAGGCATGGACGTGGGTGTCCGCCGTCTGGGGCGCCAACACCATCGCCACCGGCGCGCCGAAGACCGCCGGCAAGTGGGCGGTCGCACCGATGCCGCAGTGGAACGCCGGCGAGACCACCGCCGGAAACTGGGGCGGCTCCAGCACCGTGGTCTTCAAGGGATCCAAGCACCCGTACGAGGCCGCGCAGTTCGCGCTGTGGCTCAACACCTCCGACGAGGCGCTCACCCTGCTGAACCAGAAGGCCAACCTGTACCCCGCCACCAAGGCCGGAGCCCAGCTGCCGGCGCTCAAGAAGGGCGTCGCGTTCTACGGCGACCAGCCGATCTATGACGTCTTCGCCAAGGCGTCGGAGCAGGTGAAGCCCGACTTCGTCTGGGGACCCACCATGACCAAGACCTACACGGACGCCTCCGACGGATTCAAGGCCGCCGTGTCCGGCAAGGGCACGCTGGGTGAGGCGCTGCAGTCCGCTCAGCAGTCGACGATCGCCACCCTCAAGTCCCAGTCCATTCCAGTAAAGGAATAACCCCACGTGCGTCGCCGGTCGCCCGACTCTTCGGGTGGCCGGCGCGGACGACCAGTGCAGGGTGGTCCCCCGCCTCGCCTGCGCGGGATAGGTCCGGAGCCGGGCAGACCGCCCCGGCACACCAGCGCCAGACGCGCATGCCCGGCTCCGGATCGCCCGGCCCTCTGCCCGGCGATCCCGACGGTGTCGCCGATGCGGGCGCAACGCCGAATTCGGATGGCGTGCCGACCGCAGGGCCCCCGAGGCCCTACCGCACTCGCCACACCAGCACCTGATCGGACGTAGACATGTTCACCAGTCCTCACCGCAGACTCAACCGCCTCACCGGCGAATGGCTGCTCGTCTCCCCGCACCGCACCGAGCGTCCCTGGCAGGGGCAGGTGGAGGACGTGGCGATCGAGCAACGCCCGCCCTACGACCCCGACTGCTACCTCTGCCCTGGCAACGAACGGGCTCGCGGCGCCCACACCCCGTCCTATGCTGCGGCGTACGTGTTCGACAACGACTTCGGCGCGCTGCTGCCCGACTCACCTACCGAGCGCCTCGACCACAAGGGCCTGCTCGTCGCCGAGGGCGAACGCGGGATCTGCCGGGTGGTCTGCTACTCCCCCCACCACGACCTGACGTTGGGGCAGATGCCACCCGCCGCCATCCGCCACGTCGTCGACACCTGGAGCGAGCAGTACACCGACCTCGCCACCATCGACTGGGTTCGCAACGTCCTCATCTTCGAGAACCGTGGCGCCATGATGGGCGCCAGCAACCCCCACCCGCACGGCCAGATCTGGGCCAACGAACTGATACCCAACGAGGTCGTCAAGGAACTGGACCAGCAACGCAGCTACACCGCACACGGCGGTTGTCTGCTGTGTGACTACCTCGAGGCGGAGATCCAGGACGGCCGGCGCGTGGTCATCGAGAATGATCATTTCGTGGTGCTGGTCCCGTTCTGGGCGGTCTGGCCGTTCGAGACGCTCGTGCTGCCGCGCGCCCACCACGGCGCCCTGCCGACGCTCGACTCGGCGCAGCGCGACAGCCTGGCCGATATCCTGTGTCGGCTGGCCCGCCGTTACGACAACTTGTTCGGGGTCAGTTTTCCGTACTCGATGGGCCTGCACCAGCAGCCCACCGACGGCGTGGCCTATCCCGAATGGCACCTGCACGCACACTTCTACCCACCGCTGCTGCGTTCGGCCACCGTCCGAAAGTTCATGGTCGGATACGAACTCCTGGGCCAACCACAACGCGACATCACCCCAGAGAGTGCCGCCCAGCGGCTCCGCGACGTATCGGAGCGGTCGTGACACTCCGCGTGCCGCCGTGGTGCACGCCGGCGGCCGCAGAGGACCGGGAACAGCGACACCACGCAGGCCCCCGCGACTTGACCGACGAGGGCCGTCT
Source organism: Actinoplanes sp. NPDC049118 (assembly GCF_040648555.1). Lineage (NCBI taxonomy): Bacteria > Bacillati > Actinomycetota > Actinomycetes > Micromonosporales > Micromonosporaceae > Actinoplanes > Actinoplanes sp. NPDC049118. Next base: position 91,788 of record NZ_JBEZDY010000016.1, read on the forward strand.
CCCCGCCCTCGCCGAGTCCACACAGGAGCTGTTCAGGAGATCGAGTCGGAAGGACCACGCCGGGACCGGCGACCTCCAGCGCCGATTCGAGCAGGCGTTCGGCGCCCCAGCCGATCAGATCGTGCGCTCACCCGGACGGGTCAACATGATCGGCGAGCACACCGATTACAACGACGGCTGGGCACTCCCCGCCGCACTCGACATCGGCACCGACATCGCCGTGCGCCGCCGGACACACGGTCTCCTCCGCGTTCGCGCCCTACGGCTCGATACCAACGACGAACGACCGCTCACCGACCTTCGCCCCGGCGACGGACCGGAATGGACCAGATACGTCCGCGGCTGCGCGGCACTGCTGCGCGACACTGGCCACCACCTCGACGGCGCCGATCTGATGATCGACAGCGACCTTCCCCTCGGCGCCGGCCTGTCCTCCTCAGCATCGCTCGAACTCGGCATCCTCGTCGCCCTCCTGGCCACGACCGGCAGCGACGTCAAACCCACCGAGTTGGCCCGCCTCGGTCAGCGCGTCGAGAACGAAATCGTCGGCGTGGACAGCGGCATCATGGATCAGCTCGCCGTCGCCTCCGGGGTGGCCGGGCACCTCTTGCTCATCGACTGCCGCACGCTGGCCGTCGACCCCGTTCCACTGCCGGCCGACGTGCGCATCCTCATCCTCGACAGCGCCGTCCCACGTTCCCTTGCCGGTTCCGCCTACAACCGACGCCGCGCCGAATGCGAGTCCGCGCTGCGCGTCATCCAGACGGCCGAGCCGACCGTCCACGCGCTGCGGGACGTGACGGAGAATCTCCTCGCCCTCCATCAGAGCCGCCTAACTGCGGTGGAGTTCAGGCGTGCCCGGCACGTCATCGTCGAGAACCGGCGCGTCCTCGACGGCGTCGTTGCCCTGCGACGTGGGGCCGTTGACGAGTTCGGACGTCTGATGAACCTGTCCCACATCAGCCTTCGCGACGACTACCAGGTCAGCGGACCCGAGCTCGACCTCCTCGTCGGGATCGCCACCCGAGCACCCGGCGTCCTGGGGGCCCGACTGACCGGGGCCGGCTTCGGCGGCTGCGCCGTCGCCCTGGTCACCGCCGACCATGCCGACGACGCCGCCATGGCGATCACCGCACAGTATCGACGAGCGACCGGCCGGCCCGGGAGCGCTTCGATCTGCGTCCCCAGCAACGGGGCCCACGTCCGGAGCACGGTTCTCTAATCGACCGCCGGCAGCGAACAACGGCAACGAGACGGTCCGGGGACCCTGTTCGCCAGGGGCCTGGCGAACAGGATCAAGGTGACGGTGAGCTGGGCGGCGCACGTGCGCCGAATGCCCAGTGGGTCTGTCCGCTTACGTCTTGGTCATCGCGGGATCCAGAACCAGTACGACCTGGGCTCGCCGCCGCAGAACCCGGTGCCCTCGCTGAGCGCAGTGACCGTGCACCGGTCTCCGCGCACCACGGTGTCGGGACCTGCGCGCAGCGCGACGGCCGGGTTGGACCTTCTCGACACGTAGGGGCTGCCGGCGGTCCCTGCGATCACCAATTGTCGTCGTCACCCCTCGTCCGGTCGCCTACCGTTCTGGACCCGCACATGTCGCCGCCAAGGGCACCGCGCTTCCCCAATCCGTGAGGGCTAACCGTCACCCAGGGAGTCTTGGGCTTTCCGGAGCGTCAACCATCCGCCGCAGCCGTGAACATCAGGGGCCGTGCTCTTGACCTGTACACGCAAACGAATCTAGTGTGCACGATCACACACCTTCCGCCGACCGTCACGGCCGGGCAGGTGTGTGCACGAGAACACATCGGTTTAACCCAGCCTCGGCGAGCCGCAATCTACGCCCGACATCGCCGTCTCCGGGTCGACTCCGACAAGCCACAACGCCAATGCCTGCAAACGATCGAGTCACCAACACGGAAAGAAACGAAAGCCAGCAGTCCTCATCCTGAAAAGGAGACATCATGCCGAAAGCCTCCGTGGCCCGCTATCGCCGTTTGGTACCCCTGGCCCTAATCCTGTCCGTCGCGTTTCTCGTGGCCTCCGTCGGGCCGCTGGCGAAACTGGCGAGCGCGGCGACCCTTCAGTGCGGTACCGCCAATGGCGCCTACGTGTTCGTCCGGCCGGCCGGTGCGAACGGCCTCGGCCACGTCGGCTGGGGATACCGCGCCACTTGCACCGGCACGTACTCCTTCGGTTCCGTGGAGAATCCGACCGGCAAGGCACACATCGACCGCGGCGCCGACAATGGTTTCTGGCGACAGGGCGGCACCGAGTCGCAGATGCGCTCCGCGATGAAGTCCCGCGGCTACCAGTCCTACAAGAAGGTCACGTGGTCACGTGCTGGGTTCGACCCCGTCCCGGCGAACACGGTGGCGGCCGCCTCGTACGGCCGGGGCTACGACGTCATCGGCAACAACTGCGCCGACAACGTGTGGGATGTGCTGCACGCATATGGCGTCCCGGACCTGCCCTACCTTCAACTGCACCCGGCACCCAACAACTGGTACGGCAGCCTGGGCAACACCGCGAACGTCACCTGGTCGGCATCGACGGCGCTGTAGGCGCGTGCTCTCGGCGGCGCCGGCCGAGACGGTGGGCCCACCAACGCCAAGCGAACGCCGGTCCGGACGTGACCGCGCCGACACGGCGGGCTCATCAAGCGAACGTCGGTGACAGCATCGCCGAGACGGAGCCGTATGAGCGAGAGTGACCTTCAGGTATCGAGGCGGCGCTACCGGCCGCGGACACGCAACGGACCCAGGTCACATTTCGCATTCCAATGGCCAGTGCCACATTGATCAGCCGCGGACAACTCATCCGGCCCGGCTTCCGGCGGTCGACGAATTTGGCGGCGTCGGCTCCGCCTCACCCGAGGCGGAGCCGACGTCTGGACAATCCCGCCACCGCCAGGGCGTCGGCATGCACCCACGCAGCAGTGGCGGAAGACCAACCTCGCGGGACCGCTATTGCGACGAGGCAGGACCCGGGCGGGCGACACTTCCGGACCGGGAATGGGGCGTCGACATCGCGAAGGATTCGCTCGGCCAACGCGACCCCGTCGTCGACGGCGACGCCGGGCGCACTCAGCTCGTCGCGGTCGGGATGTAGGACCGCGGCGGTGAGGAGAGCGTTGACGAACAGTGCCAGCGCGCCATCCAGGTCGTCCCATTCGAAGCCGGCCACGCAAGCAGCCGGTGGTAACCAAGGTCGGTGAACAGGCCCGACCGGTCCCGGCACCGGGGACGGCGGATCTCTCAACCGGCTTGTCCCGTGGCCGATGAACCGGCGATGAGGCGTACGGCAAGAGGGAGATTGGCATGAGCCGGCTGGTGCGGATGGGGCTGCGGCGCGACCGGCTGGCGTTCGCCGGCATGGCCACCATCCTGCTGCTGCTCACGCTGTTCGCCGTCAGCACGGCGTGGCGGACCAGCAGCAACGCCGCAAGCGCGGCGAGGGCCGGCGAGATCGAGGGGAAATACTGCGATGCGGGGGACGCCCTCGCCGTCGAGCAGATCCGGCTGAGGGAGTACCGCATCTCCCCAGGAACGGTGAACCTTCGCATCTATGCCGGCGCCACCGCCAGGTTCGAGGCGGCGCTGGACGACATCGCGTCAGCGGCCGAGCCACGGGACCGCGCTATCGTCGCCGCCGTTCGCGAGCAGCACGATGCCTATCTGCGGTCCGCCGCCGAGGTTGTCGCGGCCGCGCAGGGCCAGCCCAGTACATCAGCGTCGGAGGGCCTCGACCTGGCGCTCCAGGACATGTCAGAGAGCCTCGGCGACGCTGAGGACGACTGGTCCGACGTTTCCGCTGAGCACGTGGACGACCTGCGGGCCAGCGAGGACTTCCTGTTGTGGGGTACCCCGGTCGTCTTCGGCGTGGGCCTGTTCCTGCTGGCGCTGCTCGTTCGCCTGTTGCGCGGCTACCAGCGCGCCCTGCAGCACCAGGCCGGGCATGACCGGCTCACCGGGCTGCCGAACCGGGCCGAGTTCGGGCGGCGGATGAGCGCTGCCCTGGACCGGGCCGCCGCCAGCGGTGAGCAGGTCGCCGTTCTGCTTCTCGATCTTGACCGCTTCAAGGAGATCAACGACACCCTGGGTTACCAGATCGGCGACCAGCTTCTGGTCAGCGTCGCCACCCGGCTGCGCGCTGCGATCCGCGACAGTGACACGTTCGCCCGGCTCGGCGGCGACGAATTCGCGGTGCTGATCACCCAGGCGGGGGAAGAGAACCCCGAGGCGGTCGCCCAGCAGATCATGGATTCGCTGCGCGAACCGGTGGTGGTCGACGGCATGACGCTGGTCGCCGAGGCGACGATCGGCATCGCCCAATACCCCCGCGACGGCGTCAACACCGCCGGTGAGCTGCTCCAGCGCGCCGACCTCGCCATGCACTCGGCGAAGGGAGCGGGCACCGGAATCGCGAGCTACCTGCCATCGATGGACAAGACCGACACGCGCAAGCTGTCCCGGCTGCCGGAGCTGCGCCGGGCCCTGGACGAGAACGAGCTGGTCATGCACTACCAGCCACTCGTCGATGTCGGCGACGGCCGGCTCCACGGCGCGGAAGCATTGGTGCGGTGGCAGCATCCGAGCGAAGGGCTGCTCGGGCCCGGCGAGTTCGTGCCGCTGGCCGAGAGCACCGGGCTGATCCATGACATGACCCGCCACGTGCTGCGGCTCGCGGTCGACCAGGCGGGCCAGTGGCATCGGGCGGGCGAGGCGGTGCCGATCTCCGTCAACATCTCGACGCGCTGCCTGCTGGATGTCGCGCTGCCCGAAACCGTGGAGGAGGTCCTGGCATCGGCCGGGCTCCCCGCGTCCCTGCTGACGCTGGAGATCACCGAAAGCGCGATCATGGCCGACCCGCAGCGCTCCCGGGAGGTACTGTCGCGGCTGGAGGCGCTCGGCACCCGGATCGCGATCGACGACTTCGGCACCGGCTACACCTCGTTGGCATACCTGCGGGACCTGCCGATCCACGAACTGAAGATCGACCGTACGTTCGTGTCCCGGATGGTCAGCGAGTCGAAGGACGCGATCATCGTCCACACCGCGATCGACCTGGCACACCGCCTGGGCCTGACCACGGTCGCCGAGGGAGTCGAGGACCAGCACACGATGACCGCGCTGGCCGAGCTCGACTGCGACCTCGTACAGGGCTACCTCATCAGCCGGCCGATGGCCGCCGCGCAGTTCCAGGACTGGCTCGACGCGAGGCACAACGCCCTCGCCGTCTGAGCCGCACCGCCCCGGTGAGATATACCGCAGCACAGGCTGCGGAATAGCTTCAGTCACGCACTCAGGGAGCTGATCGAGACGGCGACTGGTTCAGGGGCGGAAGGTGAGCGGCAGCATCATGAGCGCCGAGGAACTGTCGAATGCCCTCCTGGAGATCGAAGATCAGGTCGTGACCGACGTCGAGGCGCGGGCGCGGATCGCGCTCGTACCCTCAGTTCACCGGCCGCCCGGCCGATTAGGCTGGGCATGCGGAGCGTCGGAAAGTCCGCCCCCTGGGCCTGGCTCGCCGGCATGGGCCTGCTCGCGATAGTCGGGTTCCTGCTCATTCCCGACGGCACGGTCTCGGCCGTCTGCTACGACATCATCGAGTTCGCGCTCATCGCCGCCATGGTGGTGGCGGTACGCCACCACCGGCCGGCGGCGATCGTCGGCTGGGCGCTGCTGATCCTCGGTGAATCCGTCAGCGCCATCGCGGACGTGGGCTATCTGCTCAGCTACGTCTTCATGACGTCCGGGCTATGCGTACTGCTGCACCGGCGCAGCCGCGGACGAAACTATGCGGGGCTCGTCGACTCCATCATCATCGGGGTGGCGTGCGCGTTGCTGAGCTGGGTCTTCCTCATTCGCCACATCGCCTCGGGCGAGGCGATGGGGGTACTGGAACACGCGATCACGCTGGCGTACCCGACCCTCGATCTGGTTCTGCTCGCCCTGGTGGCCTGGTTGTTGACCAGCGAAGGCTCGCGCCAGCCGGCGTTCCTGTTGCTGGTGTCCGGTTTGGCGATGCTGCTGGTGTCGGACTACCTGTGGGCGTTCGTCGACATGAGTTCATACGACCCTGCGGCCTCGGTGGGCCGGTTCATCACCGCCGGCTGCCTGGTGTCGTACCTGTTGCTGGCGGTGGCGATGGCGCATCCCAGCATGGTGGAGGTGGGCCGACCCCAGCCCGACCTGGCGGCCCGCCCGATGAGCGGGTTCCGGCTGGTCTTTCAGGCCTGCGCGGTCCTCATCGCCCCGGCGCTGCTGGCGTGGCAGGCCCGAGGCGGCGGGAAGCCGGACGCCCTGCCGATCGCGGTGGCCAGCGCCGCGATGTTCCTTCTCGTGCTGACCCGGATGACGGTGCTGGTGCGTCAGGTGCACCGGCAGGCACGGGTGGTCGCGCAGCAGGCCGAGCGGTTGCGGGAGCTGGCCGAGCGGGATGCGCTCACCGGACTGCCGAACCGGCGGATCTGGGACGTGATGCTCCCGGCCGCGCTGGCCCGGGCGGCGCGCGACGGCGTGCCGGTCAGCGTGGCGATCCTCGACCTCGACCGTTTCAAGGTGTTCAACGATGCGCATGGCCACCAGCGGGGCGACCGCCTGCTCAAGGAGGCCGCTGCCGCGTGGTCGGAAGGTCTGCGCGGCGGCGACCTGCTGGCCCGCTACGGCGGCGAGGAGTTCGTCGTACTGCTGCCCGGCACCGGCAGCGGCGAGGCCGCGGGCCTGCTCGACCGGATGCGCGGCCTTACGCCGATGGGATGCACGTTCTCGGCAGGGCTCGCCACGTGGGACGGCACGGAGCACGGTGAGGCGTTGCTGTACCGCGCGGACCGGGCACTGTACCGCGCGAAGGCGGCGGGACGCGATCGCGTCGAATGTGCCCAGCCGGTGGGGCGGCACCGTGCCGAAGCCACCACCTCGTGACCACTCACTCGAGGCGCTCATTTCCTCGACCGAGCCGTCCCCGTCCCCGTCCGCCTCACGCAGTGGCCTCGATGTCACACGTATCCTTCTTGATCGTCCCAGCCGAGGCTACTACCCGGAAGCGATCGCACCTCCGCCGTGAGGCCGTCGCGTGGGCGTGCCCGTTCCGTTCAGGTGTCCTGGGTCTGGGCATATCGGTCCAGCGCGGCGGCCCACATCCGCGCGATCATCCGGTCCGGGACGAGGTGCATCAGAAGGAGCATGAGCTTCTGCCGTCGGGGCTCGGTGTTGACCCATTCGGCATGTAGCCGGCTGCCTCCGCCGTCTCGCGGGACGATCCGGACGAAGCCCTGGCCACCTCCCCCGTAACTGCTCTCGACCACGGTCCAGAGAACCACGGAAGGGTCGGACCAGTCGTAACGGGCGACAACCCAGAACGGCGATCGGGGGGTGCTTTCCCGCGCTACGGCCCAGTCGGGCCCGTGCTCACGTAACTCGTACGTCTTCGGGTCGAGGGTACGGTTCCAGATGTGCAGCCGCTTTTGGGTGAAGTCCGTCAGCGCTCGGTGCACCTGCTCGGGTGAGGCCTGCGTCTCGATGTCGAAGCGCATGATCCTCACGCCCTGAGCCGTGTCAGGCCGAGGCCGCTCCCGACGCCGACGATGTGGTTCTGGTGAACCACCTCGGTGGGGGCACCGGGCCGGGACGGCTGTCTGTCGAAGGCGTGGGCCACGCGAACTGTGTGCATGTCGGCCGCTCTCCTTCTGGAGGGTGGTGGGTCGTTCAGTGGGTGTCGGCGCTCTGCCGCGAATGCCCTGCGACTGGCACGGGATCAGGTGGCGACGGCCCGACGTAGGTCGTCTGCCCCGGGGCCATCCAGGTGCCCGATCCGCACGGCGCGTCCGGTGAGCAGCAGGAACAGGTCGGTCATGGTGCCGGTCACCTGCGCGCCTTCTCCGGTGGACCAGGCGTGGTCGGTCGCGGTGAGCCGGAACGTCGCCAGCGGCATCGAGCGGAAGACCTTCGCGTTCCCGCGGCCGCGGTAGGAGACCACCCGGTCGGCCGCTTCGGCCACCTCGGCGGCGGGAACGCGGACCTCGCGGCCCAATGGGAGGGCCATGTCGAAGGTGTGGCCGACGGTGTCGATGAGCGCCTCGCGGCAGGTCAGGCCCGGGAACGTGCGGTGCCATCCCACCAGCAGGTCAAGCCTGTGTAGGAGTTGCCCAGGGTCGTGGCGTCGGGCAATGTCGATCGAGCCTTCCCGGATGAAGTGATTGGTCCGGCCCGGATGCCGGAGGGCGAGCAGCGTCAACTGCCGCACGGTCAGCAGCGGCATCGTCAGGTGAGCTGCGACGTCCCTGACCGTCCACCTCTCGCACAGCGAGGGGGTGTTCCACTCGCCCGGGGCCAGGCCGGTCAAGAGGTCCACGATGGCGCGGCGTCGCCGGTCGACGGCCGGCCAGACCTCGGAGTCGTCCATGGAGTCCGATCCCTTCACCCGACGGAATCTAGTACGATGATGGTACTAAAATCCGGTCTTGATCGGGACTGCCTGGAAGGTTAGTGGTGGAGCGCGAGATCTCGTCCGGCTGGCTGATGTTCATCGGCTTCCGGGCAGCTGAGGACCGCATCGTCGCCGCGCTCGCCGAGGCCGGCTACGCCGACATCACCCGAGCGCAGGCCCGGCTGCTGGCCGGCATCGACCTGGACGGCACCAGGCTGGTCATCCTCGCCGACCGCGCCCGGATCCCGAAGCAGACCGCCCTCGCCCTGGTTAACGGCCTCGAGGCGGCCGGCTACGTGGAGCGGGTACCGGATCCCTCCGACGGGCGTGCACGACTGATCCGGCTGACAGCACACGGCCGGGGCGGGTTGCCCGTCGCCGTCGCCGAGGAAGCGCGGATCGAGGCTGACTGGCAGGCCGTCCTGGGCATCCGACGGATGCGGGCGCTCCGCAGGGCGCTGTGGGAACTGGCCTTGAACGCCGACCCGCACCTACACCCACCCGAAGCCCCGGAGCGAGAAGAACTAGAGGGCGGACACAACGGTTGAACGCCCCTGACGATCATCGTTGTCCGAGGTCCTTGCGGACCTGCGGGAAAGCCTCGACACCGAGCATCTCGATGCCTTCGAGGAACGTGGCGTGGGACATGCCACGGTTAGGCTGGCCCGATGTGCGTCTCGATGGACCAGGCCGACTTCTCCGGCACGATTCTGTACGGCGGCCGCCGCGACCACCCGGAGCACGGCGCGATCGAGGTGCTCGGCTACCAGAACACCGCCGTCAACCTGGCGACCGGGCCGAACGCGATGCTCCTGCACCTGCCCAGCCCGGGGGTGACACCGTCGCAGTTCATCGGCGTCGGCCCGCACGGCGATCTGCTCACCCGCATGGTCGACGCGGTGCGGCCCGTGCCGCGCAGCGCGGCGGGCATCGCGTGGATGGACGCCGGCGGCGACGTGCAGGTGTTCGAGCACGACGTCTACACCGTAGTGCTGGCCGGCGATCCCACGCGGATCACCGACGCGCTGGACCTGGTTCCCGCGCACAAACGGCCGGCGGCGAACCCGGAGCTGTTCGAGTTCTACCGGGACGCCTTCCCGGACCACTCCGTCGCCCTGTGCTGCTTCGACAACGCCGCGGCGCAGCGGGCCAAGCCGCTGCTGATCTGGTACGAGCCGCTGGACCCCGACCGCATCGTGCTGCCGGCGCTGGACTGCCACACCGGCGCCGCCCCCGACCCCGACGCGCCCACACGCCGGGACCACTGGCTGCTGTTCGGTAGCGACGAGACGACACCTCAGTGGGGTGAACCGGTCGACTACCCGCCGGGCCTGCGCCACTCGCTTCGCGAGTTCCTACCGGATCGGGTCACCGGCGTGGCGGTCACCGGCGACCTGCCCAACGGCGACTTCGCCATCTCCCGTTCCGACCTGCGCAGCGACGACCTGACGAGAATCGAGGTGGTGGCGCCGTCAGCGTGACGCGCTCGCTATCGGCTCACGCCACGACGCCTGCGGCCGGGCTCGGGTGCGCCACCGGACGGTGACGGCGGTCGCCTTCCGAGTCGTTCGGGCACAGGTCGTTGCCGCGGACCGCTTGGAAGGTCGCTACGTTGTGCGCGTGGACGAGGAAACGGACTACGACTACACGCTCAAGTCAGCGGATGCCGGCCGCATGGGGAAGGCGGCCGAACACCTGGTCGCGGCCTTCTGCATCCTCGCGACGCGCGGGGCCCTGAATGTGTCTACCTCGCTCGTTGATGACGAGGGTGTCGATCTCGTCTTTCACCGGCGCGGATCCACCGGAACGCTCGCCGTTCAGGTCAAAGCTCGTATGTCCGACAGCAAGCGGATCCAATCCGAAGGCTTTGTCGCCTTCGTTCGGTCGCAGACCTTCGTTCCGAGAGAGAACCTGGACCTGCTCTTCGTGGCGATCGATGTGATCCACGGGATCGTGATGAAGGCCTGGCTCGTTCCCAGCAAGGTCTACGCGGAAACCCTCGGCAACCCAAATAGCAAGGGCAGGTACCGCTTCAGCGCATCGATGAAGGACGGGTCCAACGACCGGTGGAAGCCTTACCGCCTCGAAGCACATGAACTGCCTCAGGCGGTATTGCGGCGGCTGGAGCAACTCGAGGGCGCATAGATCCGTGCCGAACCGCCGAGGAACCCTGCGCAGACCACGCGCGGATCAACAGCTCGCGGATTCCCCGCTCGGCGCGCCCGGCGCGAGGCCTGGCTACGGGGCGTGACGTTTCCGTCAACCACCAGCGCGCACACCCGGCGGCATCGAGATCGTGTGGTTCGCGCGCCAGGACTACCGATGACGTTGCAGCGGTGACCTGTCTCCCACGAGCCAGAGATGACCGTACGGATCGAAGAAGCCGCCTTGGCGGTGCGTGCCCCACGGTGCCGCGTGGTCGCGCACCGGATCGTGGTAGTTGGCTCCTGCCTCAGCGGCGCCACCAACAACGACGTCAGGGTCATCGACGAAAACCTCTATCCGTGCCGTGGTGGTACCGAGCACCGTTGGGCTCTCCCAACCATTGTTCTGGGGCTCCGCGATGAAGAACGGCGCTCCTTGAAGCTCCAAGCCGATGACCGAGCCGAGGTTCCACAGCTCGGCGGCGCCGAGGGCCCGCTGGTACCAGGCGGATGCCGCCGCAGCGTCCGGCACCGCGAGCATGACGGAGATAGTGGTCATGAGCCGGAGGGTAGTCCGTCCGCGCGTCGTACGTTCGGCCGCGGCCGGCTTGGGCGCCTGGCGCGCCAGCGCGCTTTGACGCGGCAGATCCGGACGTCGTACCCGGCGAGTTCGGACCTCGCACATTGGGCCTGTCATCCTGCCGGGGTGGAAGAGTGGGCGTACAACGGCACGACCTACCAGATCAACTCGATGTACCTCCTGCCGGAGGACGCGTGGACCTACGAGCTGACTGTGCCGTACCGAACGTCCGGCGCGGTCGCTGTGGTGATCCCGGATACGACGCCCGACGGCGAGCGGTTCACGCCGGCGGACGAGAACCATGCCTACGTGGCTTCCTCTGAGGGGCCACTGCCCTGGCCGGTGTTACTGCGCTTCACCCGCTTCGTTGAGACATCCGGCGACATCGTGTCCGGCGCGCCGACCGCGAGCTTCGCCGTTGATCACCAGGTCGAGGTCTTCACTGCTCACTGTGATGGCACTGTGGGGGTTGCGGGCCAGGTTTCGGCTCTTGCGGATCCTCGGCCGTGTCGTACTCGTCGTGCAGCCGCCACCACTGGTAGGGCTGGGTCTGCGGCCAGCCGTCAGGCGAGTCCTCCCAGGTCTCCTGTCGGCCGTATGGCGTCAGGTCGAGGAAGGTCCAGTTGCTGCCGAGCCGTTCCACGCCGCGGGCGGTGGTGGAGTAGGTACGGAAGATGCGGTCGTCGGCGCGAAGGAAGACGTTCAGCGCGAACCCGTCACCGGCTCCCATGTCGGCGTTGAAGCTGTTGTTCAGCGACGAGTACCAGGGCAGGGTCCAGCCCATTCGTCGCCGCAGCGCCATAAGGTCGACAAATGGGCCACGAGACGTCAACGCAAGGGTGACGTCGCGGGCGTTGAGGTGGGCCGGGTGTCCGACATTGTCGGTGAACAGCGAGCACCCAGGGCAGACGTCGTCGGCGCCGTGCCACATGAAGGTGTACAGGATGAGTTGACGGCGGCCCTGGAACAGGTCGGCCAGGCTGGCCGGCCCGTCCAAGCCCTCGAACACGTAGTCCTGCTCGACCGGGGTCATCGGCAGCCGGCGACGCGCCGCAGCGACCGCATCCAGCTGGCGGGTGAGTGTCTTTTCGCGGACGTGCAAGGTGTTCAACGCGGCTTGCCAGTCCTCGGTCGGCACGATCGGTGGATGGCTCATGCGGCCTCTTTCGGCTCTTCCGGCATGCGTGTTGAGGAGCACCAGCTCCGTCAGTTCCTTAAGGGAACGGATTAGGTGACGTTAACAGAGTCCGTTCCTTGAAGGAACCACCTTGCGTATCGTTGCGTCATGCAGCGAACGCAGTTCGGCGCCATGGCGTGCTCGATCGCCCGTACCCTCGACGTCATCGGTGAGCCGTGGTCGCCGCTGATCCTGCGAGATGTCTACGCCGGCACGAACCGCTTCGAGCAGCTACAGCGGAGCCTCGGCATGTCCCGCAAGGTGCTCGCCGAGCGGCTGAGCTGGCTGGTCACACAGGGCGTGCTGGCCCGGCGTGAGTACTCCGCCCGGCCGCTCCGTCACGAGTACATACTCACCGACAAGGGCACGGAGCTGTGCGATCTGCTCCTCGTCATGGTGCGGTGGGGCGACCGGTGGACGGCAGGCGAGGCCGGCCCACCGGTGCTTTACCGCCACCACGCCTGCGGCGAGATCGGCCATGTGGAACTGCGGTGCTCGGAATGCGAACAGCCCATGCACGCTACGGACATCGACCTGCTGCCCGGTCCCGGAGCCAGTACGGCAACGGCAGTCAGCGGGAGTGGGTAGCCGCGGCGTTTGTAGTGGCTGAGGCGGGCTTGGTGCTGGCGTCTGCGGCGCCGGTCAGACCACCATGCGGGATCAGCATGCCTCACCGGTCGAGCCTGCCCGGGCTCTCCGATCGACGAACGCAACAGACCCCCGCCAAGCGCAGCCGTGTGGCCGGCCGCCTCAGTCCAGCTTGGGTGCGTCGTAGAGCTCGGTCGCGGAGAGTCCCGTGCTGGCGCTGCCGTCCTTCTTGTGCAGGGTCACCGTGGTTCCTGCTCCCGCGCCCGCTTCCTCCGGGTACCAGGCGAGGAAGTACCCGCCGTCGACAGTGGCGTGCACGGTCGTGCCGTTCGTCAGGGAGACGTCGACAGCAGCGATGTCGGAGCCGACATGGCCCGACATGATTCGGACGTGTCCCTCGCTGGTCCTCAGCTGCCCCCAACCCTGGAGCTCGATGCCGGCGCGGCCCAGTTGGGCATCCGTCACCTGGCCCTCGAACACGCTGCTGTACTGCACGTCGCCGGTCTTGTCGCGGAAGCAGGCTGCGCTCCACCGCTTGGTGACGATCGAGAGGTAGCCGTACTCGCCGCGCCGTTCGGCGATGACCTTCCGGGCGTTACTCAGGTCGGCCTGGGTGTAGCCGAAGTCCGGTTCGAGCTTGCGCACACACTCCCGGCCGATGGTCTGCGCGTCGTCGGCGCTCAGCTGGGCGGGGGTGGCGCTCCACGACGCATACGCCTCGCGATCGCCGCCGAGCCCGGGCACGACCAGCGCGGCGATGGTGACGGCGATCGCGGCGGCGCCGACGGTGACCCACCGGGCCGGGTGCCGCACGATGCCGCGCCGGCCGTTACCGACACCGATCGGAGTGGCCCCCATGGCGGCCCGCGGGGTGTTGACGATGCGTTCCAGCAGGTCCTGGGCGGGGGCCTGGTGCACCCGCCCACGGGGTACGGGGCGCGCGGCGGCGCGCAGCTGCGAGTCGAGGTCGTGGTGGTTCACGAGGATGCTCCGGGGTTCGTAACGGCGCGGGTGGCGGGACGCGTGGCCGGAGAGGCCACGTCGGACAGGCGTTTACGCAGGCGACGGCGGGCGCGCAGCAGCCGCAGGCTGAAGGCGGCATTGGAGACCCCGAGCACCTTGGCGGCCTGCGGGCCGGTCAGCCCTTCGAAGACGGTGAGGGTCAGGACGTGTTGGTCGTCGATGCTGAGCTGTTCCCAGGCCCGAGCCAGGTCGACCCGGGCGGCGACGTCGTCGGCTTCGACGTCGACTTCCGGGGTGCCCGGCTGGCGCAGGATGCGCAGGGTGAGGGCCTGCTGCCGCTGATCGCTGCGCCGACGGTTGCGCAGGACATGATGTGCCGCGGTGAACAACCAGGCGCGGGCATTGTCGAGGTCGACCGGAACATCGTCGAGGCGGCGCCAGGCCGTCAGGAACACCTCGGAGACCACGTCCTCTGCGGCGACGGGGTGCGTGCGGCGTTCGACGAAGCAGAGCAGATCGTCGTACGCGGCCTCGAACAGGACTCGGAAGACGGCTTCGTCACCGGGCGTAACTCCCGGCGGTTGTCCGGCCATCATAGGGGCATTCGATCGGTTCACACCCCCTCATGTCCAGCACGGCGGTGATCCTTACATCTTGACGCTGCGTGACGAGGCCACCGCCGTCTCCTCGCTCCCGACCGGCCGCATCGGCTGGACTCGTTCTGGTCGCGGTGTAGCTGTTCGGCGCCCGCCGCACATGTACGAGTCGAACACGATCGTGGTGACCGGCGTAGGTGAGCGCCGAACGGGGTGACGACGCGCGCCTGTCTGTAACCGAGGGAGATGACCCGGCTACCCCGCCCGGTACGCGATCAAGCGAACACCGAGCGAACGGAGCCGCTGCGTGACCACACCGGGCGAGGACCAACAGACGAAGAGCAACCCCCCGACACGGACGGTACGGCCGAACCTCCCGGGTCCCCGCGGCGGTTCGCCCGGCGCCGGAGCACCGGTCGTCCCGGCCCTACAGCGCCGCCCGCGCCTGCCGGCCCTGGACGGTCTGCGACTGATCTGCGCCCTCGCCGTCGCCGGCTACCACTACGGGGTGTCCTGGCGATTGGACGGAATTCATCCGCCGGCCCACTTCGTCCCGCACGCCGGACACGTGCTGATCTACGGTTTCCTGGGCGTCGAGGTGTTCTTCCTGATCAGCGGGTTCGTCATCTGCATGAGCGGTTGGGGACGGAGCCCACGGGACTTTCTGGCCTCCCGCGCCGGGCGGCTGTATCCCGCGTTCTGGGCCTGCGTGCTGCTGACCGCGGCCGTGGTGACGGTGCTACCGGTCACGCTCGGTGTGCCGGTGTCCGGACAGCCGAGCGTCACGGACGTCGCGGTCAACCTCACCATGCTGCCCGATCTCCTGAACGTGCCCATGGTCGACACGGTGTACTGGACGCTCTGGGTCGAGCTCCGCTTCTACCTGTTCTTCGCCTGCCTGACCTGGACCGGGCTGACCTATCGACGGACCGCGACCTTCTGCACGGCGTGGCTGGTCGCGGCCGTGGTCGTGCCCGCCCACTCCCAGAGCCTGCTGACGGACATCGTCATGCCGCAATGGGCTCCGTACTTCATCGCCGGCGTGACCATGTATCTGATGCACCGGCACCGGCCCACGGCGTGGCTGTGCGCGCTCGTCGTCGCATGCTGGCTGCTCAGCCTGCAAAGCGTGCACGTCCGCGTGCTGGATGTACATCCCGGCTTCCCCGTGCCCACCTGGCCGGCTCCGGTGATCATCACCATCGCGTACGTCGTTCTGATCGCCATCGCGCTGGGGGCCACCGACCGGCTCACCTGGCGATGGCTGACCACGGCCGGTGCGCTGACGTACCCGTTCTATCTGCTGCACCAGCGCATCGGCTACAGCATCATCCGCAACGTCCACGCGCACACCGGGTGGCCCGCCGCGCCGCTGATCCTCGGCGCGGTCGTGCTACTGCTCGGCGTCTCCTGGCTGGTGCACCGATTCGTCGAGCGCCCCCTGATGCCGGCGCTGGGCTCGCTGCTGCGCGGACGACGGGCACGCGCAGCCTGACAGACGGACCTCGCCAAGGCTTCCCGGCGCCCGTGGACGTCACCGCTGCCGCCAATGCCAGGACGGTCGCCAGGTATCTTGAAAGTGACGGGCATCTCTTGGTCGTCTCCGCGAAGAATAGGTATTCCGGTGAACACGGCTCTGAGCCACCTTCTGAGCAGTAACGTGGTGAATCCGGCAGCGAACTGATCCGCACGACCACCGGGCAGCGGCTCGTCGCCGTCGGTCCCTTGCCGACAGTTGCTGGCGCGTCGGCCATATCCGCCTGCTCATTGCGCCCTGGACGTTGAGCACTCGGGATCGCGCTTGGATATGCGGTGGCTCTCGCCATATTTGCTTCGGGTCTTGAGACGGTCAGACCTGTCAAGGCTGGCCAGGTCGTTGTCGGTGAACACCCGCTGTTGACGGCCTGGCCCGGCTGGCGGGCACCAGGTGTGCACTCGGCTCATAGCACAGTTGAGATGGCGTCATCGGTAGTAACTGTCATCGAGATGCGCTGATCTAATGGGTCCATCGTGCGCCCTTTTCGATCGCGAGGTATCGATGAGCAAGTCCCGTACAGTTCCACCCCGGCTGTCGCGGATAGTGGCCATCGGCGCTGCCGCGGCCGCGCTTCTGCTGCCCCCGTCGCTTACCGGACCGGCCAGCGCCGCCCCGGGCGCACCGGCCGGGCCCGGCGCCACCGCCGATCCGGGCTATTACCTCGTGACCTCCGCCGACCGGCAGCCCGCGGTGCTGGCCAACACGCTGGAGCGCACCGGCTTCGACGTTCTCGAAGGTCCGCTGGACCACGGAGTGCCGGTTCTGGCGGACGCAGCCGCCGTGGCCCGATTGCAGCACCGCGGCCTGAGCGTGCAGTACACCGGCCCGCTGTACCAGCCGGTCGCCCACTCCTTGCAGGCCGACCCGAACACCTACTACGGGGGCTACCACACCACCGCCGGACACGAGGCGCACAACAGGCAGGTGTCCACCGCGCGCCCCGACCTGGCCAAGCTCTTCACCATCGGCCAGTCCTGGTTGAAAACCCAAGGCCGTGGCGGGCACGACATCCAGGCCCTGTGCATCACCAAGATCCAGCAGGGTGACTGCGAGCTGACCAACACCGGCCGCAAGCCGAAGTTCACCCTCATGTCGCAGATGCACGCACGAGAACTGGCCACCGGCGAGTTGTCGTACCGGTGGATCGACCACCTGGTCAACAACTACGGCACCGACACTGGCGTCACCGCGCTGATGAACAGCACCGAGCTTTGGGTCATCCCGATCGCCAACCCCGACGGCGTCGACATCGTCGCCTCGAACTCCACCCGGCCGGTCGCCCAGCGCAAGAACGCCCACGACAACGGCTGCACCGGCACGGGCCGCGGCGTCGACCTGAACCGCAACTCCAGCTACCACTGGGACGTCAATCAGGGCACGAAGTGCACCGAGACGTACCCCGGCACGGGCGCGGCAAGCGAACCGGAGACCCAGGGAATCCAGAACTTCCTCGCCAAGATCTACCGGGACACCAAGCCGGCAGCCGACTTCAGCGCGGCCAGCACGTCGACCACCGGTGCCTTCATCACCGTGCACAGCTACTCGCAACTGAACATCTACCCGTACGGCTGGACCAACAAGCTGGCGCCGAACAACAACGACCTGAAAGCGATCGCCGAGGCGATGGCCCGGGCGAACCACTACGACGTGGTCCACGGCGACGGTGGTCTGAACTACTTCGCCCCGGGTGCTACCGACGACTGGATCTACGGGCAACTGGGTGTGCCGGGTTACACCATCGAGGTGGGTCCGGGCAGCGGCAGCTGCGGGGGCTTCTTCCCGACGTACTCCTGCATCAACGGCTTCTGGCAGCTCAACCTTCCGGCATATCTGGCCGCCGCCAGAGCTGCCGCGGCACCGTATCCGACCGGCCGTTGATTTCGGCCCACTGCCGCGGCATCGGTTGACAGCCGGGCCTTGCGACGGGCGCCGGGCCACATCGGCGCCCGCCGCAAGGCCGGGCCTGCAGCACAGACAGTTTCGTCCCGAACCGCAGACCCGAACCGGTCCAGGTCCAGGTCCAGCATGTGTTCCCGAGGCCATGTAGACGGTCAGGATGGAGTGGGGGCGGTTCAGGCCAGTTGGGGGAACTGTTCCCGGACCGCGGCGAACGCGTGACGGTAGCCGTCACGGCCGTAGACGAATGCCATGCAGACCAGCACCTCCAACACCGCGGCGAGGGAGTCCTCCTCCGCCGTGTGGAACAGGGTGGTCATCGCCCAGTTCTGCGGCGACTCTTCGTACTCCCCGTCCGGCGGCACCGGCACGCTGGTGTGTGGCGGGTTCGCCTGTCTCAGCACGGCCCACACGTGAGCGGAATCGTCGAAGGGTGCCGGCGCCCGCTGGCCTCGGCGCAGCGCCGCGACCGCCGGTGCGATCTGCGGCAACCCGATCAGGCCGGCCCGCTCCAGCGACCGCAGCGCCGCCCACGCCGCCACCTGCCGATGGGTCGCGTCGTCCGCGTCCGCCAGGGCGAACTCCAGATCCGGGTCCAGCCGGGAGATCGCGTCCAGGGCGAGGCCCTGGTGCAGGGTCGCCCGCAACCGCTCGTTCGGGACCCGCTCTCCCCACCGCTCCCGAGCACTGCGCGCAAGCTCCTCGGCCTCGGCCTGCCGGTCATCCTGCTGTTCCGGCTCGGTCAGCGTCCGCCGGGCCCGATGCCAGTACGCCGCCTGCTTGCCGAACGACGCCTCCACGATCTCGTCCCAGCTGTCGTCGACCTCCGGCTCCGCCTCGTGCAGCTCGACGCGGAACGGAATCCACCCTGTATGCGTACCGGTCGTCAGGACCAGGACGCCACGGACGCCGGCGCCGCACAGGCCGTTGCTCTCATCAGCCCACGCCTCGTCGTGTTCGTAACCGTTCCCGTCTGTGTCGTCGCCGCTGACCACCGTCGCCGAGCCATACGTCACGAACACCCTTGGCTCGTCGAGCAGCACCTTCATCACGGCACCAGCAGTCCTTCAGCATTGGCGACTCCCCCGTGGTGTCGCCCCACCGTCATGATCCCGCACTGGACGCCACCGCTGCCGCGAACGCGCGTTCCCCGCGGCGGATGTGCGCACCTGATCCCGTACTCGTACACCACGGCCTGCGATCCGCCCACTTCGCGGATTCCGCCCCGGGCGGCCTCTCGACGCGGCCCGCGACGCGGGCAATACTGGCGGGTAACAACCGAGGGTCGCGGCGTTGCGGCCGGAAGGCTGGTGACTCCGTGGCTGTTGAGGCGACGCGTACGGCGTATCGGACATGCCCCCTGTGCGAGGCGGCCTGCGGGCTGCAGCTCACGGTGACCGGCGACCGGGTCGTCGCGGCACGCGGGGATCGGGACCACGTTTTCAGCCACGGTTTCGTCTGTCCGAAGGGCGCCGCCTTCGGGCAGCTCACCGCCGATCCCGACCGGTTGCGCCGCCCGCTGGTCCGGCGCGGCGACCGTCACGAAGAGGTCGGCTGGGACGAGGCGTATGCGGAGATCGAGGCGGGCTTGCGGCCGATCCTCGAGCGCCACGGCCCTGACGCGGTCGCCCTGTACCTGGGCAACCCCAACGTCCACACCATGGCGGGCGGCCTCTACCTGGCGCCGCTGCTCCGGGCGGTGGGCACCCGCAACATCTTCTCGGCCAGCACCGTCGACCAGATGCCGAAGCACGTGTCGTGCGGCTACCTCTACGGCAGCCCGCTGGCCATTCCGGTGCCGGACGTCGACCGTACGGACTTCCTCCTGATACTGGGCGCGAACCCCTGGGAATCCAACGGCAGCCTCGCCACCGCGGCGGACTTTCCCGGCCGGCTCAAGGCCGTTCAGGCCCGCGGCGGCCGGTTCGTGGTGGTCGACCCGCGCCGCACCCGGACCGCCGAACACGCCGACGAGCACCTGTTCATCCGGCCCGGCACCGACGCGTACCTGTTGTTCGGGATCGTCCACACGCTGTTCGAGGAGGACCTGGTCGACCTCGGCCCGCTCGCCGGCCACGTGACGGGCGTCGACGAGATCCGTGAGCTGGCCCGCGCGTTCTCCCCGGAGACGGTGAGCGGCGCGTGCGGCGTACCGGTGGAAAGGATCCGCGGGCTCGCGCGCGAGCTCGCGGCAGCCCCGACGGCCGCGGTGTACGGACGGATCGGCACCTGCACCGTCGAGTTCGGCACTCTGACCAGCTGGCTCGTCGACGTCGTCAACGTGCTGACCGGCAACCTCGACCGGCCGGGCGGCGTCATGTTCCCGATGGCCGCGCACCTGCGCCCGCAGACCCGTCCGGGCGGCAAGGGCTTCCGGGTGGGGCGGTGGCACAGCCGCGTCCGGGGCCTGCCCGAGGTCAAGGGCGAGCTGCCGGTGGCCACCCTCGCCGACGAGATCGAGACGCCCGGCGAGGGACAGGTCCGCGCGTTCATCACCGTGGCCGGCAACCCGGTGCTGTCGACGCCGAACAGCGGCCGGCTGGACCGGGCCCTGGGCGGGCTCGATTTCATGGTCAGCGTCGACCCGTACCTCAACGAGACCACCCGGCACGCGGACGTCGTCCTGCCGCCCACCGACCCGACCCGCAAGGGCCACTACGACTTCTCGTTCCTGGCGCTCGCGGTGCGCAACTTCGCGGCGTACTCCCCGCCGGTGTTGCCGCCGGACCCGGCCGGCATGGACGAGTGCGACATCCTCGCGAGGCTCACCCTCGTCGTCACCGGCCAGGGCGCAGGCGCCGACCCGGCCGTGCTGCACGACCGGATGCTGGACGAGGCTCTGCAGCGGGTCTCCGCCGCCACCGGCCGCCCCGCCGCCGACCTGCGGGCCCTGGTGAGCGGCGAACAGCCGGCCGAGCGGCTGCTCGACGTCGCGCTGCGTACCGGTGCCTATGGGGATGCCTTCGGAGCGCGCCCCGGGGGTCTGTCCCTGGACGAGCTCCTGGCGAACCCACACGGTGTCGATCTCGGGCCGCTACAGCCCCGCATCCCGTCGGTCCTGCGGACACCGAGCGGGACCGTCGAGCTCTGCGCCCCGCCGATCGTGTCCGACGTGGACCGCCTGCGCGCCGCCCTCGACCGGCAGCGCGACGAGCTCGTCCTGGTGGGCCGCCGGCATCTGCGTTCCAACAACAGCTGGATGCACAACGTCCCGGCCCTGATCAAGGGCCGGGACCGTTGCACCCTGCAGGTCCACCCGGTGGACGCGGAGCGGCTCGCCCTCACCGACGGCGACGACGCCTCGGTGACGTCCCGGGCGGGTTCGCTCTCGGCCCGGGTGGAGGTCACCGACGCTGTGATGCCGGGCGTGGTGAGCCTGCCGCACGGCTGGGGCCACGACCTGCCGGGCACCCGGCTCTCGGTCGCGGCGACCCGGCCAGGGGTGAACAGCAACGTGTTGACCGACGAGTTCGCGACCGATGCGCTGTCGGGCAACAGCGTTCTGAACGGCATCCCGGTGGCCGTGAAGGCCACCGGAACGCGTGCGTCCGATCGCGTCTCAGCGCGAGCAGGCGACGTCCTTCAGGGGTGAGGAGCGAAGTTTCATCCTGCATTGACAGACCCGGCCGCGCCGGGTGGGCTGCCGACGCCGTCCGGGTCGGCGGCCGGGCTGGGGTCGACGGTGAGGTTCCACATCGCGGTTCCTTCGGCGCCGGCGGGTGCGCCGTAGGGCAGGGCGTCGGCGGCTTCCGCACCGCCAGCGGCCCGGCACGACCCTGGCCCCCGGGAAGCTCGACACGTACCGCGCCTTCAAGCCGCGTTTCTGATGAATTCATCGGAAGTGTCGAACTCTAGGAAACCTAGGTCCACATCATATTGTATGCACCTAATAAGGCTGAATCGGTCTATGTCGGTCCTGCACCGGTGGCGATGGCCCGCTCTTGCGGTGCTGCTGTTGCCGCCTGGGGTGGTCCTGTTGCTGCCCGCCCCCTACCTGGACGGGCCGCTCGCCAGACTGCTAGCCGACCGGGTGGCAAACCAGGTGAGCTGCCCCATCGACAGCGGTCCGGTACCGCAGATCACGATCAAGGGCAGCCACCTCGTGCGGCAGGCGCTGCGCCAGCGGCTGACCGAGGTCGACCTGGTCCTGCCGGACACCACAGTCGGCGACGTGCCACACGCCTCCGTCGTCGCCACGATGCGCGACGTCAGCCAGCCCGCCCCGGACACGATGCACGTGGGTGGCATCGAAGCCACCATCACGACACCCTTCGCGAACATGCCGGCGCCGCCGGACGGTTCGAAGCCCACGTTCGGCCGGGCTTCGAACGGACTGCTGACGGTCCAGGTCACCCCGCCGGCGAAGGCGGTCGGGAACGTCAGGTCCACCCTGTTCTTCAGGCTCAACGTGACCGGCGAGACTCTCAACGCCACCCCGCAGCAGTTGCAGGTTTTCGGGAAGACCATTTCGGCCGACAAGGTGGCGAGCGTGACCGGCGGAGTGCGCTCACAGAAGCTGCCGGCACTGCCGGACGGGGTGAACTACAAGTCGGTCACGCCCCGCTCCGACGGACTGCACCTGGCGCTGGGCGGCGTCGCCACAACGGCCTTCGCCAAGCTGCCGGCCAAGGTGGACGGGCAGGACGTCACCTACTCGGCCAGGCGCGGCCAGTTGGCCATCTCCACGGCCACGGACATCCCGCTGCTCGGCGCGGTCCCGCTGACGATCTTCACCGCGCCAACCGTCGAAGGGAACACCCTGAGACTCGTACCCCGGAAGGTGCGCGTGCTCGGCGGCGACCACCCGCCCCACGGCCTGATCGGCGGTACCGTGCTCTCTCTGATAAAGCAGGACAGCCTGAGCCGGGCGCTGCCCGCACTCCCGAGCGGGGTGCGGTACCGCGGGGTGTCCGTGGACGCGGACGGGCTCAAGGTGTCGCTGGGTGGGATGACCGTCAAGCCGTACTCCGAGCTGCCGGCCACCGACGAGGAAGGGCGCGCCACCAGGTACGGCGCCAGGAGCGGCATGATGACCGCCACCACCCGCGGCAACTCCCGCCCGGCGCCGATCGTCCTCTACGCCAAGCCCGCCATCACCGGCAGCACCCTCGACCTGTCGCCCCAGCAGATCCGGATGTTCGGCGTCCTCTTCCCCGCCAGGACCGTGTTGGCCCAGGTCAAGGCCGGTGACACCACATACCCGCTGCCGCCGCTGCCGGCTGGGCTCGCGTACGGGGCGGTCGACGTCCAGCCCGATGGCCTGCGCCTGCACCTCAGCGGTGAAGACGCCACGCTGTCGAAAGGCATGTTCGGCGGGACTGGATGCTAAGTCGATGATCCAGCACACCGATCGGGCGGCTGCCGTCCCGGAGCGTTTCTCCGGCACGCGTGAGTGCTCCCGCGGCCCGCTGTGATGGCGATCTTTCGGTATACCTTCGCAGCCGTTATATTGCCGTGTGTGGAGACTCCTCTGCGCGAACCCACGTTCCTGATTCTCACCGCCCTGGCCGGTGAGCCGATGCATGGGTATGGCTTGATCGCTGAGGTGGCCCGGCTTTCCGGCGGCCGTGTCTCGCTGCGACCCGGCACGCTGTACGGCGCACTCGACCGGCTGGTCGACGCCGGCCTGGTGGCCGCCGAACGGGAGGAGATCGTCGACGGCCGGTTGCGCCGCTACTACCGACTCACCGAGCCGGGTGGTGAGGTGCTGGCCGTCGAGACCGAACGCATGCGCCGCAACGTCGAGGCGGCGACCGCCCGGCTGCGCGCCACCATGCCGCCGCCTCGCCTGAGTGGTGGACTCGCATGATCCCGGTGGAGAGCTGGCATGACCGCACTGGAGAACAGGATGGAGGCAGCTCTGCCGTGACCGGGCTGGAACGCCGCTATGCGCGGTGGACGGTGCTGTTCTATCCGGTCGACTATCGGCGGGAGCGCGGTTCGGAACTGGTGGATACCTACCTGTCCCTGGCGGCGCCCGGACGCAGGAGACCCTCAGTCAGCGACGTCGCGGACCTTGCGGTCGGTGGACTGCGGCAGCATCTGAGGATCACGCAGGGACTCGGTCCCGGTCTCCGCCTCGCCGGCTTGCTCGCGTTGATGACGGCGACCGCGTTCGCGACCTGGTGGGCCGGTGTTGAGGTGCTTGCCCCCATACCGCCCTGGTCTTCGCGGGTCGGGCCGTTTCTCTCGGTCGCTGTCGCGGCGTGGGTGGCCTGGCTGCTCGTCGCCGTGGTACACGTCGCGGCGAGCAGCCGATGGTTGCGCTGGGCGGTTGGCCTGGCCGTACTGGTGACTGTCGGCATCGTGCCGGCCGCGGCGCTGACCGGATTGCCCCGCCCGCCGCTGTCGGTGCTGCTGCCCCAGATCGTGCTCGGTGTCGTCGCGCTCGGTGCGGCGGGCCAGCGCCAATGGTGGGTCCGGCTCATGCCGATCGCCGCTGCGGCGGCGGTCCTCCCGATCACCATCGGTACCGCGCCCAGCCTAGATTTCATGACCGGCTACTTCGATCTCGCCGTGACGGCCTTGCCCGCCGCTGCGGTCGCGCTGCTGATCGGCACGCTGCTGATCGCGCTCGCTCTGGCCGCCCGGCGCGACTTTCGCGGCGCCTGGGCGATGCTGATTCTGCTCACGCCGATCGGGATGCTCGCGGTGAACCCGCTTGGCGCGGTGCTCGACTCCGACTCCGGCCCAGGCCGGGCCGTGATTCCGGAGTGGTCATCCATGGTCGTCGCGTCGGTGCTGGTGGTCACGATTGGACCGATGCTGGTGTCGCTCGCCCTTGTGGCACGGGGCCGTTGGTCGCCGGGCCGCCGTTCGCGCGGTACGGGCCGGCGCCGTTGCCCTACCTGCGGCGCGCCCTCGACACCCGCATAGTCCACAGCACGACCGAAGCGCAGCCTGCGAGCCGGACACCAGCCTCCACCCCATCCCATAGAAGGTCTGGGCGCACGGTGGACCGCAGCACCTCATCGCCTCAGGTGCACCGTTCTCGGCAGATCAATACACGGCCGGTGTAGCGGCAACGCCATGGTCGCACCACCCCGTCGCCGACCAGCGCGTCCTGGATAGACATGGCCGAGATGGGCACTCAACAAGTCCGCCGTTGGGGTTCAACTCGACCACGGACGCAAGAACTCGAATCGACCCTTGACCTCGGTTGTTGGCAATAGGTGCGTGTCGGGATCGACACACACCTATTGCCAAAGTGCCATAGGGCCACCTACGAATTTCCACCTCAATGGCCAAGCGGAAGCCGCTCGGCAGGAATTCACTCGGGCGGATTCCCTGTGAAGCCCGCACGCAGGCGGCCGAGTCACGCCCGGCGCGGCGATCGAGGCCGACCGACCGTCGACGCTTCGGACGCCGCGGACCTTTGGCCGGCCGGCAACGCTCGGCCTGCTCCCCCGCTTCACCGGGCGCTGTGTGGCCTGCGATGACGTCGTCATGCGGTGTTCAGCGGGTCTTTCCGAGTCCGGCGTCACCGGCGTCACGCGGCCCGTGACGGTTTGCCAGCCCGCACCACGAACCAGTGCCGGGACAGCCGGACTCCTCGGCCGCTCGTGGCCCGGTCGAGGTAGTGCGAGAAGCGGTACCGGTCGGCCTCTGGATCGAAATCCTCGAAGATCGGCACGACCTGAAGAAAGCGCTGGAGATCCTCGGGGCAGTAGAAGAACTGCTCGTACGCGAACGTGCGTTCCTCCTCGACATGCAGTCCCGCCTCGCGCAGCTGAGCCGAGGCCTCACGCATGAGCGGCTCGCCCGTCCAGCGTCCAAAGAGCTGCCCTCTGCCGAACGACTCCTTCAGCTCGCGCGCGTCCTGTTCGCCGATGCCCATGTAGAGCAGCGTGCCGCCCGGGCGCAGCAGCCGGGCGAACTCGGCCTGGGCGAGCGGCCCCCGTCTCGACGTCAGGACGTCGAACGACTCGTCCGGGTACCCCGTCGCGCCAGCGTCCCTCAGGTCGAAGGTGACATGCTCCACCTCCGCCTCCCGCTGCCGGGTCCGCGCCGAGGCCAGCATCTCTGCGGACAGGTCGATCCCTGTCACCGCGGCGTAGTGGGAGGCGACGCGCAGCAGGTTTCGGCCGTCCGCGCAGCCGACGTCGAGCAGGGTGCGCTCTTGGCCGCCGAGTTCTTCCATCGCGGCGTTGAAGAAGTCCTCGGGATTTCCTTGTGGATAGTCGGTGGTCCGGCGGGTACCGGTGGAATACGCGCCGAATCTGTCGGCGACCTTGGAATAGAACTGCGGATTCGTCACGTCTTCTCGGCTCTCTGAAGGTCTTCGTGGAAACGCTGGAAGCAGATTTCCGGTCGCCGCTTACGCACCCATGTGAGATTCTCCACGGTGGCGGGTGGTCGCCTACATGGGGATGGAAATGATGCGATGCGGCTAGCCAACTGTTGGACATTGCGCGGCGTCCCGCTTCTCCGGAATCCGTCTCGCTGCCCCGGAAATGGTCGCCTCGGTGAACGATGGGCGAACCGGAGTATGTTCACCCATCGGTGCCGCCAGGAGGCGGTTCACGCGCTGAGAGCAGCTTTTCTATCACGCCCGGTGGGGTGGCGTGGGGGCACCGAGGCTCGCCGTCGGCCCTTGCAGCCAGCTTGTTACGTCTCGTTGGGAACACATATCAGCAGCTCAGGGCGGTTGTCCTAGATGGCTTGCCGGTCGCTCGGCGTACCCCCGTTCACTGCTATGTGATCTATGACGCAGCGTAGCGGAATTTGATATGAAGGTCGCTGACCTGCGGCAATGTCCATCAACGACATTCGCGGCGTTGCGGGTTGTTGCCGGGCCGTGTCATGATCCTCATCGCTGGTTGTTCCAGGTCATGGGGGTGACTCGATTGTCGAGCAAGGTTATTTTCCTGAGCACGTATAGCTCACATCTCGCCGGTGCGGCTAGTCATATGCCGACCGGGCGGATCCTTTCGCTGCGACTGCCGTAGCAGCAGCGCATTCGGCCGTCGTCACGGCATTCTTCACACCACACACCACACACCGCACACCGCCTGCGTCTCGTCACCGGGCTGCGGCCATTGTCGTGGGCGTTGTCGTGGGCGTTGTCAGCCCGCGAAACGCACTGTCGCTTCGCCATGGAAGGAACGGGTTGAACACTCGCTCTGTGCAGCTGCGTACCGTCCTAATCCTGGGAGGGCGGCGGATCGAACCTCTCGTCGCCGCCCGCGAAGCGGGACTGAGGGTTGTCTACCTGGGACCCAGGCAGGCCATCTCGGCCCGTCACCTAGAGCTGGCCGACACCGTCATTGGAGTCGACGATGTGGACGCCGCCCGCGCTCTACTCGATGGGGCGCACGCGGGCCTCGGGCTCGACGCCGCCGTGCCCGTGGTCGATTCGCACGTGACCCTGGCGGGAGA
This sequence comes from Actinoplanes sp. NPDC049118, assembly GCF_040648555.1. Classification (NCBI taxonomy): domain Bacteria; kingdom Bacillati; phylum Actinomycetota; class Actinomycetes; order Micromonosporales; family Micromonosporaceae; genus Actinoplanes; species Actinoplanes sp. NPDC049118. The sequence goes on from NZ_JBEZDY010000016.1 coordinate 119,077, forward strand.
CGTGAGCGAGACCCTGCCGTCGCCCGCCAACCCGGCATCCGCCTATCGCGCGAGTCACGACAAGGCCCGCATGCGGACGGCGCTGGCCGGCTCGGACCTCGCGGTGTCGTGGGCCGGGGTGCGTACGGCATCCGACGCGCGACGGGCGATCGCCGACGTCGGGCTGCCCGGCATTCTCAAGCCGGTCGACGGCACCGGAAGCAACCGGATCCACCTGATTTCCCAGCCACAGGACCTGCCCGTCCTGCCGGACAGCCCAGAGGCCGGTGAGCCGGAATGGATCTATGAGGAGTTCCTCAGCGGTCCTGAGTACAGCATCGAGACCTTCTCGGCGGACGGTGCGCACACCGTGCTGGCTGTCACGGAGAAGTTCAAGTCGGCCCACTTCGTAGAGGTCGGTCACCTGGTCCCGGCCCGGATCGACGCGCACCTCGCCGGACGGATCGGCGCGGCGGCCGGTCGCGTGCTGTCCGCCATTGGCTTCCGCGAGGGCCTGGCGCACACAGAAGTGATCGTTACCGACGCCGGAGTGCGGGTCGTCGAGACCCATGTCCGGCAGGGCGGCGACGCGATTGTGGAGCTGGTCCGGCTCGCCACCGGCACCGACATGCAGCGGCTGCTGTTCCGCTGGCTGGCTGGGCATCCGGTCGATCCAGCGGCATCCGAGCATCGGGCCGCGGCAATCTGGTTCCTGACCCCCGAGCCGGGGTGCGTCGCCGCGGTGGAGGGCGAGGCCGAGGCCGCCCGGATGCCGGGTGTCACCGAGGTCGTTGTCACGGTACGGCCCGGCGGCGAGATCCATGAGCCGCGCAGTTCGCAGGGGCGGTCCGGTTTCGTCATCGCCGTGGGTGCCCATGCCGACGAGGCGCTCGTCCGAGCGCGCGCGGCCGCCGGCGTCATCACTTTCCCTCGTCATTAATTTCGTCCGTGCGAGCGGACCACGGCGCCACGGAGGCGGCATGTCCTACATCGTCGTGATCAACCCGGTCAAGACGGGTGCGAAGTACAAGAAGGAGGTGCACGACAAGGGCTTTCAACTCCTGTCGGTGTATGCATTCAGCCGGGAACTGCTCGACGAGCGATGGCCGGGGTACGCGGACGGCGACGACGTGACAGTTCACGCCCGTGACGTCTCGTCGATCGTGCGCGAGCTGGCGCCGTACCGGGATCGGACAGTGGCCGTCGTGCCCGGCGAGGACTCGTCGGTGAGCCTGGCAGACGAAGTGGCCGAGGCGCTCGGGCTGCCCGGCAACGGCTCTGAGCTCTCGAAGGCCCGCAACCACAAGGACGCCATGCGCGCGCTCGCGGAGCGGGCGGGCCTGCGCATACCGCGGTGGCGGCTGGTCGGCGACGCTACCGATATTCCCGCGGCCGCTCGCGAGGTCGGCTTCCCGGCCATCGTCAAGCACACGGCGGGTGGAGGCTCGCACGGTGCGATGCTCATTCCCGACGAGGCCGCTCTGGCGGGACTCGGCGCGTTGCAGCGGACCGACCACTACCTCGAGCCCGTACGGCAGTGGCTCGTGGAGCAGTACGTCAGGGGGCGCGAGATCGCTGTCAACGCGATCAGCTTCGAGGGCGTGCACCACATCGTGGACATGTGGCACTACTCGCAGCCGGATGACGGCGACTACGACTTCCCCTACTGGGACAACGTGCAGATGAGCCGCTCCGACCTGGACTGGGCGGCCGTGGCGGAGTTCGCGGAGCGGGTCCTCGACGTCTACGGGATCCGGCTGGGTCCCAGCCACACCGAGGTCAAGGTCGCGACCGACGGCGTCTACCTCATCGAGACCGCCGCCCGGCTGGGTGGCGGGCCCTTCACCGAGATGTGGATGGCACACAGTGACTTCAACCCGTTCGCGGCCGACATCGACTGCCGCCTGGGCCGCCGGCCAGCCAAGTTCGGCACCGACGTCGCGTTCGACGCGGCATTCGGCGCCATCGCCATCCGCAACGACGGGCCCCCCGGCATCCTGCGGGAGATCAAGGGGCTGATGGACTTTCAGTCCGCGCCCGGCGTCGAACGGGTCCTGGTCGCCTACGCGCCTGGAGATGCGGTACCGACGACCGACAGCACACGGACCATCCCGCTCGGCGCGTGGGTCCACGGGCGTACGCCGGCGGAGGTGCGCAGCCGCCTGGCCGATCTGCGGGCGCTCGTGCACCTTGACATCGACCGGACGGCGACGGGTGCCGCCGGTGCTTGACTTTCGCAGCGACACGGTCACCCGGCCGACCGAGGCGATGCTCGCGGCCATGGTCGCGGCCGAGGTCGGCGACTGCGGGTATGGCGAGGACGTCACCACCAACGAGCTGGAGCGCAGCTGCGCGGACATGCTCGGCACGGAGGACGCCGTCTTCATGACCTCCGGGACGCTTAGCAACCAGTGCGCGCTGCAGATCCACGCCGGTCGCGGCGACGAAGTGATCGTCGACCAGTCCTCGCATCTGAACACGTTCGAGAGCGGATCGTGCGCCCAGCTCGGTCAGGTGACGCTGAACATGCTGGAGACCGCGGACGGCATCGTCACCGCCGAGGGCATCGACGAGGCGCTCGACAAGAAGCGACGGCTGTCCTGGACCGCGCGGCCCGTCCTGGTCGGGCTCGAGAATACGATCAACCATCACGCGGGCCGGGCGTTGAGCCCAGCGCGGATCGCCGCGACGGCTGAGCACGCGAAGGCCAAAGGGCTGCGAGTGCACCTCGACGGCGCCCGGCTATTCAACGCCTGCGTCGCCCACCGGGTCGACGTCAGGAGGTTCACGGCCTCCGTGGACACGTTGTCGATCTGCTTCTCCAAGGGGCTCGGTGCGCCGTTCGGAAGCGTGCTCGCCGGCGGCCGCGAGGAGATGCGCAAGGCGCGGTACTACCGCAAGCTCTTCGGCGGCGACCTGCGCCAGTCCGGGTACATGGCCGCGGCGGCGCTCTACGCGCTGCGGAACAACGTCGAGCGGCTCGCCGAGGACCACGCCCTCGCCGCCTACCTCGCAGAGGGCCTGCGAGAGCTCGGCCTCCGGCTCACTGTGGACCGACCCGAGACCAACATCGTCAACGTCGCGACCGGCCCCGACATGCGCGCGGCGGAGTTCGCCGAGCAGGCGCTCCGGCACGGTCTGCAGGTGTACGTCGTGTCGGACGACATCGTCCGCTTCGTTACCCACCTCGACGTCGGTCCGGCCGACGCCCAGGCGGCTCTGAAGATCGTCGGCGCGGTGCTGGCCGAGTCCGCCCCTCAGACACTCGAATCGATCGGACTGATGCAGTGACAACGACCTGGACAGTGGAGCGGGCGGCCCGGAGCCGTCCTCAGCTTGTCCTCGTGGGCAGCGGTGACGCCTACTTTCGGCGCTACTCGCTCGAGGACCTGGCGAGCGAGTACGACGTCTGGCTGCTCGCGGCCCGCCCGCCAGTGTGGGAGCGCGAGTACGTCGCCGGCTGGGCGGTCAAAGACTTCGGCGATGCCGGCGCCCTCGCCGAGTTCGTCGGCCGGCTGCCGTCAGGCGCCCGGCCCGACGGCATCCTTTCCTGGGTCGAGACCCTCGTCGGTCTCAGCTGCACCGTCGCGGCGCGGCTGGGCCTGCCCGGCACCGACCCGGCGGCGATCGATCTCAGCCGGGACAAGCTCGACGTCCGCGAGCGACTAGCCGCCGCAGGCCTGCCGCAACCCGGGTTCGGCGGGGCGTCGACCGCCGCGGATGCGCTGCGCCTGCTCGACGACATCGGCTACCCCGCGGTTCTCAAACCGCGCCGGCTGGCCGGCAGCTGCGGTGTCCTTCGGGTCGACGCCGCCGAGGACGTGACCCGGCGGTTCGAGGCGGTCGCCGGCGCCGAGTTCTTCGGCGTGGCGAACCCCGAGAGCGACCGTGTCCTTGTCGAGGAGTTGCTCGTCGGTGACGAGATCAGCGTCGACAGCGCCTGCCGGGACGGCGTAGTGACGCCGCTGATCGTCGCTCGTAAGCGGTCGAGCCCGCCTCCGTACTTCGAAGAGCTCGCCCACACCGTGAGTGCCACCGACCCGCTCCTCGAGTCGACCGAGCTGCGGGACCTGCTGCAGCGCATCCACGACGCGCTGGGGCTGGACAACCTCATGACCCACATCGAGCTGCGGCTCACGGCAGCGGGGTTGCGCCTCATCGAGGTGAACCCGCGCCTGGGCGGTGGCATGATCCCGTACCTGGGCGGGCTCGCTACCGGGGTCTCACTGCCCAGGGTGGCGGCAGGCATCGCGGTCGGCGAAATGCCCGATCTGACCCCGCGAGCGGCGCGGGTGGCCCACGTGGAACTGCTCTATCCGGACCGGGATCTGGTCCTGGAGTCCGTCGAGGTCGATCACAGGGACCTGCCGGAAGAAGTGCATTCCCTGGTCATCACCAAGAAGTCCGGCGACATTCTGCGGCTACCGCCTGAAGGCAACTCGAACATGTGTCGCTACGGCTATCTGATCACTCTAGGGCAGACTCCGGAAGTGTGCCGGGCTGCCGCAGCCAAGGCTCGCGAGAGCATATCGGTGACCGGCCATCCCCTCTCTTTGGAAATGGTGAAAACGCAGCTGTGACAACACCCAAGGCTCTGGTCGTCCTCTCCGGAGGCATCGACTCCATGGTTCTGACCCACATGCTTGTGGCAGAGAAACGCGAGGTGAGCGCGCTAGGGATCGACTACGGCCAGCGGCACCGCAACGAGCTCGACTACGCCCGGCGAGCGACGGAAAAGCTCGGGGTCGAGCTTGTCGTGGCCGACCTCAGTGGCTACTCCGCGCTGATGCGCGGCTATTCCCTGACCGATTCTGAGGTGGCCGTGCCGGACGAGCATTACACCACCACGGGCAGCGTAAATGTCATTCCCAATCGTAACCCGGTATTCATGACAGTCGCTTACGCGCACGCTATCGTGCGGGGTGCCAGCGAGATCCACCTCGGTTTCCTCGCGGAGGATCCCGACACGGTTCCCGATACGTCGGCCGCCTACCTCGCAGCTTTCAACGCGATGGAGGCCGAGGCGGTCAAAGGGCTGGCCGACCCGCCACCCACCGTCGTCGCACCCTTCTCGACCCTACGCAAGGCCGAGGTGCTGAAGCTCGGCGAGAAGCTGGGCGTCGACTGGCGCGATACCTGGACCTGTTTCAAGGGCGGCGCAGTCCAATGCGGAACATGTGCGGCCTGCCACGACCGCCGGAGCGCCTTCGCCGAGGCCGGAATCGACGATCCCACCCCCTATCTGAAGGACTGACCCGATGTACTCCATCACCAAGGAATTCGCCTTCTCCGCGAGCCACCGGCTCGACGGCTTGCCCGAGGACCACCAGTGTGCCCGGCTGCACGGCCACAACTACGTCATCGTCCTGGAGCTGGCTTGCGGGGAGACCGAGCTGACCGCGCCGGGCTTCGTCCGCGACTACGGCGAGCTGGCCGACTTCAAGCGCTGGATCGACGACACGGTCGACCACCAGCACCTGAACGACGTGGTCAAGGGCATCAACCCAGCCGCGGAGAACCTCGCGAAGTGGATCTTCGATGAGTGGGTCATCCGGTACCCGGAGCTGAGCGCGGTGCGGGTGTCGGAAACCCCCAAGACCTGGGCGACATACCGTGCCGGCTGACACCTCCACCGCGCGGAAGATGGTCGTCAACGAGATCTTCGGCCCCACGGTGCAGGGCGAGGGGCCGTCGATGGGCAGGTCGTGCGCATTCGTCCGACTGGGCGGCTGCAACTTGACCTGCGCCTGGTGCGACACCGCGTACACCTGGGACTGGACCGGCAAGAGCAACGACGGCACGGCATACGACCCGAAGACCGAGTTGCACGCCATGGACGTCGACGACGTGGTGACGCGCCTACTAGCCATGGGCGTCGGGCTCGTCGTCGTCTCGGGCGGAGAGCCCCTGCAGCAGCAGGAGACTCTGACCCGGCTGTGCGGTGCGCTCGCCGGGCACGGCGTGGCCGTCGAGATCGAGACGAACGGCACCATCGCGCCCCGGGCGTCACTGGTCGAGACCGGAGTCCGCTTCAACGTGTCGCCGAAGCTGCGGCACAGCGGCGTGACCCCGGCCGCGGCAATCCGGCCGGACTCATTGCGCGCCCTGGCTGGGACCGCCGGCGTGGCGTTCAAGTTCGTCTGCCGGGATCGCGGCGATGTCGCCGAGGTGGGCGCCATCGTCGATCAGTACCAGCTCGGCCCGGTGTGGGTCATGCCCGAGGGGCAGGACCAAGAGGCGGTGTCCCGGCATCTCGCCCTCATCGCCGATGCCGCGGTGGAACGCCGCTGGAATCTCTCAACCCGAATCCATGTGCAGGCGTGGGGAAAGCGCAGGGGAGTCTGATGCTCGAGGTAGCGCTGGAAGTAGTCGAGGAGAAGATCGGCCCGTCGGTCGACGTCTCGCGGATCGAGGACCTGGCCCGGCAGATCCTGATCGAGATCGGGGAGGACCCCACCCGGGAGGGGCTGCAGGACACACCGCGCCGGTACGCGAAATGGTGGCGCGAGTTCGTCGAGTACGACCCGGGCACGGTGGACACGGTCTTCACCAGTGCGACGGCGGGACAGACGGTCCTGGTGTCGGGGATCACCGTGTGGTCTCTGTGCGAGCATCACCTGCTGCCGTTCAACTGCACGCTGGCGATCGCGTACCGGCCGCAGAGCAGCCTGCTCGGGTTGTCGAAGTTCGCCCGGATAGCGCACCGCCACGCCCACAAGCTGCAGGTGCAGGAGCGACTCGTGGTCAACATCGCCGACGAGATCACCGAGCTGACCGGATCGGCCGACGTCGCGGTCATCGGCCGAGGCGAACATCTGTGCATGACGATGCGGGGCGTCCGCACGCCTTCGCTGATGTCGTCGTCGGTCTTCCGCGGCGAGTTCGAGAAGTCGGACGCCGCGCGGGCAGAACTGTTCGCCTTGGTCGCCATGTAGCGGCCCGTACCTTCCCACGCCGGCGGGAGTCCGGGGGACACCGAGGACAGGGGAAAGCGGGAAAGTGATCTCAGCTGCCGTGCGTCGTTACCGGGACCTCCTTCGCGTACCGGGGATGCGCATGTCGATCCTGCCGGCCCTGGCCGGCAAGTTCCAACCCGGCATGTACAGCCTGAGCCTGCTGATGGTGCTCTCGCACCACCTCGACTATGCGGCGGCGGCCCTGGTGGCGTCCGGCTCGGCGTGGGGAGCCGTGACGTCGCCGGTGCGGGGCAGGTTGCTCGACCGCTTTCCCTACGCCCGGGTGCTGTGGCCGTTGCTGGTACTGCACCTCGGCTTCCTGAGCTTGCTGATCGTGGGCTTGTACCGAGGGTTCCCGCTCTGGACGCTGCTACTGACGGCCTTGTGCGCGTCGGTGGTGGTACCGCCGATCGGCACGGTCACGAGAGTGACCTGGCGGGCCCGGTCGACCCCCGCGGTGCTGCCGACCGCTCTGGCGCTCGACGCCGTCCTGACCGACATCGGGTTCATGGTCGGTCCCGTCCTGGCGATCGGCCTCGGCCAGGCAATCGCTCCCGTCGTGGGCATCGTGACGTGCGCCGTTCTCATGATCCTCGCGGTGCCGCTCATCCTCCGGAACGCCCGCGGCATCGCGTTGGAGCGGCCGCCAACCCGTCCCCACTGGGCCGGCCCGCTGCGCCGGGCGCGGGCGCGATGGGTGTTCCTCGTAGCAGCCCTGTTCTTCTTCGGTGTCAGCGTCATGGAGACGGTGCTGGCCTCGTTCGGCTCGGACGGCGAGGTCACGCTCACCGGCGGTGCGGTGCTCAGCCTCATCGCCGTGGCCAGCATGATCGGCGGCCTGGCGGTTGGGGGCCTGCCGTCCGCCGTGTCTCGGCGGCTCGCCCGGCCCGCCGTCATCATCGCGATGATCGCAGGTGCGGTGCTGCTCATGGCCGGGCTGCTCACGCTCGCGGACTGGTCGGCGTACCTGGCGTGTGTCCCGGTCGGGCTCTGTCTGGGACCGAGTTTCGTGGCCGTCTATGGAGCCGCGGGCGACGCGGCCGGACCCGGGGAGCAGGCCGAGACACAGTCCTGGGTGGCCAGTGCCCTCATGGCCGGCGGTGCCCTCGGCACAGCCGCCGGTGGCTGGGCGGTGCAGAGCTATGGACACGCCCCAGCGCTGGCAATGGGAGGCCTGGTGATGGTCTGCGGCGCGCTCGCCGGCACCCGGGTCGCCCGCCGGCAGGTCGCCGAGCCGCAACCGGAGACTCTCGCGGACGCATGACGTCCGCTTTCAGACGAAAGATGACACGGGGAGAAGCTTCACCATGGTCCAGCCCGGCGCAGATTCGCCGCCAAGGCACCCGGATCTCTACAAGAGAGGATTCCGCAATCCCCCCGAGCTGCGGGCAGTGATCGCGGACGCACACACCACCAAGGTCTTTCGTACGGCGGCCACGGCGCTCGCGGACCAGCTGAGCGTGCCGCTGATCCTCCTGGCCGCTACCTCGCCCGCAGCACGAGAGCGGGGCTGGGCGATCGCCGCGGCAGTCCTGCTCGTCGCCGCCCTGATCGCGGCCCGCCAGCTGCGGGCCCTCGAGAATCTCGTGCACGAAGCCTCCCACTACAACTGGAGCAGGCACCACCGCACGCTCAACGACGTGTTGTCGGCCGTTCTCGCCGCGACTCCCACCGGCGCGAGCATTGGGGCCTATCGGGAGGGTCACCTCCTGCACCACGGGCGTTTCGGGACCCGAGACGACCCCGACCGGCAGCGGTACGAGCAGCTCGCGCTGGAGGACCTCGACAGGTCAGGCGTGCTCCGCTACACCGGCCACATTCTCCGCCGGTTCATCCCCTACCAACGGGGCTGGATCGAGGCGACTGGATCCGCGCCCCTGGTTTCCCTGCTGCCGTTCGGCTGGGCACTCGTGACAGTGGTGACCCCGGCCCTGGTCCTGGGCGGCGCACGGTGGGCCCTGTCGGCCACCGGTGCGTGGCTGCTCTCGTACCTGATCGCGCTGCCGCTCCTACGGTTCGTCGCGGAAAGCAGCGAGCACAACTATCGAGGTACGGACTCCGTCTTCGCCGCCACCATCAGCAACCTCGGGTCACTGCAACGACTAGCGATCCACCCGCATGGCGACGGCTACCACACCATCCACCATCTCTGGCCCGGCGTGCCGCACCACCGGCTCGCCGCCCTGCACCGCGAGCTTCTGGCCGCGAGCCCCGAGTACCGCGAACGGATCCGCTATCGTACGAGCGTCCTGCAGCGGCCGCGGACCGGCATCTCCGGTCCGCGTCTTCCCTCGCCTCGAAGGAGTGACGACTGATGCCCGCGGTCTCTGTGGACCAGACGCTCTACGACCAGTTCCCGGGCGCCGGAATCGCCCTCGTGGTCGCCAGTGACGTGCGCGGCGCCGAGGTGTGGCCCGAGGCCGAGAGAGCGCTGGCGGCGCTGGAAGCCGAGACGGCGGCCGGAACGTTCGTACCGGCCGACGAGAACGATCCCGCGATCAGCACATGGCACGAGGCTTACCGCCGGTTCGGCACCAACCCGCGCCGCGTCCGGCCGAGCGTCGACGCTCTGTGCCGCAGGCTGACACGTACCGGCCGGCTGCCCAGGATCAACGGCCCGGTCGACCTGTACAACAGCCTCTCCGTGCGGCATGCCCTCCCGGCGGGCGCCTTCGACATGGACGCCCTCGGCGGTGACGTGATGGTGCGATTCGCCCGCCAGGGCGACGAGTTCGTCGCCCTGGGCGAGCCGGATACCGTCGAGACACCCCGTCCCGGCGAGGTGGTCTACGCGGACGACATCTCCGTTCTGAGCCGCCACTGGAACCACCGCGACTCGGACCGCACGAAAGTCACCGAGAAGTCCCGCAACATCATCTTCATATTCGAGACCGTACGCGGCCCAGAGGCCGCCGAGCAGCTCCGGACTGCGGCCGGGGAGTTGACTGCGGGGCTCGCTGCGTACGCGGATCGCACGACGACGTACCTGCTCGGTGCCGGCAGCCTCTCCGCGAGCTGGTGACCAGCGTTCTCGGGTAGGTGCGCTGGATGGCCTACCGGCACTCGGCACTTTCGCAAGGCCGTCGAGCTGGGGCCGCCTTACGACCACGGTCCTGCCATGGACACCGGGTCTACTGAAAGCCGTGTCTTGATCTCTCGTTCTTGGTACGAACCGCTCAGGGCCTGGCGTGCGAGGCCAGCAGGACGTCTGCCGGCACCCGTGCTGGCAGGTGACCGCGGGCGGTAGTCTCGGCGCGATGCAGCCGCGGACCGTGCTCGCCGTGCTCGCCGAGTTGGCCCCGGCCGCCGCCGAGCGCATCCTGGACGTCACCCGGGGCTCGCAGCCGATGGTGTGGCTGGAGATCGCGGAGAAGGCGCCGCGGGAGAAGACGGTCGAGCGTCTCGCCGCCCTCGACGCGTTGCACCGCGAGGAGCGCATCCTCCACCGGGGCTGGGGCTTCCTGGCCGGCCGCGCCGAGATCGAGGGCAAGCCTCGCAAGATCCGGTTGCCGCTGCTCAGCCAGCCGGTGCGCCTGGAGCGCTCGCTGCTCGGCTACCGGGTCGTCCCGGCCGGCGACGTCGAGGTGACCCCGCTGGTCGCCGACCGTGAGCTGGCCGCCGCGTTCGAGGCCGCGCCCGGCCTGGCCACACCGGGCTGGCTGGAGGCGATCGGCAGCGGCGCGTGGCTGAGATCGGTCGCCGACGCGACCGGCTTCACCGTCGGCGAGATGATCGGCCCAAAGCAGCGGGTCCCGACGGATGGACTGGTCCTGGTCGCGGCTCCGGCGCTCTTCGTGGTCCGGGACGTGTTCGGCGGCGGCCTCGCCGACAGCCTGCGCAGCTGGGCCGGGCGTGACCTCTCGGCGACCGCGCTCGCCGCTGTCTACGGCGAGTCCGGCACCGGCGAGTCCAGCATCGGCGAGTCCGGAACCGGTGCGATCGGAACCGACCACGAACCGGTCCTGTCGCCGCTGCCGCTGACCGGGCCGCAGGAACGAGTGGTGATCCGGGCCCGATCAGAACCGGTCACGGTGGTATCCGGACCGCCGGGCAGCGGCAAGAGCCACACGGTGGTCGCGGCCGCGTTGGAGGTGGTCGACCGGGGCGGCTCGGTGCTGGTGGCGACCCAGTCCCCGCACGCGGCCGAGGTCCTCGCGGGCCTGCTGGCCCGCTATCCAAGCTCAACGCCGGTCCTCTTCGGCGACGCGGGCGGCCGGGCCGGGCTGGAAGCCGAACTCGCGGCGGGCGCGGAACAGGGGGTCGAGGCGGGCGTCATCCGTTCCGGTCAGGCGCGGATCAAGGCCGCTCATGCAGCGGTACGGATGAGAAGTTCCGAGATCGTGTCCGCGCTGGACATCGAGCGGGCCGCCGCCACGCTCCCCCATCACCAGCCGCGCCTGCCCGAACTCTCCGCCGACGTGCCCGGCGCCTTCACCGGAGCTCTCGACCGGATCCGGGCGCTGCTGGCCGTCGAGCCGGGTACCGGATGGTGGTCCCGGCGCCGCGCTCGTTCGGCCCGGCGCAAAGCGTTCCGGCTGCTCGGCGCGGCTGGGTCCGTACCGGAAGAGATCGTCTCCGAAGCACTCGCCGCGGCCGCCGCGCAGCGTGCCGCCGCCCACCTCGCCGCCACCGGCGGCACCGACCTCGCCACCCGCTGGGCCGCCCTGCACGACGCCGAGCGCGAGCTGCGCCAAGCGGTCGGCCAGGCGATGCGCGACGGCGCGCGCAGCGCGGAGCGCTGGAGCCGCGACGCGCGCCGCGCGGCCGGCGCCCTGGCCTCGGCGTTGCGGGCCGGACGTAACCGCCGCCGCGAGCTACTCGCCCGGATGGAGGCCGCCCCGCTGGTCCGCGCGCTGCCGCTGTGGATCGGCACGGTCGCCGACGTGGAGGATCTACTCCCGCCCGAGCCCGGCCTCTTCGACCTGGTGGTGATCGACGAGGCCTCGCACGTCGACCAGATCCGGGCCGCGCCGGTGCTGGCCCGCGCCCGCCGCGCGCTGATCGTCGGCGACCCGCGGCAGCTGCGGTTCGTCTCGTTCGTCAGCGACGTCGACGTGACCCAGGTGCTCGAGGCGCACGACTGCGACGAGCGTCTCGACGTCCGCCGGGTCAGCACCTACGACCTGGCCACCGCGGCCGCCCCGGTCACCTGGCTGGCCGAGCACCACCGCAGCGTCCCGCATCTGATCGACTTCCCGGCCCGGCGCTTCTACGGCGGCCGGGTCTCGGTGATGACCCGCACCCCGCTCGCCGACGCGACCGACGCCATCGACGTGCTCCACGTCCCGGACGCGAGCCTGGTCAAGGGCGTCAACAAGGCCGAGGTGGCGGCCGCCCTGGCAACCGTGGAGCGGCTGGCGGCGGCCGGTCACCGGGGCATCGGCGTGATCAGCCCATTCCGCGCACAGGCCGAGGCCCTGGAGGCGGCCCTGCTCAAGGCGCTCCCCGTGGAGCACATCGAGGAGCTGCGGCTGCGGGTCGGCACGGTTGCACGCGTTCCAGGGCAGCGAGGCGGACGCGGTAGTGGTCTCCCTGGCCCTGCTCGACGGGGACGCACCGAGCCGTCGCCGCTTCGTCACCGACCCGCCCCTGTTCAACGTCATGGTCACCCGGGCCCGCCGCAAGCTGGTCGTGCTCACGTCCCTGACCGGCCCGCCCGGTCTCCTCGGCGACTATCTGCGGCACGCCGAAGGGCCGCGTGAGGCCGGCCCCGGCGCCGAGCCGTCGGGCTGGGCCGCGGACCTGGCCGCCGAGTTGAAGCGGCTCGAGGTCGAGGTGCGACCGGGATACACGGTCGGCCCGTGGACCATCGACCTCTGCGTGGGAGACGTCGGCGTCCTCTGCGCCGTGCACCCGGACGGACCCGACACCCACCTGGAACGCCAGGGCGCCCTGCACCGGGCGGGCTGGCACCTGATCGACGCCTTCCCGAGCCGCTGGGACGGTGACGTCCGCCGCGCCGCCCTGGAGATCGCGGTCCTGGCCGACGGGCGGCGTGGTGCCGGAACCGGACAGCCCGGTTGGACCGCGATCCCCGAAGCGTATCGTCATCGATAAATATCTTCGCCTGTGCGCGGATCGTCCGATGGGACGTCTCACTCGCGTGCTCCGCTGGGTCACCGCCATCGGCGACGGTGGTGTGGAGAGCGACCGCTCGGTGCGGGTGACGGCCACGCCGACGATGCCGCCACCGAAGGCGCCGACGAACCTGGCGGCCGAGTCGCTGGACAATGGCAAGATCAAGCTGACCTGTTCTGGAACGGGCGGCTTCGCGCGAGGTAGGACGCCCACTCGCGGTAATACGGCGAGGACACGCACGTCGAGTACCACGGCCTGTCCCGCTTTGACAACAGCATCGCGGGGACGCGGCGCGGGCGAGCGGTCAGTAGACGGGAATGTGGTGTGTCACGTCGTACGGGAAATGCAGCCGTACCGAGGTGATACCGCCGCCGGTGTGGACCTTGACGACGTCCGAGAGTTGTCGGGCCAGCCACATGCCCCGTCCGGTGTCGGGATGCGCGTCGGGTGCGAGGTATCCGGCGAGGGGCGGCAGTGGACGCCCGCCCGCGTCGTCGACCTGCACGACGAGGGTGTCCGCGTGCCGCCAGGCGCGCACGCGGACGGGGGCGTCGCCGTGGACGATGCCGTTGGTCGCCACCTCGACGACCGCGATGATGACGTCGATAGCCGCGGAGGCGGAGAATGATTGCCGCAGGGTCCAGGACCCCACGGCGGTATGCACCGAGGCGAGCCCGCCAAGGCCGGACAGGGTTAGGTCCAGGTCGGTGTCGGCCGGTGGCGGCGGCAACGGGATCTCGTTGCGGCGGGCGAGGTAGTCGAGGGCCGGGACGTGCTGGACCGGCACCAGCTTCCCTCCGTCGATGATCTCGTGGTTGTGCAGCAGGCGCACGTTCTCGATGATCAGGGTCGAGTGGCGGCGAGCGTCCCAGATGCAGGTGAGCGGGCAGTCGTACGGGGCGATGACGTCGTTGTAGACCACCTCGTAGGACAGGTATTCGGCGGCGCGGTCGACCGGGCTACTCGGGTCGATATCGGTGGTGATATCCGGCTCGGCGACGATGTGCACGCGCCGGCCCTGGACGTTCTGCTCGGCCGTGTAGCGCCGGAACTCCTCGTATGCGAAGCCCAGCCGCTGGTAGAACGAGCTCGGCTCCCTCCATTCCAGCTGATCGCTCAGCGCGCAGAACTCGGTCCGCACGAGGAGTTCGACCTTGGCGCTGACGATCATCAGGACCGCCGCCCCCCGGGCGAGGAGGTTTTGCAGTACCGGCACGAGCCGGGCCCGCACCGCGTCATCCGAGTCGATGATCAACGCGGCGTGCTCGTACGCTTTGTCGAGCGGTTCGGCGATCTCCTTGTCCGGCAGGTCCGGCCATATCGTCATCGCTCGGCCTCCGGCGGCGCCTGCCCATCCGCGTGCGTCTCGACGACCAGCCCTCCCATGGTGAGCAGGCCGCAGATCTGTAACGCCCGGAACACCACCGGCGCGCAGCTGAGGTGGAGAGTGACACCGCCGGGCCGCGCTTCGCAGCCCTTCATCAGCGCCCGGACGCCGGCCGCGCCGAAGAACCTCACCTGCGTCAGATCCAGTCGGGACGCTCCGGCGCGGATCTCGGCGGCGATTCGGTCTGCGACGTCTCGCCAGTTCCCCTGCTCGATGTCGCCGACCAACCGCAGAACTGGACCGTCTCGTCGGATGGTGCATAGGCCGGCATGCTGTGCATGAAACGGCTCCACCACGATTTCAGCCTCTCATCGCCGTAGCACCGGGGGGACGCACCATTTCGCGGTTGATCGGCGATGGTCGACGTGATGCCGATATGGGATCTTTGACCATTCCACAAGGTATATCGCGGTGACCGGCCTTCTTGTATCCCTCGGTGGGGTGACAACATGCCACACCGACCGCGACCTGTGCTGTTCGACTGCTGCAGGCCGCACATCGGTCTTAGCCGGCGCCCGAGTGGAGACCGCCGGGCCGACCGGGCGTCCCGGCGGACTGACAGCAGGCGTCGGTGACCTGGCCGTACTGATCGATCGCCCGGTAGGCGTGGCGCCACACGCCGTTGACCTTCACGTCGGTCTCGTCGACCAACCAGCGGTCACCCGGCGCGTGCCGGGTGAATCGGGCGGCGTCGGTCAGCAAGGGGGTGAACCGTTGCACCGATCCATAGATCGTCACGTGGTCGACCTCGATGCGCGTTCGGCGCTGCTCAGCAATACCGCGGCCGACGACTGCGGCGCACTCGAAATGCCCGAAACACGCGGAAGGACCCGTATTGTAGGCTCCTTCCCGCGCCGGCCGCGATCACTGAGCGGCCGGGCGCGCTCGCCCGGCGATACACCGATGGAGGATCCGTCAAGCATGGTGGTCGGCCCCGAAACCAGGGAGATCCTGCAGTGCCTGTACGCGCCACGTGCGCGGCAACTCAGATCGCCCGACGACTCCGATGTAGACCGGACTTTGACGCGCACCGACGCCGGGGGCGCCGCCTCGGCGCACCCTGTCTCGGTCTTCACCAAGCAGGCGATCCTGGCCGCGGCCATCGGCCGGAACCCCGACATGCCGACGATCCTGGACATGGTCGATCCGGCGCTGCCCGACCGGACCGCGATCGTCGCCGCCGCGCGGGCATTGCGCTCACCCCAGCCGGCCGCGGCGGCGCCGTTGCTGGCTGACGTGTCGATGGAGCACACGCTGGAGTTCGCGCGCGCTGCGCTCGGAGCCCGTGCCGGAGTTGACGCCCGTTCGACGCTGCGGCCAGCCGCGGTTGCGACGATGGCCACGGACCAGACGGAGGTCGTCGAGCCGGACGACGAGCTTGCCCAGGACGAGGCGGTCGTGGAGGCTCTGCGCCGCTCGGCCAAGGTCGACCCGATCGGCTTCCTGCACCTGGAGCGCCTGCACTTCACGCCAGTGCGCTACCGCAAGGGTGATCTGGTGTACTCGGTGACGCTGATGCCGGGCGAGACCGTCCGGCTCACCCATCGGGAGTGGTCGAAGACCGAACGTGAATTCACCAGCCTGGTGGCGGAGACCCTGGAGAACGAGCAGGAGCAGTCGGTCGCCGAGAAGAGTGAACTCACTGAGTCCAACAGTACGCAGCGCTCGCACTCGATGGCGTTCAGCGCCTCGATGAACGTCAGCGGCAACTATGGCTTCGTTTCCTTCGCCGCCAACGCCGGGTTGAAGGTCGACGACCAAATCGCCTCGACCAAGGAGGTCAGTGGTACACAGTCGCGGGAGAGCACCCGCAAGGCAAGCTCGCGGGCGAAGAAGGAGCACAAGGTCACCTTCCGGATCGCCTCGACGACCGAGACGGAGAGCACCAGTTTCCGCGAGCTGAAGAACGCCACGGGCGAGGCCGCGCGGTGGGACTTCCACCGGATGATGCGCGAGTGGAAGGTCGAGCTGTATCGGTACGGGCTACGGCTCACATACGACGTGACCATCCCGGAGCCGGGTGCGTACCTGTTGAGCCAGCATCTGCACGCCGCGCAGCTCACGCAGCGGATCGCCACACCGGTCGAACTCCCCCGCGCCGAGGACGTACAGCCCGAGCACCGCGAAAAGCTACAGATCCGCTACGACGTACTGCTCGACCCGGCGCCCGCGGCGGTGACGATGCACGCGACCGCCACCTTGACCTATGGAGGCACCAACGACAACCAGGCCACCGGCGCCATCGTGATGACCGTCCCTGACGGCTTCGCGATCGACCCGCGCAGTGTCGTGGCCGACGCGCCGATCGAGGCGTGGAAGGGCTGGGACGGCGGCTCGCCACCGAAACCTACCAGCCGGACCAGCTACACCGACCTGCGCGAGGAGGAGAACCGGCAGCGGCTGTCGGGCGCACCGGTGGCGCAGCCGTTCAGCTGGCGGTACACCGTCTACTGGACCGACCACCCGAACAACGACGCGAAAGCCGTCGCGGGCGTGCGGTACGTGGTTGAGCCGTCCCCGGCGACGGTCGCCGAATGGCGCAGCCGGTCGTACGCGCGGTTGGTGGCGGTGCTGCGCGGCCGGCACGAGGAAGAGGCCGCGCAGCTCTCCCAGACACGTGACGCGCTCGTCCAGCGGCTCAGCGGCGACGACGCCCTCGCGCTGCGACGCATCGAGCGCGAGGAGGTGATGAAGAGTGTGCTGCGCTGGATCTTCGGCCCGGATTTCCAGTTCTATCCCGAGGACCTGCCGCCGGGCCCGGAGCGGCCTACCGATGAATCCATCGTGGACAGAAGTACGTGGAGGCGGACGCTGCGGTATGGGCAGCTGATCACATTCCTGCATCAGGCGATCGAGTGGGAGAATGTTGCCTACGTGCTGTATCCGTACTTCTGGTCCGAGCCGACACGCTGGGCTGACCTGCAGGGGTTCCGCCACTATGACCCGACGCACGCGGAGTTTCTGCGCGCCGGGGCGGCCCGAGTCGTGATCACTATCCGGCCAGGGTTCGAGCGGGCGTGGCTGCACCTGGCCGCGACCGGCCGACTCGCCGAACCCAACCCGAACCATGACGACGACGGTAGCGAGTACCTGAGCATCGCCGAGGAGATCAAGGCGGCTGCACACACGTACCAGCCTCATACGCCGGGCACCAACCGGCTAGACCAACCGGGCCTGCTCATCGACGAGTGGACCGAGTGGACCCCGACCGGCGCGCTCGACGTCGCACATGGCGGCCCGCTCGAATGACCGCGACCGACCTCACCGCTGCTTGGCTGCGGGAACTCGACGGACTCGCCGCGCACCAGGGCGATTGGCTGAGCCCACCCGCGCGCCGCGAGGTCCGCGTCGGTGACCTGCCCGCGCAGCCGACACCGCAGGAGTGGGCAACGCTGGGCCCGAAGCTCGTAGCCATGCGGGACCACGTCCTGGCGTTGCAGCGCGGGCCGACGCGGCTGTATCGCAAGTCGCTGTTCCGCGGCGAGCAGTCCGGCCACAGCAACGCCGACGAGCAGTACCGGCTGGAGGAGGACCAGTCCGAGGTCATCGGCAGGCTGTACCTGCTCGACGGGGGGATCAACCCGCCGTTCACGCCGAACCTGCAGCGCTTCGTGGCCTTCGTCCCAGCCACCTACGCCGGAGCCACTGACGGCGGCCACTACGCCTGGGTGCACTACACGCCGGTGTGGGGCGGCGAGCGAGGCGCCGCGCCGCGCGCCCGCGCGGTGGCCAGAGACTACCCGGGTGGGCTGTGGACACACTCATACATCGCCGACTACCTGCTTGGCCATCGCCTGATCGCCGCGTACGCGCACGCCCGCGTGAACGCGGTGCTGCTCCTGCCGGTACACCGTTTCTCGAGTGGTGACGCGCTCGCGCCGCTGGGGCAACCAGCGAACCTGTTGACGATCCTGCGGGAGCTGTTTGGCGCCCTCGAACTCGCCGACCGCCGCCTGCGGGGCCGTGCTGGCCGGCCTCGCCAGATCAAGGCGTACGGGGTGAGCTGTTACAGCTTCGGCGCGCAGTACGCGACACGACCGTTTCAACGCACCGACGTATCCGATGCGGACTACCACCGGCTGCGCGCGGCGGTGCTCCTCGACGGCGTGGCCAGCGAGCCTGTGCGCGTCTGCCGCAGCGCCTTCGGTGACGGCGACGGCGAGCGGTCCTGGCTGGCACTGCCGGTACCCGACTCGCAGGCACCGCGCCGGCTCGCCATGTACCAGCAACCCAACGCCGGCGGCCGGGACTTCGTCGCCGCGGTAGGCGCGGTCCTACGCACCGGTCCCCCGGCGCCGGGCCGGACGATCCGCCGGACACCGGCTTGGCGGCGCAACCATGGCTACTTCCATCGGGTCGACAACCGGCAGATGGTCTGTACGGCCCACGAGGACCGCTGCGGCAGCGGCACGCTCGACTACGCGTATTGCCACTGGCGGATCAACACACTGTTCATGGAGGAGGGCTTCACCTTCTCCCGCGACTGTTTCCAGTGGTGAGCCGTGGACGTCTCGATCGCCTATCCCTGGGGTACGACCCGCGACGAGCAGGGTGGGCTGTACGCGTCATGCGGCTACGACTTTGGCGCACCGCCCTCGGGTTGGGGACACCCGCAGCCCGACGGCCGGAGGGCCGGGTTCTGGGTCAAGCACCTCGCCGACGACCTGCGACTGTTCGGTCAGCTGGGTATCCGTACCGTACGATTCGCAATCCTGTTCAACGGCCTCACCCACGGCACCGACCACGACGCACCGCACCGCCCGGCGCCCGGCGCGCCGTGGCAGTTCACGCCCGTGCCGTTGACCGACCGATTCGTCGAAGACTTCCGCCGCCTGGTCAGAATGTTCGCCGACGCCGCAGCGACCGGCCCGCCGGTCCGGCTGCTACCGGTCATCGTCGGCTTCGACTACCTCGCCGTCCCGGGGAATGGACGCACCGGCCTCACACGCGAGCCGGATCCGTGGAACGGCAAGGCGAACCGGTACTCGCACTTCTTCGACTCCGCCGGGGTGCTGTTCTCCGCGGGTAAACGGGCACAGGCGCTTTCCGGCGCGCCGCTTTCCGGCACAGCGCTCGCGAGGCTCCGAGCGTCGCTGCCCGCCGACCGGCGAAACGGCGACCTCACGTACCGCGACGCGTTCGTGCGGCACGTGGTGGAGCGGCTGGTCGACGAGTTCGAGCCAGGCGCGCCGTTAGAGGCATACCGCTGGCTGATCCACTCGTGGGAGGTGTGCGCCGAACCGGAGATGTGTACCCGCGAACCCGGCTCGGCCGATGACGGCCGGCCGGTGGCGAACGACGACATGCGCGCGTATCTGCGTGAGGCGATCCGCCAGGTCAACCTACGCGGCTTCCGTACGACGGTCGGCTACCAGCACGCCGAGACGATAACCAGCTGGGGCGCTTACCTGACCGGCGACATCGGCCAGTTCCACTACTACGCCGACCGGCCGCTGCACTCTGTGACACCCGGCCAGGCGGCGATGATCGGGGAGACGTCCTCCACCGCGCGGGCACCGTTTGACCTTGAATTCGGCCGCATGCTGGGCCGATGGCCGAATTCGCTGCAGGAACGGCTGGAGTGGTTCGAGTACAAGGGTTATCGCGAGGTGTTCCTCTGGTCGGCCGAACGACGCCCGTCAAACAGGCTCGCGAGCTGGACGGAGTCGGAGCACCGGCAGATCGCGGCGTTCAACCTGGGATTGCGGGTCCTCGGACTGCGCAATCGGCTGCGGACCCCAGCGCGCCGGTGAGGCTGGCCACCCGGTGGTGGCTATTGGCCGCCCAGGCTGCCTGGTCGGGTTGGGCGGTGTGCGGTGCGGTCGGCGAGGTGCGGCGTCGGGTGGTGGGACGGCGTCAGCGGGCAACCGGAGGTGCCAGCCGTGGTAGATCAGGTCGCAGTCGGTCAGCGTCTGATCGCCGGTGAGGTGTCGGTGCACACGGTGATCGCAGCCAGAGAGTTGGCTTGCGACCTGGCTCGAGCTCATGCCGGCGTCGGCCGGCCCGTGCTCAAGCGGAAGGCAACTTGAGCACGGGCTGGCTGGCGTGTACATGTCACTGATGTGAGCGTGGCACCGGTCAGCCGACCTTGAGGACCTGGGTGCCACCGGCGAACTTGTCGAACCAGTGCTGACGCTGCGGGTCGCTGTTGATGTTGACCACGATCAAGATCACCGCTGCCAGCCCGGCCATCCCGCCCAGGACGGCGCCGATGATCGGAACAACGCCGGCGATGCCGAACGCCGTGAAGATGTTCCGGCGGACGGCCTGCTCCAGCGTCGGGTTGCTGACGTGACCTGGCCCGAACACCTTGAGCTTCATCACCTGCTTACCGATCGTCTGGCCCCGGCTGGACTCGAGGTAGGCGAAGTAGCCGAGATACAGGGCTGCGGTTGCCACCGCAGAGATGAACCCGGTGAGCAGCCAGGAATCCGACATGAACGCGAGCACGATGTTGAGGATCACGCCCGCGACGCCGACGATGATTCCGTCGATGAACCTCGCCACGAACCGGTCGATCAAGCTGCCCGGTTGGCCAACTGCGTTCATGGGCATTCCCGCGGCGCCACTCATCGGCTGAGTGAAGGGCGGCGGTGTGTAACCGGCCGCCGATGGCGGAGCACCGTAGGCAGGCGGCGGGGGCGGAGCACCGTAGGCAGGCGGCGGAGCTACGGGAGGTGCAGGGAAAGCCGGCTCATTGCCGCGCGACCCCGGGAAGGGCTCGGGACTGACCATATTGTGTTCCAATTCTGGTAGGTACGGTGCGGTTGGGCCTGCGAGAAGCTGAAGAAGTTAGACACCCTCCTACATGCGGCTTTGAATGCCAACGCTGTACTCCAGACTCCAGCAGGAGATCCGAGGCCGAGCCCGGACAGAGCATGTCGTCAGAGCCGAGCGATCACTCTGTTGGCGAGGTCCGACCCGATCCGCGGCCGCCCAGTACCAGCGTCGCCGTCAAGAAGGCGCCGAGAGCGCTGAACTTGCCGTATTTCACAGCCATCCCGATCGGTACACGGTCAACCTCGCGGAGCGATATATCCGCGGACACCGGCGGTCCGGCGCCGACGGCCAACCTAGCGTCATCGGCCTGCCATTTGGATCTAGCAAACGACATATTGACCGCCAGTGCTTGAGTGATCGCCTTCCGTAGTCATCGCCCAGCTCAATCGCAAGGACAGCCGCTACGTCCGGCAGGCCCGCGCGGAGGCAGAAGGTGCGGCTGTGCAGCCGAAGGTGCAACGCCGCCGGGAGGGCTTGCCGGTGTCCCCGGGATCAGTCGATTCTTAGGAGCCGGGAAGGGAGCGGGCCGGGTGAAGTTGAGCACGCGACAGGAACCGCGGACCGACGGGCAGGCATCCGAGCCGGTGCATGCCGTCGCGCGCTCTCCGCGTGCGCCGGAGTCCTGCGCGCCCGAGTCCCCCGCGCCCGCCCGCACGATGCCGGCGGTCAGCGGCGGCAACGCCGCGATCCAACGACTGGCGACCGGGTCCGCGCCGCATCCGGCGAGCCTCGGCCTGCTCTCCGCGGGCGGCAGCAGGGCGCTGCACCGGATGCACACCCGGACGGCGCCGGTGCAGCCGAAGCTGACGGTGAGTCAGCCGGGCGACCGGTTCGAGGTGCAGGCCGAGGCCGTCGCCGCGCGAGTCGGTCTGGGCGAGGCTCCCGCCGGGCCCGCGCCCACGATCGCACGGCTGGCGGCACCGTCGGCCGCGCCCGGTGACCCCTCCGGTCCACCAGGCCTGGAGGCCCTGCTCGCCGATCCCGGCCCGGGCAGCGCGATCCCGCCGGATATCCGCTCGCGGATAGAGCCACACCTCGGCTTCGATCTCAGCGACGTGCAGGTGCACGCCAGCGACAAGGCGCAGGCCGCGTCGGCACAACTCGGGGCGCGGGCGTTCACCTCCGGCAGGCACATCTTCCTCGGCGCCGGCGAGTCGGCGAGCGACCTGGCACTGATGGCGCACGAGGCGACGCACGTGGTGCAGCAGCAGTCCGTGGCGGTGTACCGGTTGCAGCGCGACAGCGACAGCCTGCTGCCCGATTTCATCCTGGAGGGGATCCAGGACCTCGCGAGGTCGGTGCCGGGCTACGACATGCTGACGGTGGTCGCGGGATACGACCCCATCGCAAACCGCACCGTCGACCGCAGCCCGGAGAACCTGGTCCGGGGGGTCATGGGCCTGGTGCCGTTCGGCAACATCGTCGCCGCGAAGTTGCTTGAGCTGGGCATTCTGCAGGACGCGTTCCGGATGATCGACGCCGGGCTCACCGCGAACAGCCTGACCCTCGAGCGGATCCAGCGTGACATCGACCAGGCGTGGGACGAGATCTCCATCGACAAGGGCATCGACGGCAACGTCGCGGTGATCGCCCGGCACGTCGAGGGCCTCTACAACGACGCGCTCGCGTTCGTCCGCGGCATCATCGACCAGATCGTCCAGCTGATCCGCGACGCCGCGGTGGGCCTGGCGGAGACCTACCTGGTCGGCACGCCGGTCTGGGACCTGACCAAGAAGGTGCTGCACCACGACCCGCTGCGCGGCACCCCGGTCAGCGCGCCGACCGTCGAGATCCTCGCCGACTTCCTCCGGCTGATCGGCAAGGAGCAGACGGTCGCCCAGATGACCGAGCGCGGGACCCTGCAGAAGACCGCCGACTGGCTGGACGTGCAGATCCCCCGCTTCCTCGGACTGATCGGCGAGTTGCTCGCGCTCTTCGAGGCCGGGTGGAACGCGATCCAGCCGGCCAACATCGCCAACCTGACGGACAACCTGAGCAAGCTGGCCCGTGACGCGATCGGTCTGGTGCAGCGGGTCGAGGCGTTCGCGAGCGACATCATCGTCACCGTCCTCAAGCTCATCAAGGACGCGCTGCTCGACTGGCTGTCCCGCGAGGCCGCGGGGATGCGCGGCTACCGCCTGATGACGGTGATCCTGGGACAGGACCCGGTCACCGGCAGGGCGGTGCCACGGACCGCGGAGAACCTGATCGGCGGCTTCATCGCGCTGCTGCCGGGCGGCGAGGAGACGTACCAGAAACTCGCCGAGGCCGGCGTGATCGCCGAGGCCGGGGCACAGATCGACGCGGCCATCGGCCGGCTCGGCATCTCGCTCGACATGATCGTCGGCACCTTCAAGGCGGTGTGGGACTCACTCACCCTCGAGGACCTGCTGAACCCGATCGGCGCGTTCGTGCGGGTGCTGGACAAGTTCGGTGAGCCGCTGGGCCGGATCGTGGCCTTCGCCGGCGAGGTCATCAAGGTCGTTGTCACGCTGATCCTCAAGCTGATGAACTTCCCGAGCGAATTGCTCGGCAGCATCATCAGCAACGCGATGGCCGCGATCGAGGACATCAAGCGCGACCCCGTCGGCTTCCTGCTCAACATGATCGCCGCGCTGAAGAGCGGCTTCATGAGCTTCCTCGACAAGGTGCTCGACTACCTGCTGAGCGGCCTGGCCGACTGGCTGTTCCGCGGGCTCGGCGCGCTGGGCATCCAGAAGCCGCCGGATCTGACCTTCAAGTCGATCCTGGAGCTCGTGCTGCAGGTCCTCGACGTCACCGCCGACAAGCTCTGGGCGAAACTGGGCAAGCACATCGGTGACGACGTGGTGCAGAAGATCCGTTCCGGGATCGCGATGGCCGGCGAGGCGTTCGACTTCGTCAAGGACGTGCAGGAGAACGGCGTCGCCGCGGTCTGGAAGCACATCGAGAACCAGCTCGGCAACCTGTGGGACACGCTGCTGGGCATGGCCAAGGACTGGATCGTCACCACGATCATCGAGAGGGCCACCGCGAAGCTGCTGTCGATGCTGGACCCGACCGGCATCATGGCCGTGGTCAACAGCGGCATCGCGTTCTTCAACGCGGTGCAGTCGGTCATCGAGTACGTCCGCGAGATCCTGGCGATCGTCGACGACTACGTCGGCACGCTGGCCGCGATCGCCGCGGGCAACATCTCGGCGGGCGCGGAGAAGGTGGAACGGGGCCTGGCGAACGCGATCCCGGTGGCGATCGGGTTCCTGGCGAACCAGGCCGGGCTCGGGAATGTGCCGGAGAAGCTGGTGGAGCTGATCGGGCAGTTGCGGGAGCTGGTGGACAGGGCCCTGGACTGGCTCTTCGAGCAGGCGATGCGACTGGGGAGGGCGGCGTTGAACGCGCTCGGCCTCGGTGGAGGCACCGAGCCGGCTCCGGCCGCGGCGGCCGACGGCGAAGCCATCGTGCCCACCGGCAGGACGCCCTTCGCCATGGACGGCGCGTCGCACACCATGTGGTTCGAGATGGTGGGTGGCAAGCGTCAGCTCTTCATGGCGTCCACACCCGGCTGGCTCAAGGGACGCGTCGACAACGCCTTGAAGGACCCGAACTTCCCCGCCGAGGGCAAGGAGCGGATGGGCGCTATCTCGACGTCGATGGGTGCGCTCGAGGCCGAGATCACCGAGCAGGAGCAGTTGTACCAGGGCGGAACCACGGAACTCGCGTCGCCCTTCTTCAACAACCAGTACCTGACACGGTCCGCATACCGGCAGAAGGTGACGGACAAGATCTCCGAATGGAAGACCTTCCTGGAGGCGGTCGGTGCCGCGCACCACCTGAAGGATCTGGAGAACCTCGGCCACCGGTCCCAGTACGTCGAAGGCGACTCGATCGCGCCCGCCTACCGCGGCTATCCTCTGTGGCGGGACACGTTCTACGGCGGCTGGGCGAGCGGGGTCCGGGAGAAGATCCAGCAGGCGGCCTTCGCCGAAGGGCTCGAGCACTGGCGCTCGCTGAACCCGGACGCCACGATTCCGGCCCAGTTCGACCTCTACCGGTGCGCCGAATGCGGCGAGTTCTACTCGTCCCGGGGTCGCGTTCCTGGCTTCCCGGTCAACCTGTGGACGCTGGATCACACCATCCCGGTGGTCCAGCACCTCCAGGAACACGGGTTGGGCCAGATCCAGGCCGAGCGGGTGGAGTGGTACAACGGCGAGTCAAACCTCAAGGGAATGTGCAGGTCCTGCAACAACGAGTCGATCAGGGTCACCACCTGGAGGGTTACCCGCCGGTTCCGCGGCAGCCCGGACGCTGCTCCCGACCCGGCCGAGGTCTGACGTAGTGACAAGGACGCCGAAATCCTCGCGCTCCGGCGCGGGCTCGCGCCCATATCCGCAGCTCACCAGCCGTGCTCGACCCGTTCGGCCGTCATTCCGGGCGCGGAGATGTCGATGAGATCGGCCAGGCGGGCGCGGTGTACCCCGGGCGTGCCGAGCGCGAGCTGGTCGGCCTTCGCGCGCTTGAGGTACAGGTGCGCCGGGTGCTCCCACGTCATGCCGATCCCGCCGTGCAGCTGCACCGTCTCCTCGGCCGCCGTCACCGCGAGATCGCCGCAGAATGCCTGCGCGACGGCGGTGGCGATCGGTGCGTCCGGGTCCCCGGCCGCGAGGGTCACGGCGGCGTACCGGGCGGCGGCATTGGCGGACTCGACGCCGGTGTACAGGTCGGCCAGCCGGTGCTTCAGCGCCTGGAAACCGCCGACGACCCTGCCGAACTGACGCCGCTCGTTGAGGTAGGCGACCGTGGTGTCCAGGCACCATCGCCCGACACCGACCTGTTCCGACGCCAGCAGCGCAGCCCCGGCCTGAAGTGCATGACGCACGGCGAGCTCCCCATCGGCGACGACCAGCTCCGCGGCCGCACCGTCGACGGTGACGTCGGCCAGCTGCCGGGTCATGTCCAGCGAGACCACAGGGACGATGCTCGCGGCGGAAGCCGGTACCGCGTAGACGCCGACGGCGTCGCCGCAGGCGGCCGGCACCAGCAGCACGTCGGCCTCGAGTGCCCCGGCGACGCTCGTGAACGCGCCGGTCAGCCGGCCGCCGGCATCGGCGCGGGCCGCCGGGATGGCATCGCCAGGGGCGGTCGACAGCGGCACGGCGAGCGCGGCGGTGCGCTCGCCCGACGCGAGCGCGGCCAGAAGGTCACCTTCGGCGTCGAGCAGGACCGCGGACGCAATGACCGCACTGGTGAGGAACGGCACCGGGGCGACCGCGCGGCCCAGCTCCTCCAGGACGACCGCCGCCTCGCGGGCCGACGCCCCAACCCCACCGCGTTCCTCCGGCACCAGCAGCCCGGCCAGGCCCATCTCGGCGGCGAGCGCCTTCCATAGACCGTCCACGAGCGACCGGTCGCCGTCGTACATGGCGATCACCGCAGCCGGCTCGCAGCGGTCGGCGAGCAGGTCGCGCACGGAGGCGCGCAAGTCGTCCTCGACGTCGGAGTAGAGCAGATCGGGGTCACTCACTTTCGGAGCTCCTTCCATGGGACGTCCTTGTCCACGCGTGGTTCGGCGGGCAGTCCGAGCACGCGCTCGGCAACGATGTTGCGAAGGATCTCCGACGTGCCGCCCTCGATGGAGTTGCCCTTGGCGCGCAGGTAGCGGTAGCCCGCGTCCCGTTCGGTGAAATCGACCACCTCAGGCCGCACCATGGTCCAACCGGAGTAGCGCAGGCCGTCCTCACCCAGCAGCTCCAGCTCCAGTCCGGACAGCTGCTGGTTCAGCCGGGCGAAGGTGAGCTTCATCGCCGACCCCTCGGGCCCGGGCTGGCCGAGCGCCAGCTTCTGCCGCAGTCGCGCGCCGGTGAGCCGGGCGACCTCCGCCTCGACCCAGAGCCGCAGCAGCCGGTCGTGCAGCTCCGGGGTGCGCCGGTGCGGCTGCTCGCGCCAGGTCCGCGCCACCACCCCGACCATGCCGCCCTCGCGCGGGCTGGCGCTCCCGCCGATGGCCACCCGCTCGTTGTTGAGGGTGGCCGTGGCCACCTCCCAACCCTGCCCCTCGGCCCCGAGCCGCTGGCCGTCCGGGATCCGAACGTCGGTGAGGAAGACCTCGTTGAACTCCGCCTCGCCGGTGAGCTGCCGCAGCGGCCGCACCTCGACGCCGGGGACGGTCATGTCGCAGAGGAAGTAACTGAGGCCGCGGTGCTTTGGCACGTCGGGGTTGGTGCGGGCGACCAGAATCGCGAACCGGGCGACATGCGCGCCCGTGGTCCACACCTTCTGGCCGTTGACCACCCACTCGTCACCGTCGCGCACCGCGCGGGTGGCCATCGCGGCGAGGTCGGAGCCGGCGCCGGGCTCGCTGAACAGCTGGCACCACACCTCCTCGCCGGTCCACAGTGGCTTGAGGAATCGCTGCTTCTGCTCCTCGGTGCCGAAGGCGAGGATCGTCGGCGCCGCCATACCCAGGCCGATCCCGTTCGCCAACCGGTTGTTGTCGGGCGCATCGGCCTCGTCGAAGAGCTGGTCGACCTCGAGCTGCAAGGCCCGCGGCAGCCCCAGCCCGCCGTGCCCCTCGGGGAAGGACACCCAGGCCAGCCCGGCGTCGTAGCGGGCCCGGAGAAACTCCAGCCGGTCGCTCGTCAGGGGGTCGTGCGCGGCGAGGAAGTCGGCGACCCGGTGCCGAAGGTCCGCGCGCATCGCGGTTTCGTCTGTGGTCATCGTGACCCCCGTGCGGTGGCCTGGCGGCGCAGTTCGTGGCGGGCCAGGGCGCTCTTGTGCACCTCGTCGGGTCCGTCGGCGAAGCGCAGGGTACGAATCTGGGCGTAGGCGTAGGCCAGCGGGAAGTCCTGCGACAGGCCGGCAGCGCCGTGCACCTGGATGGCCTTGTCGAGGATCCACTGCACGGTCGCCGGGGTGGCGATCTTGATCGCCTGGATCTCGGTGTGCGCGCCCCTGTTGCCGACGGTGTCCATCAACCAGGCGGTCTTGAGCACGAGCAGGCGCAGCTGTTCGACCCGCACCCGGGACTCGGCGATCCAGTCACGCACGACCCCCTGCTCGGAGATCGGCTTGCCGAAGGCGATCCGCTCCTCGGCTCGGGCACACATCAGCTCGATCGCCCGCTCGGCCACGCCGATGGAACGCATGCAGTGGTGGATCCGGCCGGGGCCGAGCCGGGCCTGCGCGATGGCGAACCCGTCGCCCTCTCCGCCGATCAGGTTGTCCGCGGGCACCCGTACGTCGCGGAACTCCAGCTCCGCGTGGCCGCCGTGGTTGTGGTCGTCGTACCCGAGCACCTCCATGCCGCGCGTGATCTCCACGCCCGGGGCGTCGCGGGGTACCAGGATCATCGACTGCTGCTGGTGCCGGTCGGCGGCCGGGTCGGTCTTCCCCATCACGATGAGGATCTTCGCGTTGGGGTTCATCGCACCGCTGATCCACCACTTGCGACCGTTGATCAGGTAGTGGTCGCCGTCCCGTTCGATCCGGGTGGCGATGTTGGTGGCGTCCGAGGATGCGACGTCGGGCTCGGTCATCGCGAACGCCGAGCGGATATGGCCCTCGAGCAGTGGCTCCAACCACTCCTTGCGCTGCGCCTCGCTGCCGAACTGCGCCAGTACCTCCATGTTCCCGGTGTCGGGTGCGGAGCAGTTGAGCGCGGGCGGGGCCAGGTGGCCGCTGCGGCCGGTGATCTCGGCCAGCGGGGCGTACTGCAGGTTGGTCAGCCCGGCGCCGTGCTCCCCCGGGAGGAAGAGGTTCCACAGGCCGCGGCGGCGCGCCTCGGCCCGCAGCTCGGCGAGCACCGGCACCGAGTCCCAGGCCCACCGGTCCTCGAGCTGACCGAGTTGCTCGTGGAAGACCGGCTCGGCCGGGTAGACGTGGCTGTCCATGAACTCGAGCAGTCCGGCCCGCAGCTCCTCGGTCCTGGCATCGAACTGGAAATCCATCAGTACTGCTCCTTCAGTGACGTGAGCCCCGCGTCGAGAATGGGAATGATGGCTTCACCCATGCGGTCGAAACCAGAACCGACCGTCTGGCCGTGCAGATGGCGGTAGTGGATGCCCTCGAGGATCGCGGCCAGCTTGAACGATGCGAGTCCGAGGTAGAAGCCGAGCCGGGACAGGTCGCGGTCGCTGCGCGCGGTGTAACGCTCGATGAGCTCGTCCTCGTTGAGGAAGCCCGCCGACGACGACGCGTCGGCCACGACGTTTCCGCCGAGCAGCGTGCCGAGCCGCTGGTAGACCACCAGCAGCGCCAGGTCGGTGAGCGGATCGCCGATCGTGGCCATCTCCCAGTCGATGACGGCGACGGGGCCGTCGTTGTCGTCGACGAGGACGTTGTCGAGCCGGTAGTCGCCGTGCACCACACCCGGCGCGGTCTCCGGCGGTACGCCTGCCGCGAGCCGGGCGTACAGTTCGTCCGCGGCGGGCAGGTCGCGGCTGTGCGAGGCGTCGAGCTGCTTGCGCCAGCGCCGCACCTGCCGAGCCAGGAATCCCTCCGGGCGGCCGAAGTCGCCGAGCCCGATCGCGGCCGGGTCGACCTCGTGCAGGGTCGACAGAACGTCTATCAGCCCGATCGAGATCGCCCGGGTCCGCTCGGCGCCGAGCGGCTGGAGCTCGGCGGCGTACCGGTACGGCGTACCGGCGACCCGCTCCATCACGTAGAACGGCGCGCCCAGCACGCCCTCGTCCCGGCACAGTGCGTAGGTCCTCGGCACGGGAACCCCGGTGTCCCGCAGCGCCGACATCACGCGGAACTCACGCGCCATGTCGTGCGCGGTCGCGAGCACGTGCCCCAGCGGCGGCCTCCGGACGATCCACATGGCCCGGCCGTCGCTCACCTCGTAGGTGAGGTTGGACCGTCCCCCGGCGATGAGCCGGGCCCCGAGCGGCCCCTCGGCCACCCCGGGCACCGTCGCAGCGAACCAGGCGGCGAGCCGGGGCAGGTCGAGGCCGGGCGGGTCGTGCGGGATGGTGGTCATCACGCCACCAGCACGCTGACCGTCTCGACCACGCAGGCCGGCTTGTCCGCACCTTCGCGCTCGACGGTGACCCGGGTGGTGACCCGGTGCCCGCCGCCGCCCGGCTTCACCGACAGCAGCTCGACCCCCGCCCGCACCTGCGTGTCCACCGGCACCGGTGAGGGGAAGCGGACCTTGTCGGCACCGTAGTTGACGCCCATCCGCACGCCCTCGACGGTGAACACCTGCCAGACCAGCATCGGCACCAGCGACAGCGTGAGGTATCCATGCGCGATGGTGCCGCCGAACGGGCCGGCCGCTGCCTTCGCCGGGTCGACGTGGATCCACTGGTGGTCGCCGGTGGCCTCGGCGAAGGTGTCGATCTGCCGCTGGGTGACGGTGTGCCAGCCGGAGTACCCGAGGTGGGTGCCGACGGCCCGCTCCAGCTCCTCGATGCCCTGGAAGACCTTCACGCTTTCGGCCCTCCCGCCACGTAGAGCACCTGGCCGGAGACGAAACCGGCGCCCTCGCTGACGAAGAACGACACGGCGTGCGCGATGTCCTCCGGCGTGCCGGTGCGGGCCACCGGGATCTCCGCCGCCGCGGCCTTCTTGAGGTCGTCGAACGGCACGCCGATGCGTTCGGCGGTGGCGGCGGTCATCTCGGTCTCGATGAAGCCGGGCGCGATCGCGTTGACGGTGACGCCGAACTTGCCCAGCTCGATGGCCAGCGTCTTGGTGAAGCCCTGCACACCGGCCTTCGCCGCGGCGTAGTTGGCCTGGCCTCGGTTGCCGAGCGCGGAGGTGCTGGACAGGTTGACGATCCGGCCCCAGCGGGCCTCCAGCTGGTGCTTCTGCACCTCGCGGGACATCAGGAACGAGCCGCGCAGGTGCACGTTCATGACCGCGTCCCAGTCGTCGGCGGTCATCTTGAACAGCAGGTTGTCGCGGAGGATGCCGGCGTTGTTGACAAGCACGGTCGGCGCGCCCAGCTCCTGGGCGATCCGCGCGACGCCGGCTCGCACGGCCTGCTCGTCGCTCACGTCGATGCCCAGCGCGACGGCCCGGCCCCCGGCGCGCTCGATCTCCTCGACGACGGGCTTGCCGGCCGCCTCGTCCAGGTCCACGACGGCGACGGCCAGGCCGTCCGCGGCGAGCCGCTTCGCGGCGCCGGCGCCGATGCCGCGGGCCGCGCCGGTGACGATCGCGATGCGGGTGGTGGTGGTCATGTGGGTCACTCCTGTCGTTGCGGGGTCAGGCCGGGGATCAGCTCGGCGATGGCCGTCCGGGTGGTGGCGTAGCCGAAGATGACGGCGTCCACCCGGCGCTGGGCGCTCATCGTTGCGCTCCCCGCACGTACACCACGCGGCCGACGGTGCTGCCCTCGGCAAGCCGCTGCACACCGTCGGCCACCTCGTGCAGCGCAAGCCGCTCGCTGACCAGCGGCCGCACAGCGCCTCGTTCGGCCAGGGCGGTGAGATCGCGGTGGCACTGCGCCACGGCCGCCGGGTCGTACCTGTTGTACAGGCCCCAGTGCAGCCCGACGATCGAGTAGTTCTTCACCAGTGCGTGGTTGAGCGCGGCCGACTGGATCTGGCCCCCGGCGAAGCCGACGACGAGGATCCGGCCCTCGAAGGCGACGCACTTGGTCGAGCGCTGGTAGGTCTCGCCGCCGACCGGGTCGTAGACGACGTCGGCGCCCCGGCCGCCGGTCTCGGCCTTGACGACCTCGACGAAATCCTGCTCGTGCCGGTCCACCACCACGTCGGCGCCCAGCTTGCGGGCGACCTCGGCCTTCGCCGGCCCGCCGACGACGCCGATCACCCGCGCGCCGCCGGCCTTGCCGAGCTGGATCGCAGCGCTGCCGACGCCGCCGGCCGCGGCGTGCACAAGCAGCGTCTCGCCCGCCCGCAGCCCGGCCCTGCGGTGCAGGCCGAACCAGCCGGTCTGATACCCGATGTACAGCGACGCGGCCTCGGCGTCGTCGAGCGCCGACGGCGCCGGGAAGGTCGTGGCGGCGTTCATCAGCGCGCGCTCGCCGAACCCGCCGTGCGGGAGCACGGCGCCGCCCAGCACCCGGTCGCCCACGGCGAACCCGGTGACGCCCTCGCCGAGCGCGATCACCTCGCCGCACAGCTCCACGCCCGGTGTGAACGGCGGCTCCGGCTTGACCTGATATTCCCCCCGGCACATCAGGACGTCGGGAAAGTTGGCGGGCGCGGCCAGCACGGCGACCGCGAGCTGACCCGGGCCCGGCTCGGGGTCGGCCACGTCGACCAGCCGCAGTACGTCACGCGGCTGGCCGAGTTCGGTCGTCTGCCACGCCCTCATGCGGTCGTTCCCTTCGCCTCAAGCCGGCGCTGCAGCTTGTTCATGCCGGCCAGCCAGCGGTCGGTCTGCGTAGCACGGTTGGCGTAGTACCCCGCGACCTCGGGGTGCGGGAGCACCAGGAACCGGTCGTCGGCCAGCGCCTGCCACATCGCTTCGGCGACCTCCTCGGGCGCAATCGCGGCGTCGTGGCTGAGCAGGTCCTGCAGGGGGCCGGCGTTGTCGAGCATCCGGGTGCGGACGCCCTGCGGGCAGATCGCCTGCACGACCACGCCCCGGTGCCGGTAGGTCGAGGAGAGCCACTCGGCGAACGCGACGGCCGCGTGCTTGCTGACCGAGTACGTCGGGTTGCCGAGCATGGTGAGCAGGCCTGCCGCGGACGCCGTCACCACGAACCGACCGGCGCCCCGCTCGAGCCACTCGGGCACCAGTAGCCGCGCTGCGCGCACGTGCGCGAGCACGTTGACGTCGAGGGCGGCCGCCCAGTCCGCCTCGGACGCCTGCAGACCCTCGCCGCGGTCGATGCCCGCGTTGGCGAACCAGATGTCGATACCGCCCAGGTGATGGCGAGCCGCATCGACCAGCGCGGTCACGCCCGCCTCGGAAGCCGCGTCACCAGTGACGGCGTGCCCGCCGATGTCGTCGGCCACCCGGGTCGCCGCGGCGGCGTCAAGGTCGTTGACCACGACCCGCGCGCCCTCGGCTGTGAGCCGGGTGGCAAGCGCGCGACCGATGCCGTGCCCGGCACCGGTGACGACCACCCGCTGTCCCCGCTCCGGCATCAGACACCCCCGGTCAGCGTCACACCGCCGTCGACGACGAGCACCTGCCCGGTGATCCACGCGGCGTCATCCGAGAGCAGGAACGCGACCACGCTGCCGATGTCAGCCGGAACACCCAGCCGCTTGAGCGGGTAGGCGGCGGCGACCTCTTCCTCACGTCCGTCGTAGAGCGCCGCGGCGAACTTCGTCTTCACCACGGCCGGGGCGACCGCGTTGACCCGGATGTCCGGGCCGAGCTCCACCGCGAGCTCCTGGGTGATGTGGGTGAGCATCGCCTTGCTGGCGCCGTAGAAACCGATACCTGGTGCCGGGCGGATGCCGGCCACCGACGAGACGTTGACGACGGCGCCGCCGTGCTCGGCCATCCAGGTCCGATGGACCTGCTGCACCCACGACAACGCGGCCAGGCAGTTGACCTCGACGATCTTGCGGGCCGCATCCAGGTCCAGCTCGACCATCGGTCCGTGCACCGGGTTGATGCCGGTGTTGTTGACCAGCAGGTCGGCGCCGCCGAACACGTCGATCGCGCGCTTGACCGCCTCCGCCTGGTGGTCGACGTCTGCGGCGTGGCCGGCCACGCCGATTGCGTGTTCGGGCCCGCCGAGCTGCGCGACCGCGGCGTCCAGCGCCTCCTGCCTGCGCGCGGTGACGACGACCTTCGCCCCGTCGGCCACCAGCCGCTCGGCGATGGCCAGCCCGATCCCCCGGCTGGCCCCGGTCACGATCGCCGTCCGCCCGGCGAACCGGCCGCTCACGCGGTCCCGACCTGGAGAACGAGCTTTCCGGTGTTGTCGCCGTTGAAGAGCCGAAGCAGGGTGTCGGGGAACGCCTGCACGCCGCCGCCCACCACGTCCTCCAGCGACCGCAGCTTTCCGGTCGACAGCCACCCTGCCAACTCGGCGGTGGCCTCGGGATACCGGCCGGCGTAGTCGAATACCACCATCCCGGTCATCGAGGCGCGGTTCACCAGCAGCGACATGTAGTTGGCCGGGCCCTTGACCTGATCGGTCGCGTTGTACTGCGAGATCGCGCCGCAGATGATGATGCGCGCGCCCCGCGCCAGACGGGTCAGCACGGCGTCGAGAATGTCGCCGCCGACATTGTCGAAGTAGACGTCGACGCCGTCGGGTGCCGCCTCGTGCAGAGCCTTGCGCACGTCCTCGGACTTGTAATCGATGCAGGCGTCGAAGCCGAGCTCCTCCACGACCAGACGGCACTTGCGCTCGCCGCCGGCGATGCCGATGACTCGACATCCGTTGATCTTGGCGATCTGGCCGACCACGCTGCCGACCGCACCCGCCGCGCCGGAGACCACGACGGTCTGGCCGCGCTCGGGTCGTCCGATGTCGAGCAGCCCGAAGTAGGCGGTCATGCCCGGCATGCCCAAGACACCGAGGTACACCGGCAGCGGCGCCTGCGCGGGATCGACCTTGGTCAGGCCCCGGCCGTCCGACAGGTGGTACTCCTGCACGCCGAGCATTCCCGACACGTAGTCACCGACCGCGTACTGCGGGTTGCGAGAGGCGATCACCCGGCCCACGCCGCCCGCGCGCATGACCGCACCGATCTCCACCGGGGGGATGTAGGACCTGCCCTCGTTCATCCAGCCGCGCATGGCCGGGTCCAGCGACAGATAGATCGTCTCGATCAGCAGCTGGCCCTCACCCGGCTCCGCGACCGGCTGCTCGACGAAGTCCCAATCCGAGGGCGCCGGCAGGCCGACCGGTCGCTTGGCGAGCCGGTACTGACGATTTGTGCGACCCATACGCCCCTCCTTAAACTGCTGACTAAGCGCTTGCTTACTTGCTCAGCTTGCGAGAAGCGTCCCGGTCCGTCAAGAGGTTCGGTCGCCGCGTGACGTGGCCCATCTCACACCCCGTCAGGCACCTGAGAGGATGGAAGCGCTATGACCGAGACCACGGACCTGCCCCGGGCTGCGGCCACCCGCGCGAGGCTTCTCGACGCCGCGGTAAGCGCGTTCGCCGAACGCGGTTTTCACGCCACGACGACCCGCGACATCGCAGCGGCGGCCGGGATGAGTCCCGCGGCCCTGTATGTGCACCACCAGTCGAAGGAAGAGTTGCTCTACCTGATCTCCCGGTCCGGCCACGAACGCACGCTCGCGCTCGTACGCGACGGTCTGGTCGGCTCCGAAGATCCGGTGAAGCAGCTGGTCAGCGTGGTGCGGCGGTTCGCCATCGACCACGCGCGCGGGCACACGGTGGCCCGGGTCGTGAACTACGAACTCGCAGCGCTCAGCCCTGAGCACTTCGAGGAGATCCGGCAGATCCGCCAGGAGATCGACCACGAGGTGCGACGCCTGGTGGAGTCCGGTATGGCCGCGGGCGTCTTTCAGGTCAGGGATGCAGGGATGACGACCCTGGCGCTGTTGTCGCTGGGGATCGATATCGCCCGCTGGTACCGGGACGAGGGCACGTGGACGCCGGAGGACATCGGCGACCACTACGCGGAGCTCGCCCTGCGGATCGTCGGAGTGGACCTGTCGAGCTTGTAGAGCGCCACCCGGGCTGGTCCCCCTTCGACAGGCGCTCGCTCTGATGAGTGGTGGGCGGGGGGAGCCGCTTTCCGTTGTGCAGGTGAATCCACACATCCCGGCGGCTGTCGGCCGCCCGGATGGGTTCTCGGTGGTGGGCTGTATCGGCCGGTTCGTCGGGCGTCCCTGTTCACCGTCACCGCCCAGGGCCGGGCCGAGGTGATCGCGCTGGCCGACGGCTCCGTCGTCACGACCGGAACGCTGCCGCGGCACGGGCTGGCGCAGACCGAGGACCACTCGGCCGTCACCATGCAGGGCCGGCAGCTCTACCAGGACCACACGGTGCGGGGCCGGACCACGATCACCGCCTACGACATCGACACGCCGCGGCAGCTGTGGACCGTCGGGCGGCTCGTTCGGCTGCGGGCCGGTGGTGTGCATCAACGACGGGGAGTCGCTGTCCGGCCACGACCGGGCGACCGGCGCGCGGCTGTGGCGGCTGACCGAGCATCCGGCCGAAGATCTTGCACGGAGCTTCCGGCGGCACACGCGTCCTCCGGGCGCACAGCGATGTGCTCCGGCGCCGTAACCGCTCACCCGTCCGGGGCGGGGCGGGGCGTGCCGGACGATGCCGGGAGCGCGGCGTCTTCTCGTCCGGGTCGGCGGTTGCGCATGGTGGGCCGCGGTGGCGGTGGCGGAGGCGGTCACGGCCGGGTCGGCGAACCGCGCGGCGGGGTGGATGCCGGCGTCGGGGCAGCGAGCTCGAGCGCCCCGACGACCTGTCAGCGGGTCAGGCGGCGTCCGCAAGGAGCAGCGTTGACGCGGCACCCGGCAGCGCCGGGCCGCGCTCGGGAACGGTGTCGGCGCGGGCCGGATCGGCGCGCCACAGCGAGCCGTCGGCGGCCCCCTGCGCCGTCGCGATCATCGACACGGAGGCCGTGCGGATCTGGAACTCCACCCGCTCCGCCGGGAGGTCGGAGAGCTCCACGAGGAGCGATGCGCTGCCGAGGATGCCATACGCGTTCCGCGCGATGCCCTCGTAGTCACCGCCCGGGTAGCGGGTGACGTTGGCCCCGGCCAGGCGGGTCATCGCGTCGTAGTTGCGCACCGCCAGCCGCCGCGACGCGGTGACCGCGGCACTCGGCGCCAGCGGGCTGGTCGGCCAGAGGACCGAGGCCGTCGTCTCCCGCCCGTCGGGCTGCAGATAACGCCCCTGCATGTGGTAGTCGACCACCACGCGGGGGTGGGTGGCGTGCCAGTACCGCAGCATGGCCCGGGACTCCGGTACGGGGTTGTCCACGATCGGCGTCAACGGGTTGTGGAACCGGTTGATGTCGTAGCCGACGCCCGGTTCCGAGTATTCGCCGGAGGCGCTCGGGTCGTGGTTGTAGCGCTGGTTGCGGACCGCGCCGTCCGGGTTGGCCTGCACCACCATGTCCACGGTCACCTGGCCGGCCAGCCACCGGTGCCAGGGCGTGCTCGGCACGCCGAGGGTCCACAGCGCCCGCACGGCGGCCGGGGTGCCCAGCGGCTCGTCGCCGTGCTGCTGCGTCACATAGAGCAGCCGCGTTGTGCCGTGCCCGAAGGTGGCCAGCCGCAGCGGCCGGCCCTCGTTGCTGCGGCCGATGACGCCGACCCGGACCCGCCCGTTACTCGCCTTGGCGATACGCGCCAGAGCCCGGCCCACCTCGTCCGGGCTGGGCCGGGCGGAGATCAGGCTGGTGGGCGCCGTGGGCGCCGTGGGCGCCGCTTTGGCGATGCCCGGAGTGGCGATCAGCCCGGCGGCGAGGAGAACGGCGGCGGCGATCTTCCATCTCAACGGACTGCCCTCCAGATCGAGCGATTTCGATGGCATCACCTACTCTAGGAGCACACTGCCCAGGTCGCATCACGGAGTGCCGCCACGGATCGGCAGGCGTCGTAACCGGACCCAACGGTCACCGAAATGAGCCGGGACCGCCTCGGGCATAGGCTTCGACGGTGGCGGCTCAGCGCCTCACACCGTGCTTTATGGATCGGAGGACATCATGCGGAAAATCGTGCCCGTTCTTGCGGCGTCTGTTCTGACCTTGTCCACCGCCCTCATGTCCCCCGCCGGTGCCGCCTGGGCCGCGCAGGCTGGCCTCACGGTCACCGCGCGCGTGGCGCTACGCAACGCGGGAGGCGAGAGCGTGACGCTGGCCGGCACGTACAGCTGCGGCCCTTTCACCGGTGGCGTGCCGGACCGAGGCGTGATCGACCTGACCGTCAGCCAGTCGGCCGGCGGCGTCTCGATCAATGGGTACGGATACCTGGAGCCGACGGTCTGCGATGGCGTTGCGCATCGGTACGCCGTCGAGGTGACGGCGGTAGGCGAGCAGGGGTTCCGGCGCGGCACAGCGCAGTGGAGCTCGTCCGGCTACGTCGAGGGCGATGACGGCCTGCAGCACGGCTCGGTGCCGCCCACCCCGATCCGGATCCGGTAGCAAGCACGGTGGCGGACCTGGGGATGCCGCCGGATCACACCGCCGACGAGTATTACTCCATGCTGCGGGGGCCCTACAACCCACGCCTGCCAACGGATGACGCACCGCTCGGGCCAGGCGGCCGGAGTAGCCCCGATCGGATCGGCCGATCGGGTCGTCGATGCGGTCCAGGCCTGGCTGGAAGGCGCGGGGGCGCGGCGCCACGAGGCCTGGCAGGACTTCGCCGCACATCCCCCGGCCACTCTGTCGACGTTCACCCACGGCGTCGAAACGCTGTTGGCCGCGACGGTGCGTGGGGTGCGGACCCGCGGCTGGTCTGCTGCCGTCTGAGCTCGTCGAGATCCTCGAACGGGTCATCCAGCCGCCGCAGGGAGGTAGGTATCCTCGAGGCTGGCCCGCCGCACCTCCAGATCACTGATCTCGGCGCCGTGCCGGGCGAACAACTCCCGCACGAACGTCGTGGGCTCCCGCGTGGATTCCACGAAGTGTCGTCCGTGGAGGCTCCACCGCACCTCGCCCTCGCCGGCGACCCGCCGGGCCAGTTGGTCGGCGCTGCCGTCGGCAACGATCCGGCCGTCGGCCAGGATCAGGATGCGGTCGGCCAGTTTCTCCGCCTCGTCCAGATCGTGGGTGGTCAGCAGGATCGTCGTGTCTTCGAGGTCGGCCAGGCGGTGGATCAGCTCGTGGAACTCACGCCGGGCATGCGGGGTCGAGTCCCGCCGTCGGCTCGTCGAGGAATACCCGATCGTGAGCCCGCGCGGCGCGAGGTCTAAGCCGATCACGATGCTGCCGTTGGCCATGTCGTCATCCCCGCCGGCCCATTCGAGTAGCTCGACGCGTTGCAGCGTTCGACCGGCCGGCTCGGCGAGTTGCGGCATGTGCTCTGGACGCCAGGCGAGACTGAAGAGGGAATTGCCGTCGCAGGGATCCTCGATTGCGTGGGCCGGGTCGACAGTGCTCCACGTGTCGCAGAGATCGCCGAAGCTTCTGATGATGGATTCCGACCCGCTCGTCACCGAGGTCCAGCATCGGTGCGCCTGTGAACCGGCCACCGGCATCGAGCTCCCAGACCCGCCAGACATGCTGAAGGGTGCTACCGGCCAAGCGCGCGAGTCGCCAGCCGTGGACGGCAGTGATGCTGTCCCGGCCGTTGAGCCAGCGCGGCTCGTAGTCCTGAAATCCGAAGCGCGCCATGCTCCGATTCTGTCGAGTGCCCGCCCGCAGACGCATTCGAATTTTGGGCCGTTGTGTTGAGCCGTCGACGGGCACGGCGAGCCGTCGGGTGATGCGGCTCGGATGGCTCGGGCAAGTTCGCTGACGC
Source organism: Actinoplanes sp. NPDC049118 (assembly GCF_040648555.1). Classification (NCBI taxonomy): domain Bacteria; kingdom Bacillati; phylum Actinomycetota; class Actinomycetes; order Micromonosporales; family Micromonosporaceae; genus Actinoplanes; species Actinoplanes sp. NPDC049118. Next base: position 158,581 of record NZ_JBEZDY010000016.1, read on the forward strand.
CGCGGACGAGAACGAGCCGCGCGGTCGCGCTGCAACGCCTCACGACTGCGGCCTCGCGACTCGCCGGGTACACCGGACCCTCAACGCCCTTGGTGTGCCGCCGCCGTCGGCGCACGACCGGGTCCCGCAAACCACACCGCGCCGGGACCGCCTGGACGCTACGAACGGTAGCCGCGATCTTGGCGAACCCGCGCTACACCGGCGCCGCTGAGCGCACGATCGGTGGCGCTGAGCCTGATGCGCGGCGCCCGGCCGCCGCGCATTTCGGCCCGTGACCTGACCTTGCTCGGGGAGATGTTCGCCATCTCCGCCGCGACCATGCGGGTCACGATGGCGCGCATGGTCGCGGCCGGGACCTCGTGGTCAGCGACGCGATCTACACGCTCGCGCCGCACCACCTGGAACGGCAGACCGTCACCGACAATCTGCTGCATCCGCGTCGCCGCCCGTTACGCCGGCATGTGGCGCATGGCCGTGGTGGTCGACCACAGGCGAGCCCCATCGACCGGCTGACCGCGGCCGCCGCCACGGTCCGACACCTGTGCACCGATCCCGCGCCGTCGACCACTCCCCTTGGAGCAGCGATGAAGACTCACGACGTGCTCAACCAAGCCCACGAGTGGCCGGTGCGGCGGCAGACTCGCCTCTCATGCCCTACACGCCCCTGCGCGAGCGGCCCTAACCGCCGGTGAGGTGGCGGGCCAGGCGCAGGCTCAGTGCGGCCAGGGTCAGCGTCGGGTTGGCCGCCGGCGAGGTCGGGAAAACCGAGTTGTCGCAAACGTACAGGTTGTCGTACCCGAGGAAACGCAGGTCGACGTCGACCACCCCGGCCCCGCCGCCGGTCATGCGCAGCGTGCCGACCTCGTGGGCCACGCCGCCGAGCTTGGCCGCGGCCAGGTCTAGGTTCTCGCCGGTGATGGCCTGGGCGCCGAAGCCGTCGAGGATCTGCTTGCCGATCCCACGCACCTCGTCCTGCACGGCGCCGCCCAGGGGCGCCGGCCGCACGTCGACCAGCACGGGCAGGTGCGGCGGCCCGGACACAGAGACCCGGTTGGTCGGCACCAACGGGGCGTGGAACAGGAACACGACCTCGCCGAGGGTGGCGCCGCCCTTCAGTTCGCGGTGCCGCCGCAGGTTGTCGGGGTCGACATAGCGGCCCTGGTTGAAGTCGGCGCCCAGCTCCAGCACCACGTTGTACGGGTGCTGGTCGGCTGAGGTGTCCCGGTGCCGCGACCAGACCTTCGCCGACGACTGGGCGCGCGACCACGGCGAGCCGGCCGGGACCGAGAAGTGCGTGTACAGGATCGGGTGGTCGGTGATGCCGTACCCGATGAGGCCGGCCGGGTCGTCGAGGCCGGACTGCAGCGCGATCTTCGCGGACTCGATGGTGCCGGCGCTGAGCACGACCGTGTTCGCACGGTACTGCCGCTGGCGGCGGGCAAGCAGGTCGTAGCAGTCGACACCGGTGGCGTGGCCGCCGTCGTGGAGGATCCGCTGGACGGCGTGGTTCAGGTTGATCGTCGGCAGCCGGGCGCCGGGGTCGGCGACCAGCCGGTCCTCGGTGAGCAGGTCGGCGGTGGAGAACATGCCGCCTGGGATGGACAACGGCGTGTAGCCCTCGTACTGCACGGCGACGGGCGCGTCGAGGTGGTCGTAGTCGGGCAGCAGCGTGGCCAGGTGCTGCTTGACGTCCTGCTGGTACGTGGAGCTGAGCGGGCCGTTGCGGTTGAGGGCGTCCTCGGCCAGCCGGTATCCGGTGGTCAGCAGGTAGTCGCGGACCGGCTGTGGCCAGGAGGCCAGTTCCCAGGCGCCCATCCGCGGGATGAGCCCACCCCAGAACACCGAGCGGCCACCGAGGTTGAACGCCTGCGCGCCGCCGAAGTACGAGCCGGGCACGTTCACGTAGTTGGCGAAGCTGAAGTCGGGGAACAGCCCCCACACGTTCTTGTCGAACTTCCCGATCTGCAGCCGCCTGGGGAGGTTCGCCACGTGGGTGGGGAACAGGTACGACCCGGCCTCGAGGACCAGCACGTCGGCGCCCGCGTCGCTCAACTGGTCGGCGAGCAGGCCGCCGCCCATGCCCGAGCCGACGACGATGACGTCGTACACGTGCTGTTGATCATGATTTGGCCGGAAGAAGAGCTGCTGCACGCGCGAGTTCTCGGTGACGACGGCCGGCATCGGATCGAAGCGCACGGCGTCGTCGTCGAAGTCGAACGGCCCGCCGCCAGCGGGGAGCGCCAGGTTCGGCCCATCCATCCACGTGCCGTCCAGCACGAACTTGAACTCGGAAGGGCCGTCCGGGAGGACGAACCGCCACGCCCCGTCCTCGAACACGCCCGGATGGTCCTCGCCCCAGGCGTCGCTCACGGTCCGGACGACCACGGACTCGTCGGGCGGATGAAGCTCGGTAAAGAAGCGCACTTCGGCCATGGCTCCAGTTCACCCCGGGCGGGTACCGGCGGCGCAGTCGTCGATCTGAATTCCGGTGGCCAGGAAAAGTATAGAATCACACCTTTGACGGATAATCTGTGTTGTACGGCAATACGGACACGCGGTCATGAATGTCGGCGACGGACCAGCCTGTCTCCGCCGCGCGGCTACCCGCCGGTGCCGCCACCGCGAGCGGTCCGGCCTGCCTGCTTCGCGACGGCCTGCTTCGCGGTGGCCGGCGAAACCCGCCGCCAGCCACCGCCGAACATGAACAGCGCGGGGAGGAAGAGCACGTTGCAGAGCGTCGCGATGAGCAGCCACCGGCTCCATCCCGTGCCACCGGCCGCGACGACCGGCGACCCGACCAGGACCACCACGATCATGAGCCGGACGGAGAGGCCGAACGCGCCCCAGGCCGTGGCCTGCAGGTCCGGCCGCAGATCCTCCATGTCCTCGGAGAAGAGCGCCATCCAGGGTGCATACGTAGCCGCGATCGCGACGCCGAGCAGTGCGTTGACCCCGATCAGCTGAGCGACGCTTGCCCGGCCGCTGTCGGCCAGCATGACGAGGAGGACCATGCCGACGATCCCACCGATGGCGCCGACCAGGATGACGGGCTTACGCGCCTGCAGGCGATCTGAGAGCCGCCCGGCGACGATCAGCGTCAAGAGAGTGAATGCCCAGTTGACGGCCATGACGGATGCGGCACGGCTCGCCGTGAGCCCGAAGGTCTGCACGAGCAGCGTCGGCCCGAAGATCTGCATTGTCCAGTACCAGACCAACCACAGGGTGATGCCCGCGAGGTGTGCCCAGAAGACCCGATACGCCGTGAGCCCTCGGGCGGCGCGCAGGTCGACCGCGCCGTCGCCGTCCGCCGCCGCCATGTCCGACTCCGAGGTGATGACGCGCGCCCGCAACTGCGGCGACAGGTCCGCGATGAAGAACATGATCACGATGCAGGACACCAGCGCGACGGTGCCCATGATGATGACCAGCGACTGCCAGGTCCCGGAGATAGGCAGCGCCACGCCGGCGATGCCGGCGGCCAGGAAGTTCGCACCGATCGGTCCCCAGGTCCAGAATCCGAACGCGGTGGCGCGTCCCAGCCGCGGCGAGAAGTCCCGGACCAGTCCGGCGGTCGTCGTGATCGCCGCGCCCTCGACGAACAGCAACAGGCAACGGACCACCAGAAACTGCGTCGGCGTCTGCACCAGCACGGTCGCGTAGTTGCACAAGGCCGCGAGCACCAGCGCGGGTATCAGAAGCAGGACGCGGCCGTGCCGATCGGCGAGCCGGCCACCGATCGCAGCCGAGATACCGCCGACGACCACGGCCACCGCGCCGATCAGGCCGTAGGTCTTCAGCGACATGCCCAGGTCGTCGAGCAGCAGCGGCACGACGGGCGAGATCTGGCCCTCGAAGTTGACGATGAGGCTGGCCATTACGGCCATAAGCAGGTAGCGCATCCGCCGGGAACCAGTGGGGTACTGCGCCAGCTCGCGTGCGTAGAACGGTCGCACGAGGTCACCTTCCCGCAGCGCTGGTCGGCTACGCCGTCTGGCGGGCGGCCTCGTGATTCACGGGTCGGCGGGAGAACCGCATGGCGCCATCCTCGATCCGGCCGTGTCTAAGCTTCAGTAGGTCGTGCGCGTAGCTCATGCCGAGCCGCCACGGTGCCCGCGAGCCGGCCTTGGGGAAATCGTCGATGGAGCGCAGCACGTAGCCGGCCTGGAAGTCGAGTAGTGGCCGCTCGGTGACGGCTGGGTCGTCGTTCGCCGGCACGCACTGGTCGTAGCCGTGCGCGTCGAGATACCGCAGCAGCCGGATGACGTACTCGCTGACGAGGTCGGCCTTGAGGGTCCAGGACGCGTTCGTGTAGCCGACCGTGAAGGCGAAGTTCGGTACGCCGCTGAGCATCATGCCCCGATAGGCCATGGTGTCCGGAAGCTTGACCGCGTGGCCGTCGACGGCGAGTCGGAGGCCACCGAGCGCCAGCAGCTGCAGCCCGGTGGCAGTGACGACGACGTCCGCCTCGAGTTCGGCGCCGGACTCCAGGCGCAGTCCCGCCTCGGTGAACTCCGCGATCCGGTCGGTGATCACGGACGCCCGGCCCTGGCTGATCGCGGCGAACAGGTCGCCGTCGGGTACGAAGCACAGCCGCTGGTCCCACGGCCGGTAGCGCGGTTTGAAGTGGGTGTCGACGGCGTATCCGGGCGGCAGCTGCCGGACCGCCGCCCGGCGCAGCATGGCCGCGACCATGTCCGGGCGCCGCCGGCTGAGCTGGTAGAGCAGCGTGCTGATCGCGACGTTCTTCCACCGCACGATCGGGTAGGCGCGGCGTGCACCGACCAGGCGCCGCAGCCGGTTCGCAATCGGGTCCTCGGCGGGCAACGACAGGATGTAGGTGGGCGAGCGCTGCAGCATCGTCACGTGTTCGGCCCGCTCGGCCATGGCCGGCACGAGCGTCACGGCCGTCGCACCGCTGCCGATCACGACGACCTTTTTGGCGGTGTAGTCGAGGTCCTCGGGCCAGCGCTGCGGGTGGACGACGGCACCGCCGAACCGCTCAATGCCGGGCAGGTCCGGCGCGTATCCGGCGTCGTAGCGGTAGTAGCCGCTGCAGACGTGCAGGAAGTTGGTGGTCAGTCGGACGGTCTCGCCGTCATGGACCGCTTCCACCGTCCAGCGCGCGTCCGGCGTGGACCACTCCGCGCGCACCACCCGGTGCCCGAAACGGATGCGTCGGTCAAGGCCCGCCTCGGCGGCGGTGTCGCGGATGTAGCGCAGGATGGCGGGCCCGTCGGCGATGGCCTTGGCCTGCGTCCACGGCCGGAACCGGTAGCCGAGCGTGTGCATGTCGGAGTCGGACCTTACGCCGGGGTATCGGAACAGGTCCCATGTCCCACCGATCGCGTCACGGGCCTCGAGGATCGCGAATGTCCGGCCGGGGAAGGCCGACTGGAGCTGGTGCGCGGCGCCGATGCCGGACAGGCCGGCGCCGATGATCAGCACATCGAGATGCTCGGTCGTCGTTGTCACACGGACTCCCTCTGCCGGGCACGCAGCCTGGCCTGCAGGCGCGAGATCACGCCGTAGTAGTGCGTTGGCGCGATCCGGGCGAGTGCATCGAACAGGTAGGCGTCCGGCCCGACGAGAATCCGGGCCTTGCCGCGCTCGACGCCGTGGTGGATGATCGCCGCCGCCTTGTCCGGCGACGTCATGGTGACGGCCTCGAACTGTGCCGCCATCTGTTCCTTCGTCCGCCCGAGGCCCTCGGGGTCAGTACGGAACCGCGCGTTGCGGGCGATGTTCGTGGTGATGCCGCCCGGGTGCACCGTCACGGCCCGCACGCCGGTGCCGCGCAGTTCCTGGCGCAGGGCGTCGGTGAACCCGCGGATGGCGAACTTGGCGGCGCAGTAGGCGCTCTGGTAGGGCACGCCGAGGAGCCCGAACACGCTCGAGGTGTTCACGATGACGCCGTCGTCCTGCTCGATGAGGACCGGTAGGAACGCCCGGGTCCCGTGGACCACGCCCCAGAAGTTGGTCTGGAACAGCCAGTCGTCGTCCTCCGGAACGGCGCCCGCGACGGTCGACGTGACGGCGACGCCGGCATTGTTGAATACCGCCGCCAGCGGCGCCGGGAGCCACCCGCGCACCTCGTCGGCGAACCGCAGCTGATCGGCCGCGTCCCGGACGTCCAGGACCCGGCTGAACACCGGACCGGACAGCGTCGCGGCGGTCGCCGCCAGCCCGGCCTCGTCCACGTCGGCGATGGCCACGGGCGAGCCCAGCCCCGACAGCCGCTGGGCCAGGCTGCGCCCGATGCCGGAGGCGGCGCCGGTGATCATCACGGGGCGGCCGGCGATCCGACGAGATCGTCGGGGCATCGGCCCTCTCGCCGACCCGGACCCGCCGCGCTCGGTCACGATCGCGCTCCGACGTCGCCGGCCGCGGCGGACGGCAGCGGGGCGGCGCTGCGGCGGCGGACAACCGCGCGACCGCCCCGGGCCGGGGCGTTGGCCACGCCGCGCGAGTGCCAGCGCTCGCCGGGCTCGTCGGTCGGCACCAGGGTGAGGTCGCGCAGCATCGTATGCAGGACAACGTTCATCTCCATGTTCGCAAACGCGGCACCGAGGCACCGGCGGCTGCCGCCGCCGTACGGAATCCACTGGTACAGGTCCGGTCGGGTGCCGAGGAAGCGGTGTGGATCGAACGTCCGGGCGTTTGGGAACAACGACTCGTTGTCGTGCATCAGCGTGATGCTGACCAGTACCGCGTACCCCTTCGGCACGGTCCACCGGCCCACCTGGAAGTGGTCGGCCCGCACCTGCCGTCCGACAAAGTCGATCACCGGACGGGTGCGCTGCACCTCGATGATCGCCGCCTCGCGCAGCGTGTCGCCACCCGCGTCCACCTCGTCCACGAGCTCGCTCAGGACCGCCGGGTGACGGCGAAGCCGCTCGATCGCCCAGGCGAGCGTCGTCGCGGTCGTCTCGTGCCCGGCGGCGAGCAGCGTGAGCAGCTGATCGGCGATCTCGCTGCCGCTCATCTCCGTGCCGTCGTCGTAGCGACTCTGCAGCATCAGCGCGAGGATGTCGTCGCGCTCGTCAAGATTCGCGTCCCGCCGTCCGTTGGCGACCAGCCGTCCCACGATCGCGTCGTACTCGCGGCGCATCGCCCAGTAACGCCCCCACGGGCTCCACCAACCGAGGTCGACTCTCGGCACGGGTAGCACGGCCAACCGCGAGCCGAGCTTGATCATCCGTGGCAGCAGCTCGCGCAGGTCGGCGTACTCGGCACCCGCGGAGCCGAACACCGCGCGCAGGATGACGTTGAGGGTGATCCGCATCATCGACGGCAGTGTCGCGAAGGCCGGGCCCTGCGGCCACGACGCCAGCTCCCGCACCGTCTCCTCTTCGACGATCGTCTCGTAGACCGCCAGCCGGCGGCCGTGGAACGGCGGGACAAGCAGCCTGCGCTGCCTGCGGTGCTCCTCACCGACGAGCGCGAACAACGAGCCTGGACCGAGCACCCGACCGAGATTCCGGTCGGGCTTTTCCGCGAAGTTCGGGCTGGTCATGAACACCTGCCTGACCTCGATGGGGTCGCTGATGACCACGGCGCGGCCGAACGTCGGCACGTTGACGGTGAAAGCGTCCCCGTAACGGTCTCGCATCCGGCGCATCCCGCGGTGCGGAACGGCCAGTGCATACACGCCCTGTACGGCACGAGGTTTCGTGGGACCCGGCGGAAGCGTCACGGTCGTCATCGGAGCATCACCTCCAAAGCGGTACGCGGACGTACCAATGGGAACGGTACGCTCGCGTACCGCTCCGTACAAGGGACCCGGTGACTGAGGCTTGTCTTCCTGGGATCGGCGTTAACTCTCCAGGAAGGACACCTGGCGTCATGCATATCGAGGCCGGCCAGCCCCCCGATGCCACAGCTGACCGGCGCGGCCCCGGTACTGGGATGGGGTTCGAGACACCGACGATCTTGGCAAGTGCCTGCTCAGCTCCTCGGCCGGGCGGACCTCCGAGGGTGCGCGCACGGGGCATGCGCGAACGACACGATCATCTCGGAACGAACCGCCGCCTCGAACATGATCACGGAGGTGTCCGAGCGCATGCCACCCGGCGGCCGGCACACCACGGCTCTGCCAACCTCAAGCGCCGGGCAGAGTAGCGCGGCGAACTGCCGAGGCCACGGCGCTGACACATTCCTCCCGACACCGATTGTCGGAAAGCGGCCTACCTCCTGACCCCGCTACGCAACATAGACCGAAGATGATTAATCAGGCCTCGGGAGACGAGGGGAATCGATAGAACGGGATCTTTCATGAATCTGATCGACAAAGTGCGGCGCGTCATCGTCGGACGCCGCAGCGTCGCGGCGCTGCTGTCGCTGACGGCGACCGCGGCGCTCGCCATCGGTGCGAGTAACGCCCCAGCCGTTGCCGCGCCGCAAGCTGCAGCCCCGGCGCCAGTGCCTCTGGCCCAGGCCGTCAACCTCCTCAAGACCACCAAGGCCACCACTACGGTTGCCGGTTCGGCCGCAGCGCTCGCCTGCCAACCGGTCGTCATCCAGTCGAAAGCCAACGGTCTACTGACGTCGGCCGAGATCGGATATTCCGGCGGCAACTACGGCATGTTGCGCGCTCGCGCCGGCGCACAAGGCCCGTGGGAGGTCTACAACCTCTGCACATACGGCTCCAACTACGTGCTGGTGGCCAACGCCAACGGCAGTTACGTGTCGACCGAACTGGGCTACACCGGCGGCAACTACGCCATGCTGCGAGCCCGCGCCACCGCTATCGGCCCGTGGGAGCAGTACCAGATCCTTCCCTACGGTAGCGGCGTCGTCATCAGATCCACCGCCAACGGCAGTTACGTGTCGACCGAACTGGGCTACACCGGCGGCAACTACGCCATGCTGCGAGCCCGCGCCACGGCCATCGGCCCGTGGGAGCAGTACTACTGACCCGGGACGTTGCCTGGGAATACCCTCGCGTATGTCGAGAGAACACCTGCTGAATCCGCCAGGGGTGCCCGAGGGCGGTCAGCCGGCGGCGGGCAGGTAGTCGTCGAGTCCAGCGCGATCAGGGCTGGGCGGCCAGCCGCTGCACGCCTGGCTCGCCACGAACGTCGGCGCCGAGCTCGTCGACGCGGTCGTGCCACCCTGCCGCCCGATTGCCCGGCCCTGATCCCCGACTGCGGGACGCACACTGCTCGACCAGCGATCTCTGGTCTGGAGACAACGATCGTCAGGGCGGGGCGGCCGGGTTCCGGTGGAACGGTGGAACTCACCAGTATCGCGAGAATCCACCGTGCATAGTGTCCGACTCTCAAACTCGGGATAACACACGACGATCGCGGCTAGGGAACTGGCATACGGCTCATGACACCTTCAATCGCCCGGCCACTCACCCACCTGACGTGTCTGGCCGGGCTCAGGCTCTCTCGGCTCGACGGCCGAGTTCGACCAGTGTGCTCAGCCGCTCCCAGCGGTTGAGCCCGACCGCCGCCACGGCGAGCGCCGCTACGGGTCGCCAGCAGAATTGCCCACTGGAAAGGGCGCAGCAGGATCGGCGGCCCTCGAGCTCGTCGTGCGTGGTCATGGAATCCCCGTCTCCAGTCGTCATCGGGACCTCAGCGTCGGTGGAGACCAGGCAGGCCGCCAGCGCGTTGGAACACCAGTACAACTTGGATCCGTCTGTGTCCCCAGCGCGGGTTCTCCCGGGCCAGTCGGACGACAAGGACGTACAGCCCGTCGCTGATTCGCGGTCGTCCGGGCCGGTTCGAGTAGGTCCAGTACGGGCTTACCAGGCGGCGGCGCCAGGACATCAGGGTGGCCGGAGCGACGGTCCGATGTCTCCATGGCTCGCGGGGAAGGGCGCGGACCAGGGCGCAGAGCACGGCCCGATCCGGCCAGGACAGCTGCGACCGACCTGGCGACGCAGGGCAGCGACTTCGTGGCGCAGCACCATCAGCTCGGCGGCCATCGCGGACTCGCCGCGTGCCACCCGCGGCAGCCAGCCGAACATCCGAACCGCGGTCAGGTACGGCAGTCGAACAACCATGCACCGCATCCTCGGGGCGCTCGGGAGACGCCAGCTCACATCGTGTGCGAGCAGTTCTGGCGCGGTACAGGCCCGTAACGCGCGGCTTCCCGTCCGGCCCTGGCCACCTCGGGGCGCCGGAACCAGAGCTGAAGCGTGGTCCTCAGGACACTGCCCCGCTCCAGCCGATGGGATGTCACCACAATCTCGACCTAAACATTGTCGAATGTGAATTGTTTACCTGCCACGGAATGACAATCGATGCTTTCCGATGCACATCAATTCAGATCATCGTCCGGCGTTCTGCACGTTTGTTCACCGCAATTGCCCTTGCGTCCGCAAAGCTCCTAGGCTGAGACGCCACGAGGGCATATATCGACCTGGTAAGCAGGGAGGATCGAATGGCGTGGAGCTCATTCTCGATCGCGTCCAGGTACGGCAGCGGGGAGACGTCTGGCTCCACGAGGTGAACCTCGAACTGCGCGGCGGCATGACCGTACTCATCGGACCGACGACTGCGGGGAAAACGACGTTAATGCGCGTCGTGGCGGGACTTCTCCCGCCCACGGCCGGACGTGTGCTCGTCAATGGGGCCGATGTCACGGCGACCTCGGTCCGGAAGCGGTCTGTCGCCTTCGTCTATCAGCAGTTCATCAACTACCCCTCGCTGTCGGTGTACGAGAACATCGCCTCGCCGCTGCGGCAGGCGCCCGGCTTCGCTTCGGCCCGGATCGACCGCCGGGTGCGCGAGATCGCCGAGATCATGGGCATCGGCGCGCTGCTCGGCCGCCGGCCCGCCGAGCTGTCCGGCGGCCAGCAGCAGCGAACGGCCATTGCCCGGGCACTCGCCCGGCCGGTCGACGTGCTGCTGCTGGACGAGCCGCTCGCGAACCTCGACTACAAGCTGCGGGAGCAGCTGCGCAGCGACCTCAAGAGCATGTTCCGCGACGCCCCGGGTGTGGTGCTGTACTCCACCTCGGATCCGGCCGAGGCGCTGATGTTCGCGGAGCCGACCGTCGTCCTGGGCGAGGGGCGGGTCCAGCAGGTGGGCGACGTGGCCGACCTGTATGAGCAGCCGCCGACGTTGGCGGTTGCGGCGACGCTCAGCGACCCCCCACTGAACCGCCTACCCGGAGTCGTCCGCGAGGGCCGGATCGAATGCCTGGGTGCGGCCTTCCCTGCCGCCGCGGCGCGGGCGACGAGCCACGACGTGACCCTCGGCGTACGCCCGCACCGTGTCACGGTCGAACGGACCGGCCCGGACGACCTCGCGTTTCCCGGCGAGATCCGGCTCGCGGAGATGACCGGCAGCGACACCTTCCTGCACCTGCTCCTGCCGGATCGGCGCCATCTCGTGGCCCAGCTGTCCGGCACCCACCGGTTCACCCCGGGGGAGCCGGCCGTGGCCTACATCGACCCGGCACACATCTTCGTCTTCGACGAGACCGGTGGCCGCCTGGGCGACCCGTCGGCCGTGGAGGCCGAGCCGCATGGTTGACATCCACCTGGACGGCGTAGGCCACAGCTACGACGGCGGCCGGACCTGGGCGCTGCGGCCGATGACACGGACCCTGCACGCAGCCAGGGCGTACGCGCTGCTAGGCCCGAGCGGCTGCGGCAAGACCACGCTGCTCAACATCATCTCGGGTCTGCTCACGCCGACCGTCGGGCGGATCTGGTTCGGTGATCGGGAGGTTACCAGGGTCCCGACCGCCGCTCGCAACATCGCGCAGGTATTCCAGTTCCCTGTGCTCTACGAGGGCATGTCGGTGTACGACAACCTCGCCTTCCCGCTGCGTAACCGCGGCTGGCCGAAGGCAGAGATCGACCGGCGGGTGCGTGCGGTGTCGCATCTGCTAGGACTGGACAGCCACCTGCACCGCCGGTCCCGGCGGCTGGACCCGGGGCGCCAGCAGATCGTCAGCCTGGGCCGTGGGCTGGTCCGCTCCGACGTGGCGGCGGTACTGCTCGACGAGCCCCTCACGGTGGTCGACCCGGCGCTGCGGTGGACGTTGCGCAGCACGCTGAAGGAGATCCACCGCGACACCGGGCACACCCTGGTCTACGTCACCCATGACCAGACCGAGGCGTTGACCTTCGCCGACGAGGTGATGGTGCTCCAGGACGGTGACGTCGTGCAGTCGGGCGAGCCGACTGAGCTGTTCCTGTCGCCGGCGCACGAGTTCGTGGGTCACTTCATCGGCTCGCCGGGCATGAACATGATCCCCGCCGACCTCGTCGACGGTGTGGTACGCGTCGGTGACACGCCCGTCGGGCGCGCGGCGGACACCGACGGTGCCCTTCCCTCGGGTCCGGTGCGTATCGGTGTCCGTCCCGAGTTCGTCCGAATCTCCGCCGTGCCCACCGCGCCGGGGCTGCCGGCACGGGTCACCGCGGTCGACCGGATGGGGGCGTACCACCTGGTGCATGCCGAGATCGACGGTCGTCGGCTCAGCGCCAAGGTGGACACCGGTTCCCGGTACGCGCCGGGCGCGCTCGAATACTTCCACTTCGTCCCCGACCGGGCCTTCCTGTTCCGGGACGCGATCCGGTGCGGCACGATCGCCGCCCAGGACGGCGCGGAGCGGGCATGAGCGACCACACCGAGCGTAGCGAGGGCCGGGAGCACCATGCGAAGGGTGGGCCCCGCGTGAGCGACGGCCACCCAGCCACCGGCGAGCACGGGAGTGATCGGCCGGCGGACACCCGGCCGAAGGACAACCGGGCCTGGATCCTGGTCCTTCCCGTGGTGGCCTCGGTGGCCTTCACCGCGGTGATCCCGCTGATGACGGTGGTCAACTTCTCGGTACAGGACGTATTCAGCCCGACAGACCGGATCTTCGTCGGGCTGGAGTGGTACCGGTCCGTCGTCCGCGACGCGGAGGTCCGTGCCGCCTTCCTGCGTACGCTGATGTTCTCCGTCCAGGTCCTGCTGGTGGAGATCCCGCTCGGGGTGGCTATCGCCGTGGCGATGCCACGCCGCGGCCGGGCGGTGTCGTCGGCTCTGGTGGTCGTCGCGCTGCCGCTGCTGATCCCGTGGAACGTCGTGGGCACCATCTGGCAGATCTTCGCCCGCGCCGACATCGGACTGGGCGGCTGGACCGTCAACCACGTGCTGGGCGTGGACTTCAACTACACGCTGGACGCTCACGACGCCTGGACGACAGTGCTGCTGATGGATGTCTGGCACTGGACCCCGCTGGTGGCGTTGCTGGCGTACGCGGGCCTGCGGTCCATTCCCGAGCCGTACTATCAGGCCGCCCAGATCGACAGCGCCTCGTCCTGGACGGTCTTCCGCCACATCCAGCTGCCCCGGTTGCGTGGCGTGCTGACGATCGCGATCCTGCTCCGGTTCATGGACAGCTTCATGATCTACACCGAGCCGTTCGTGGTGACCGGTGGCGGTCCCGGCAACGCCACCTCCTTCCTGAGCATCCTGCTGTCGAAGGTCGCCGTCGGGCAGTTCGACCTGGGACCGGCCGGCGCTTTCTCGCTGCTGTACTTCCTGTTCGTTCAGGTCGTCTGCTTCGTCTTCTTCGTCGTGCTGACCAGAACCGGGAGGTGAGCGGTGGCCGTCACCGCACGCGAGACCGCGCCGGACACCCGGCGGCCGACGGCCGCGGCGGCGCGCGCCCGGCGCCGGCTGCCCTGGGCCCGTGCCGCCTTCTGGCTGTACGCGGCCGCGCTGATGCTGCCGATCCTGTGGATGTTCGGCATGTCGATCCGGCCCAACGAGGACATCCTCGGCAGCTTCTCCCTCCTGCCGCAACGGGTGACGCTCGAGCACTACCGGACGTTCTTCACCGACTCGGTGTGGTACTCGAGCTACCTGAACTCCATCGCCTACACGTCGCTGAACGCGCTGATGTCGCTGGTCGTGGCGATCCCGGCGGCGTACGCCTTCTCGCGGTTCCGGTTCGCCGGCGACAAGCACCTGTTCTTCTGGCTGCTGACGAACCGGATGGCCCCGGTGGCGGTCTTCCTGCTGCCGTTCTTCCAGATCTACTCCAGCGTCGGGCTGTTCGACACCTACCTGGGCGTCGCCGTCGCGCACATGCTGTTCAACGTCCCGCTCGCGGTATGGATCCTCGAGGGTTTCATGTCCGGCATCCCGCGCGAGATCGACGAGACCGCGGCGATCGACGGCTACTCGCTGACCCGGTTCTTCGTCCGGATCTTCCTGCCGCTGATCCGCTCGGCGATCGGCGTCACCGCGTTCTTCTGCTTCATGTTCAGCTGGGTCGAACTGCTCATCGCCCGGACCATCACCTCGGTCGACGCCAAACCCATCGCCGCCACGATGACCCGGACCGTCAGCGCCGCGGGGGTGGACTGGGGGCTGCTCGCCGCGGCGGGCGTGATGACGATCATTCCGGGGGCGATCGTCATCTGGTTCGTACGCAACTACATCGCCAAGGGCTTCGCCCTCGGGAGGGTCTGACCGTGCTCGGCTGGATGGTCTGGACCGCACCCACGGCGGCGATCTTCATCGGACTCGGGGTCCTGCTGGCGGGGATGGGGGTCTGGGGCCGGCTGTCGCCCCCGGTCGCCCGGCGCGGCTTCCTGCGGATCGAGACCGACCGCGGCGACCGGCTCTACATCGCGCTGATCACCGCAGCCATCGTGCTGGCCGGCTGGCTGGCCGTCACCGACCTGTCGATGTGGCTGGCGTCGGCGTGCGCACTGCTCGTCGCGGCCGTCATCGGACGGTGGGGTTGACATCACATCGAGAGGAGTCACCGTGTCACGACGATCGTCGGCAAGGTCACGCATCGGCGGGTGGGTAGCGTCCCTGACCGCGCTGAGCCTGGTGCTGGCCGGATGCACCGGAGGGGACGACGACACCCCCAAGAGCAGCTTCAAGGTGGAGGACGGTCAGGCCGCGGCCCGCAGGTGGGTCACAACCGAGTTCACACCCAGTACGCTCGCGCAGGCGCAGCAGCTGGCGGAGCTGGAATGGTTCCTCAAGGCGGCCGCGCCGTACCGGGGCATGCAGATCAACGTCGTCTCGGAGACGATCACCACCCACCAGTACGAGTCGCAGGTACTGGCAAAGGCGTTCACCGAGATCACCGGGATCAAGGTCAAGCACGACCTGATCCAGGAGGGCGACGTCATCGAGAAGCTGCAGACCCAGATCCAGGGCGACAAGAACATCTACGACGCGTACGTCAACGACTCCGACCTGATCGGCACCCACTCCCGCGGAGACTACGTCCTCCCCCTGTCGGACTACATGACCGGCGAGGGCAAGGACGTCACCTCCCCCACGCTCGACGTACCGGACTTCATCGGCACCAGCTTCACCACCGGCCCGGACCACAAGCTCTACCAGCTGCCCGACCAACAGTTCGCGAACCTCTACTGGTTCCGCTACGACTGGTTCACCGATCCCGAGATCAAGCGGCAGTTCAAGGCCGCCTACGGCTACGACCTCGGCGTGCCGGAGAACTGGGCGGCCTACGAGGACATCGCCGACTTCTTCACCAACAAGGTGAACGGCAACGGCACCATCGACGGCAAGAAGGTCTACGGCCACATGGACTACGGCCGCAAGGATCCGTCCCTGGGCTGGCGGTTCACCGACGCGTGGCTGTCCATGGCAGGCAACGGCGACCCCGGCCTGCCCAACGGGCTGCCCGTGGACGACTGGGGCATCCGGGTGGAGAACTGCCGCCCGGTCGGGTCCTCGGTCAGCCGCGGCGGCGACACCAACGGCCCCGCCTCGGTGTACGCCCTGACCAAATACGTCGACTGGCTGAAGAAGTACGCGCCGAAGGAGGCGGCCGGGATGAACTTCAGCGAGGCCGGCCCGGTGCCCGCGCAGGGCGCGGTGGCGCAGCAGGTTTTCTGGTACACCGCGTTCACCGCGGACATGACCAAGAAGGGCCTGCCGGTCGTCAACGCGGACGGCACGCCGAAGTGGCGGATGGCGCCCAGCCCGCACGGCGCGTACTGGAAGAACGGCAACAAGCTGGGCTACCAGGACGCGGGCTCGTGGACCCTGCTGAAGAACACGCCGGCCAAGCGCCGCGCCGCCGCCTGGCTGTACGCGCAGTTCGTCACGGCCAAGACCGTGTCGTTGAAGAAGTCGATCACCGGACTGACATTCATCCGCGACTCCGACATCCGCAGCGACTACCTCACCCGCAACGCCAAGAACTACGGCGGCCTGATCGAGTTCTACCGCTCGCCGGCCCGCAAGCAGTGGACCCCGACAGGTACGAACGTGCCGGACTACCCGAAGCTCGCCCAGTTGTGGTGGCAGAACGTCGCCACCGCCGTGACCGGTGAGACCACCCCCCAGCAGTCGATGGACAACCTGGCCCGGCAGCAGGACGAGATCCTGGCCCGGCTCGAGCGCCGCGGCTACGGCGGTTCCTGCGCGCCGAAGCTGAACCCGGAGGTGGACCCCCAGTCCTGGGTCGACCGGCCGGGGGCTCCCGCGCCGAAGCTCTCCGACGAGCGGGGCCGGCCCCAGACGGTCGACTACGACAAGCTGCTGGCCAACTGGAAGGCCATCGGCTGACGCCGGCGCACAGACCCGTACGCGGCCGCCCGCGCACAACCGTGCGCGGGCGGCCCACGGAAGCGCGGAAATTTCCATCCAAGAGCATCGATTGTTCGGCTAAGGTGCATCGAAGGGAACGAATCAAAGGCTGACCGGGCAAGGCGGGGATGGCAGAGACGCGGCAGGCGCTGGCCGTGACGGCGGCCCGGATGTACTACGGTGCGGGCCAGTCCACTCAGGAGATCGCCGACTATCTGCGGGTCTCCCGTTCCACGGTGTCCCGGCTGCTCACCTTCGCACGCGAGGCGGGGGTGGTCGAGGTACGGGTGCACGAGACCGCCGACGCGTCCACGCGGCTGACCGCCGACCTGACGGCCCGCCATCCGCACGTCCGGTTTCAGATCATCGGAGTACACCCGGGAGCCAGCAGCGGCCGGATCAACACCGCCGTCGCGCGGTACGCCGCACACGCGATCGCCGCGATGGTGGAACCGGGAATGACGATCGGCATCGCCTGGGGCAACACCGTCAGCAGTCTCATCGACTACCTAGGCCCCAAGCCGGTCGACGACCTCGTCGTGGTGCAGCTCAACGGCGCCGGAAACGGTGCGAGCTTCGGCCTGGCATACGCCTCGGACATCATCGTCCGGTTCGCCGAGAACTTCGCCGCGAGCCCCCACCTCTTTCCGGTGCCGGCGTTCTTCGACCACGCCGAGACCAAGGAGGCCCTCTGGAGGGAGCGCAGCATCCAGCAGATTCTGGCGCTACAGGAGAACGCCGACCTGCTGGTGTTCAGCACCGGCGCGCTGGTCGGCGATCCGGCCAGCCACATCTACACCGCCGGCTTCCTCGGCGAGCGCGACGTCCGCGACCTGCGCGGCGCCGGCGTGGTCGGGGACATCGGGACCGTCTTCTTCGACGAACAGGGCTCCGGCGACCTGCCGATCAACCGCCGCTCCAGCGGGCCGCCGCTGGGGCTGTACGCCCGGGCCCGCCGCTCGGTCTGCGTGGCGTCCGGGGTCGGCAAGGTCCCCGGCCTGGGCGCCGCGCTGTCCGCCGGATTCATCTCGGACCTGATCGTGGACAGCCGCACCGCCGCCGAGTTGGTGCGCCGCGCCACCACAGCGGCGCCTGTACGGCCGCACCGGCGCCGCATGCGGTGACCGATCAGCAGGTGACCGGAGTCCGGCCGATGGCCGATCGGCGCCGTCGGCAGCCAGTCCGGCGTCCACCCCGTTACGGCCATGCCGATGACCGTGCGTGGCGAGTTCGGCGTGTATCCGCGGCGCTCCGTAGGTGCCCCGAGATTGCGCGTGCACGGCGGTGATCTTCTCGATCAGGACCTGGTCGACGCGGTCCCGCTTGGTCCGCGCGCCCCGAGTGTGCTGGTAGTAGGCGGATCGGGAGACCTTCATCAGCTCGCACTGCCGTATACACCGAGGTGTTGTTCCATGGTGCGCTCATCGGTTTCAAAATCGATGAGGACCGCGTCATCACCGTCAACAGCTGCATGCCGCGGTCCTGATGCCCCGCGCGGACGGCCTGGAGTACCACCCCGCCAACGCCTGAAGCGCGACGAGTCGGCGAGTTGCCGTGTAACAACAAGCACCACTGCAAGGCGTGACGCCGGTACCGGAGTTCTTGGCACAGTGATCCGCGCCGAACCCGGCCGGGCGAGGCAATGATGCCGCCGGCATCACGCTTGTCGCCCGGCCGGGACCAGCACTCATCAGGCCATCGGCTCCTTGGCATCCGGCAGTGCACGCGGATGAGGTTCGCCAGTCACTCCGGTGAGAGCGAGGGCGACCTCTGGCGGGTGGCTTTCAGGGTTTTCCCGGCCGGTAGTTGGACGGAAGGGTGTACACGAACTCGCGGGCGTCGTAGTGCGCGCCCTCCATCATGAAGTCGACGCTGTGGTAGCCCAGGGCGTAGAGGTTCCGGTCCGGATCCCAGGTGTTGTAGGCGTAGAGCGCGTTGCGCTTCGCCCTCATGTGCGAGTCGGGGATGTTCAGCACATAAGCGGCGCCCCTGCCGCGCTCGTTCATCGGCAGGCTGTACCCGTAGATGTGGTTGAAACGCACGTCGGTCAGCGTTCCGTCGTTCATGAGCCGGTATGCGGCGTCGCTGCATGCCTTGTGGGTGGGGCTCGGCCGTTGCCCGGGGAGGATGTCCATCCAACCGGCCGCGAACTTGTGCGACGCCCCGGGGTACTGCTCGGCGAGGGCCTTCACCTTCGCCGTGATTTTGTCCACGGCCTTGTTGTACGGGTCTTCGGCAAGCTTCCACATGATGATCTTGTCGACGCCGAGCGCCTTGGCCGACGCCCTGAACTCGGCGTTCCGCGCCGGCACGACCATGCTGGTGCCGTCCGTCGGCCAGCCCAGGTTGTGGTAGTCGCTGGGCGACGCGCACTTGGCGCCGAGCCTGGTGCACCTACCCTGGTTCATTATCTCGGCCAGTTCGCCGTTCACCCCCAAGCTCACCAGGACCAGGTATACGGGCCGGCCGGCCGCCTTGTGCTGCATGATCGATCCGGCCATGCCGATCGCCTCGTCGTCCTGGTGCGGCGAGTAGAAGATGGCCGGCTTGGCGGCCGCGGAAGCCCTGGACGGCCACAGACCGGCCTGCGCCACCCCTGCCGCCGCCAGCGCTCCGGCTGCCAGGACTCGGCGCCTGGACATTGCGGTGCGGTGCTCCTCGTGCTCGCTCACGTGTGCTCCCCTTCAGATGGTCGTACGGCGGTCGTGCAGGGACAGGGGCAACTTGATCGACCATTGTCGATTCACTTGCCGGCGGCGCGGGTACGGCCGTGCGTCAGCGACCGCCCGCGGGCGCATACGTTCGGCGGGCGACCTGCGGTTCCTGCCCGAGATGTCGCCCCGGCCGGAATTGAGTGGACCATGACCGCGCCGGGGCTTTCCAGGCGGTTTTACCGGCAGAAGTAGCGACCGGAATACTTGTGCCGGAACCGGGCCGCGCTACCCAGAACGGGAAATCGACCATGACCGCAGGTACACCGGACAGAGGCGTCTTCGGGCAACGGCTTTGGGACCTGCGCAGGAAGGTCGGGCTCAGCCAGGAGGAGCTGTCACACGCCGCGGGCGTGAGCGTCCGCGCGCTCGCGGACCTGGAACGCGGCCGGACCCGGGGTCCGCACCGGCGCACCGTGCAGGCCCTCGCCGACGGGCTGATGCTGGACGCCGCCGCTGCCGAGGCGCTGGAACAGGCGGCCTGCCTCGGACGGCCCCGTCCCCGGCAGAGCACGCCGCCGGCGCACAGCACCATGGCCCTGCCTCGCGACATCCGCGACTTCACAGCGCGCGTCCCGGCACTCGAGGATCTGCTCGTCCTCGTGCAGCACGCCGACCCCGCGCAGCCACCGGTCAGCGTGGTCTCGGGGCAGCCCGGGCTGGGCAAGACCGCTTTCGCCGTGCACGCCGCTCACCGGCTGGCCCCGCACTTCCCGGACGGGCAGCTGGCCCTCGACCTGCGCGGCACGGATCCGGAGCCGACCACGCCCCGGGACGCGCTCGGACGCCTGCTACGAGCGATGGGTGTGGCCGATTGGGCAGTTCCAGCCGGTACGGACGACCGGGTGGGGCTGTTCCGGTCCGTCACCGGCGACCGCCGCCTGCTGCTTCTGCTGGACAACGCGGCGGACGAGACCCAGGTCCGCCCGCTGCTCCCCGCCACCGGACCGTCGCTGACCCTCGTCACCAGCCGCCATGCCCTGGCCGGCCTCGAAGCGGTCCACCGGACACACCTCGAACCCCTGCGGCGGGAGGAGTCCGTCGAAATGTTGACGCGGATCGTCGGCGCCGAACGGGTACGGCGCGAGGCCCAGGCCGCACGCGACCTCGCGAACCTGTGCGGCCACCTGCCGCTGGCTGTCCGGATCGCCGGCCAGCGCCTCGCCGCACGGCCCGGCGAACGCCTCGGCAAGCTGGTCACCCAACTCGCTGCCGAGGGCCGCCGGCTGGACGTCCTGCAAGCCGGCGGTCTGCGAGTGCGGGCCGCATTCACCCTGTCGTACGAGCGGCTGCCGCCCGCCACGAAGCAGCTCTTCCGCCGCGCCGCCCTGGCCGCCGGTCCTAACTTCAGCCCGGAGTCCGCGGGTGTGCTGGCCGGCCTGTCGATCGCCCAAGCGGCCGAGTACGCGGAGGAACTGGTGGACGCGGGGCTCCTCCAGCCTGAACCCGCCGCCGAACGTTACCGCTTCCACGACCTGCTGAAGCTGTTCGCCGCCGAACGGCTGGCCGCGGAGGACGACACCGAGACGTACGAGGCCGCCCAGGACAGGGCCGCCCAGTGGATGCTACGCAGGGCCACCACCGCCGCCCTCTACTTCGACGCCGAGTGCCGCCAGGACCCGCCCACCGGAGACCCCGATCCCGAGGATTCCCCCGGCGACCGCACGCAGGCCCGCGCCTGGCTGGAGGCGGAGCGCGACCAGTGGCTCGCCGCTCTGCGCCGGGCCGGGGCGACCGGACACCACCAGCAGGTCATCGACACGGCGGAAGCCATGCACTGGTTCTCCGACCTGAACCAGCACTGGGAGCAGTGGGCCGAGGTGTTCCGCCACGCCGTCGACGCGGCTCGCGCCCTCGGCAGCAGGCCGGACGAGGCGATCCAGCTCAACTACCTGGCCTGGGCCTACAACCTCTGCGTCCACGACTACCCCGCCGCCCTCGCCGCTGCGGACGCGGCCCTAGAGGTGGCGCGCGGGATCGGGGATGGACTCCAGACCGGGTGGGCGCTGGGCCATGGTGCGGCGGCGCTGCACCGGATGGGCAGGACCGACGAGTCCCTCGACCGGTTCGGCGAAGCGGCATCATGTCTACGTGCCGCCGCCTCTCCCGAGGCCCGTCTCGCCGAACTCACGATCCTGAATGCCTTCGGCAACAACCTGCGCCAGTGCGGACGGGCCGAGGAGGCGCTGGGCATCCACCTGCGCAGCGAGGCCGTCTGCCGGGCCGGGATCCCGGGGCAGCGGCGAGACCTGATCGCGTCGTACCGCGCGAGCGCTCAGCAACAGATGGGCAACGACCTCGCGGCGCTGGGCCGCCTCGACGAGGCGGAAGGCTTGCTCCGGCAGGCCCTGGCCCAGTTCGAGGCGGCCGGAATGGCCGCCTGGAGCGCCCCCGCCCGCCTCGAACTCGGGATCGTGCTGCGTAAACTTGCCCGCCACGAGGAGGCCCGGCGGGCCCTGCTCGTGGCCCGCGACGCTCTAGCCGAACTCAACGCCCCTCGGCACGGCGAGGCCGTCGCGGAACTGCGTGCGCTCGACGAGGTCGTCACCGTGCGGATGCCCGAGAACCTCGTCCGTCCTGATGCCACCCGGTTGGCGAGATGAGAGCGCCGACAGGGACAGGACTATGTCCTCGACGCCGGTCAGTCGGCGTTGCCGCTTGCGGACGATCTGCGGCTCGAACGAGCCGTCCCGGTCACGCGGGACGGTGATCTCGCCGTCCACCTGCGGCCTCGATCACTCGCTTGGTCAGCTGCTGCAGCAGGCCACCTTCGCCGGTCAGCTGCAGGCCCGCCGCGCGGGCCTGCTCGACCAGCCGGCCGACCAACTCGGCATCCACGCCTCCCGACGTGCTCACCGGGTCCTTCTTGTTCGCCACCGCGGAAGTATCCACGGCATCAGTCGTGACGGTCATCAGGTGCGTCTCCTTGCTCAGGAGTTACACCGTTGTTCTTACAGGCCCCTCAAGCCCGGCGGATGGCCGATCGGTCGCGCCAGATCTAGCATGATCTCCATGAGCGACGTCAACGCTGGTGAGCTACCCGAGCCGGCGTTCGTACTGCCGACCATCCCGGCCTCTGCCGGAGCTCTGGTACGTGGCCGCAAGGGCCGATTGCTCATCCTGAAGCCGACCTACAAGGGCGGTTGGACGATCCCGGGTGGGATTGTCGAGATCGGCGAGTCACCCTGGGATGCGTGTCGCCGCGAAACCAAGGAGGAGTGCGGCCTCGACGTCACCACGGGGCGGCTTGTGTGCGTGGACTTCCTGCGCCCACGGCCTGGCCGTCCGGGTGGTATGCGCTTCCTTTTCGATTGCGGCGTCTACGACGACGCCGTCTTGGACACGGTGGTCATCCAGCCGGTCGAGATCGCCAAAAGCCGGATCCTGCCGATCGACACGGCGCTGCCTCTGCTTAGCGGACCGGTCCGACGTCGGGTACGCGCCGCCTGGAAGACAAAACGGGTGCGCTATCTCGAGGACGGCCGCCCTGTGCCGGGGATCAGCTCTTAGCGGTCGGGAACGGGCGACCGCAAATCGAGGAGGAGGGGACGGTACTGGGCTACCAGCTTGCCGATGAACCCCGCCCGATCATCTGATCAGCCAATGAAACGTCATGGCGACGAACCACGGTCGGTTCTACGGCAAGGCGTCTCGGACGCCGTCGAAGAGGTACGAGCCGTGCAGCTCCATGGTGGAAGCGACGTCGCCTTCCGGGACGTCGAACACTATCTTGCCGCTTCCATTCCCGCCGGGGCCGATCTTCGCAGCAAGGTTTGCGTGTCTCGGTTGGCGAGCAGACCGGCGAGTTCGTCACCGCTGAACTCGGTGCCGGCGGCGTCGGAAACCTTCTGCACTCTGCCCAGAAAGAATTGGGGCCGGTCCGCGCACGTGATCTTCGAGCGCATGTCAGTGTGACGGCTGCCTCCGGGCTCTAGCGGCCGCATGCGGCAGCTGTGCATGTCCGCCCGCGACGCTTACCGGGGCCCGTTGACAGGTTGTGTCGGTGAGCAACCCGATGTCGCCGGGATGTGGCAGGCCCCTTGTGACCGCTGGTGTCTACCGCTGCTGAGCGGCGCCGAGGTCAGACATCGATGTGCTTCTCGATGCCGAGACTGCAGGCTACGTGAGCGCCTACCCCTGAGTCCTTGAGAGCACGGCGGCGCACCATAGCGGGTTGGTGGCTGACGCCACCAACCCGCAGGAGGCATGACCAGCGACTACAACCGGCGAGCCCTCAGCGGACCGCGAAGCGGATCTCCTGCTGGAATGCTAGGCGGCATCCCGCTGGTCCAGCCACTTCAGAATCGCCTCGGTCGTTTCATCCGGCTTCTCCTGCTGGATCCAATGACCGCAGTCCAGACTGACCACTTCCACATTCGGCACGAATTCCGTCAGTCTCTCAGACCTCGCGACCGTGTCGCGGTCGCCGTAGATCATGAGGGTGGGCTGTCGGATGATCGGGTCCACATCCGCCAGTAGGCGCCAGTTGCGGTCCAGGTTTCGGTACCAGTTGATTCCGCCCGTGAACCCCTTTGATTCGAAAGCGGAAACGAAGACGGCCAGTTCGCTGTCACTCATGACGGGCTCACCGAGTGGGGATTCCGCTCGGGCGAGGTTGATCAACGCATTGCCCGGCTGAGGCTCTGCGGGAGGCACGTCCTTCCGGTAAAGGTTCCGAAGGAACTGGTACGTGTTCTCCTCGAACACGGCGTCCGCGACGCCCGGCTGCCGGTTGAAGTGGACGAAGTAGAAGTCGCTGCCGAGTACGGCTTCCATGACCTCGATCCAGGGCACTTCTCCGCGCTCGAGGTACGGCAGGCTCAGGTTGATCACCTTGTTGACACGGTTCGGGTGCAACAGGGTCAGGCCCCAGACGACGGCTGCACCCCAGTCATGACCGACGAAGGTGGCATCCTCGTATCCATAGTGATCGAGCAGTGCGACGAGGTCACCCGACAGGTGTGCGATGTCGTAGTCGGTGACTTCGGTCGGGCGGGACGAGTTACCGTAACCCCGCTGGTTCGGGACGATCACGTGGTAGCCCGCTGCCGCGAGGGCGGGCATCTGATGGCGCCAGGAGAAGGCGTGCTCCGGCCAGCCGTGACAGAGCACGATGGGGTTCCCCGCGTTCTGCCGGCCTGCTTCGAAGACTTCGAGTTCCACACCGTTGACCGAAATGCGGGTGGGCTCGGGAAAATCGGTTGTCATGCCGACATCTTGCGGACCGATACCGGTCATCCCCTGACCGGTTTTGGTGGAAGTGTTGTCGGGGTGAGAGCCGACCGGTTGATGGCCATCCTCCTTCTGCTGCAACATCGCGAGCAGGTGACAGCAGCGGAGGTCGCCCGGGAGCTGGAGATCTCCGAACGCACCGCCCGCCGCGACCTCGACGCCCTGGGCATGGCCGGGGTGCCGGTGTACTCCATGCAGGGCCGGGGCGGCGGCTGGCGCCTCGTGGGCGGCGCCCGCACCGACCTGTCCGGGTTGACCGCAAGTGAGGCCCGCGCCCTGTTCCTGGTCGCCGGTCCCGCCTCGTCTGTGACGCCGGCCGTGAAAGCGGCGCTGCGCAAGCTCGTCCATGCCCTGCCGGAACCGTTCCGGGTGCAGGCCGAGGCGGCAGCGTCGTCGCTCGTCATGGACCCGCGACGATGGGGATCGAGCCGGGTCGAGCCCCGACCACCGCGCTTCCTCGACGAACTCCAGGACGCGGTGATCCGCGGCGTCCAGGTTCGGCTCGGCTACGTCGACCGCGAAGGCAGCGAAACCGAGAGAACCGTTCACCCGCTGGGCATCGTCGCCAAAGGTCCGTCGTGGTACCTCGTCGCCAACACCGAGGCCGGCCGGCGGACCTTCCGGATCGACCGCATGTCGTCCGCCGACCCGACCGGCGACCCCGTGAACCGGCCCGAGAACTTCGATCTTGCCGAGAGCTGGCGCGCGATCGCCGACGAAGTCGAACGCAAACGAACGCCCCTCGAGGTCCGGGCGGTGTGCGCGCCCCACGGGATAGGCGTGCTCCGGATGGGGTTCGGCGGTCGGCTCGAGGTGGGAGGTTCCACGACCGACGGCCGCATCGAGGTCGTGATCCGCGGCAACGACGAATACATACTCGCCGGCGAGCTTGCCGGGCTGGTCGCATGGATCGAGGTGACCGGTCCTCCGGGTGTGCGAGACCACCTGGCCTCGATCGGCAACGCGCTCGTCGAGCGATACGGCTGAGGCCGGCACGGACGTCGTACGGCGAAGCGATAACCGAGGTCATCGGGCATGCAGGTGGACGCACCTATCGCCGTAGCCACAGACGTCGCCGATCAGACCGAGGCCGCTGCACCGGCGCCCGCTGAGCCGTCGATGAGCGAGGCCAAGGCCCCCGGTCGCGCGGCGGCCGGTCCGGCACCCCGCGACGCGCAGGAGCCGAATGGCCAATCGGCGCCGGGCAGCAAGAAACCCCATACAGATCTCCCAAGAACAGCGCCGGACACCGCGCCAACATCCTCAACTGCGAGAGCATCGCCGTCGACGTCGGCCTGGTAATCAAGGCCGACGGCGGCACCTACTGGACTCAGGGCTTCGGCCGGCCTATGGGAGGTCAGACCGGGCAGCCGGAGCCCAGCCCGCCGATGTACACGGCCGCCGCCACCAGGCCGAGCAGCGCGGGGATCAAGCCTGCCGCCCAGCCGAGGAGAAGCGGACGATGCTCAGCGGTCCGCCGGTACATCGTCGCGACGACGACGGCGGTCAGGGTCAGATCCACCGCCATCGCCAGCAGCAGCGCGAGTACCGCGCCGTCGCCCGCGTCACAGCCTTCCAGCTCCGCCGCCACCATGGCGACGAAACAGAGGGCGGAGAAGAAATGGACCGCCGTGGCGATGCCGAAGGTTTGCCTGGTCACGTTGCCTGGTCGCCGATCGATCACTTGATAGCCCATTTCGTCTCCCCTGTCACTCATCCACGTTGTCACCTGCAGATCCAGTTGATCAGCGACCGCAAACGACTCGTCCCACGACCCGACTCCGGGCTCGTACTCACCGAATCGCGCGGTCTATCATGGACCCTTCCCGCCTCGGTACCCGATCCGCGCGTACTGGCTATCGGTGAAATTGCGACTGCGGTCGATGGGCAGCTCTCACTGATCCGCTTGGCTGCCAGGAAGGAACCGGCTCGCATCGACCTCACCGAGTCCTCGGCCGTGGCGTCGAGATCGTAATCAATCTTGCCGCCGGAGTACTCCTTGGCCTCCTCAGACGCGGATTCACCAGATCAGCCACCCACCCGCGCACTACCTCCGCGAGGACACAGCACCAACCCGATCGACACCTTCCTCCGCGACGAACTGGCGCCAGCTTGGCCGACAACCTGCGCCGCGTCGCCGATGCTCAGTACCGCGTAGCGCTTGCAGCCCACGACGAGACCGGCGAGATCGACAAGCTGCGCCAGAGCATGACCGAGGCCGACAACAAGATCAACCACTCCCGGGCCACCCTAGACGCCGGCGGCGACCCCGCGCTCATCGCCGACTGGATCGCGGAGACGACCGCTATCAGGAAGACCGCTCAGGCCCGGCTCGGCCTCACCGAGGCACCGCCGCAGCAGATGCCGCGATCAGCTCGACGCCATCGCGGACGCGTTCAACGACCTGCTGGGGCTGATTCGTGGCGCCGACCCGCGTGACAGGGCGGAGTTGTCCAGCCGGCTCGGCCTTCGGCTGACCTACCAGCCTGGCCGGGAAACGGTGATCGCCGAGGTTGTCACCCCGGCGATCACTCGTGTCTTTGATTGGTTTCCGAGGCCAAACACTAGGGATACGCACACAGTGATCGCAGCCAGCGAGCTGGCCCGGGCACCATGATTTTGCGTTTGGGGCCTGGCCGTCACTGGCGTGGTCCTTGGCCGCAGCGAACCAGAACCGACGGGCTGCGTCATGCGCCGTGTGAGTTGCCACCGAAAATCCACGCCGCCGTCCTGTTTCCGCTACTTCAACGACCTCATCGTCACCGAGCCCGCCGAAGCTCTCATTGCAACTTGCTCGGTGGCGCGATCGTCGTCACCGTCATGCTCCGGCCGGGATCAGCAGCCGCGCGGCCGGCCAGTCGTCGCGTCGACGCCCGAGGCGATGGCCGTGCGCCGCTCGGACTCCGGCACCGTGCGGGCCTTCAGCGCGGCCCGGCGCAGCCGCGCCCGGCCGCGGGCCCGGCCGCCGGGCCAGCACGAAGCCGAGCAGCACCCGCGTGCCGATGGCGGCGCTGCGGTTGCCGGCCGCGTCCGCCGACTCGTGCTCGTAGAGCTCGGCGACGCCGGCCCCGCCGGTCAGCTGGGCGGCCACGACCGAACCGGCTGAGGTGCCGACGAACAGGTCGGCGGTGGTGAGATCCACGCCCCGCTCGGCGAGGCCGTGCAGCAGGCCGATCTCCCAGGCGACGCCGCTGACGCCGCCACCGCCCAGCACCAGCGCGCGTTTCTCCATGGACGTCTGTCAACCTTTACCGGCCGTCCCGCGGGTGCGCCAGCGCCCGGGCTCTGGCGCCCGGGAGTTCGGGGAGATCGAGTTCTGGGAGTTCGGGAAGGTCGAGTTCTGGAATTTCGGGGAGGTCGAGCTCCGGAAGTTCGGGAAGGTCGAGCTCCGGAAGTTCGGGAAGGTCGAGCTCCGGAAGTTCGGGAAGGTCGAGCTTTGGCAGTTCGGGAAGGTCGGGTCTTGGGTGTGCGGGAAAGCCGAGCCCTCCTGGGTGAGCGGGTCGGTCGGGTCTTGGGTGTGCGGGAAAGCCGAGCCCTCCTGGGTGAGCGGGTCGGTCCGGTCTTGGGTGTGCGGGAAAGCCGAGCCCTCCTGGGTGAGCGGGACGGTCGGGTCTTGGGTGTACGGGAAAGCCGATCCCTCCTGGGTGTGCCGGACGGTCCGGCCTTGGGTGTACGGGAAAGCCGAGCCCTCCTGGGTGTGCCGGACGGTCCGGCCTTGGGTGTACGGGAAAGCCGAGCCCTCCTGGGTGTGCCGGACGGTCGGGCCTTGGGTGTACGGGAAAGCCGGGTCCTGGGAGTTCGACAAGGCCAGTGCCCGGGCGTCCGGGAAGGCCGGGTCCTGGGAGTTCGACAAGGCCGGCGCCCGGGCGTCCGGGAAGATCGGGTCCTGGGAGTTCGACAAGGCCGGCGCCCGGGCGTCCGGGAAGGCCGGCCCCCGGCCAGGTGCCGGCCTTCGCGGGCGCCGAGCGGGCCGCGGTGATTGGCGCGACGGTGGGACTCGGGCGCGTGCCGGCGGTCGTCGCGGCGATGGGGCCGGCCGCGGCGCCGGGGCGCGGGGTGGTGGACGGCGCGGGGCTCGGCGCGGATGCGGCGTCGCCCAGCCCGTCGGCACGCGAAGCGCCGGTGGTATCGCGGGCATCGATCATTCGGTCGGTTACGAGCACGCTCCACCCGAGGGTCGACAACAGCCCGAACGCACCGATCAGGACGATCCGCCTCCGGAGCCGGTAACGGCGAGAGTCCTCCGACGGGTATACCGCGCTCGGGTCGTGGTCCGGTGGCGGCGCCTCGGCGGCGCCGTCGTCGTGCACATTGCGCATGCTTCAGTCCTCTGCGGTCTTGGCAAGCGGGCCGGCCCCGCACGACGTCGCGGCGGCAGGCCCTGAGATCTCGTTGCCCATATTTATCGGACATCAGGGGGTAAAACGGTGATTTCGCCCATTTGTCACCTGCTATGACGCCCCAACAAGGCGTTGACGTGCGCCGCGCCGAACGTCGAGTTGCCGTTCATGCCGGACATGCGGCACCCTCCGGCAGCAATCTGAGCCCATTCGGCCGGCTCTCCTGGGAGTGGGCAAGTCGGCTTGTTGCAGCTCGTCGAGCACGCCGGGGTATACCGGCGCGGCGTCGGTGACCACTTCGACCGGAAGCACCTTCAACGTGCGCAGCGTGCGGGTGAAGAAGAGGCGGGCGGCTGCAGTGTCCCGCCGGGTCGAGACGAGCACGTCGATGACCTGGCCATACTGGTAGACGGCCGGTAGACGTAACGCGCTCTCGCCCGGAGCCCGGCGGTCTGCGGTTCGCGTTCTACGGCCGGATCCTGACCACTGACCATCAGGATCTCGGCTCGTCTCGGCACTGGCAACTCACTGCGGCGACGGACCTGATCGCCGAGCACGGGCGCATCGTGGCCGAGTACGTCGATGCCGGTGTGTCGCGGCGGATGGCATGGCCCTGACCGGTCCGAGGCGGCGCGCCTACTGCCGCAAGGATCACCTCATCGACTTGCTGCAGCACAACCGGGCTATCGTGCGCTCGCATCCGCGGCTGGGGGCCGCCAGCCCGGCGACGGTCGCTGACGTCCTGCGCCGCCACGGCATGATCCTGGTCGGTGACCACGACGGCTGGAGCGTCGAAACCGACGACACCAGCATCGCCCTGGCCGCCGCGCTTCTGCCCGCCGTACTACAAGCGAAAATCCCCGCCCAACGGGACGGGGATCAACAGTAATTTGCGTGTCCGAGCTCAACACAGTGGATACGCCTACGGTGACCGTGGCCGGAGAATTGGCCTGCGCACCGTAATTCTGCGGGACTGAAAGGTCTGTCTTACAGTCCCGCTCTTGGATGAAACTTGATCGAGGCGGCTTCGGTGGCACCGACTGCAAGACGGCGAAACCCCGCCCTCCGAAGGGGGCGGGGTTTCGGTGGTGCCGGTCAGGCCAGCTCGTACCCGAAGTCCAGCGTCAGGTCGTCCGGGACGTCCGAAGAGTCGGAGACCGCGTTGTACCAGACGTCGAATACCATGACCCGGCTGGTGCCGGCCGGGACGACGTTGCCGGGCTGGCCATCGGTGAAGATGGCGCGTTCGACCCAGACCCGGTCACCGTCCTGCACGTCCTGGTACCGCACCCGGAACTCCCGGGCGGTGGCGGTGTCATTGGTGACAGTCACCGCGACCTGCGTGGACCAGTAGGTGCCTTCCGGGTACTCGGTGTGCTTGATGTCGAACACGTCGGGCAGGTTGATCCGGGTACCCGGCTGCGTGCTGAACTTGACGCCGCAGGTGCTGGCGGCCTTCGTCACGGCAAGCGTGCAGGTGGAGTCGTACGACACCGCCGCGTCTTCCCGGCCCACCAGGTCGACGTTGACGCTGATCGTCGCGGTGCTGGCGTTGCCGGCCTTGTCGACAGCGGTGCCGGTGACCTTCTGACCGGCGCCGTTGGTCGTCACCTTGACGTCGGCGGGGCAGGTGGCAAGGCCGGAGCCCGTGTCGGTGCAGGTGAAGTGGACGGTCGGCGCGGTGGTGTACCAGCCGTCGGCGTTCGCGTCGCCGCCGATCACCGAGGCCTTGATCACCGGCAGGGTGCGGTCAAGGTTGATGATCACGCTGTCGGTGGCGGAGTTGCCCGCCTTGTCCCACGCGGTGCCGGTGATCTTCTGGTTGACGCCGTCCGAGGTGACGGTGGTATCGGTGGGGCAGACGTTGACGGTGTTGTAGCCCGAGACGGTGTCGGTGCAGGTGTAGTGGATCGACGGGGCGGCGGTGTACCAGCCCTCGGCGCTCTTGGTGCCGGTGACCTTGGCGGTGACCGTCGGCGGCGTCTGGTCGATGCTCAGCGCCTGCGTGATGGTGGCGGTGTTGCCCGCCTTGTCCACCGCGGTGCCGGAGAACTTCAGGCCGTAGCCGTCCTTGTCGGCGACCACGTCGGCCGGACAGGTCGCGATCGCGCTGTCACTGTCGGCGCAGTTGAAGTGGATCGTGACGGCCGAGCGGAACCAGCCGTTCTTCGACGCCTGCGACAGCGTCGTGGTGATCGTCGGCGGCGTCCGGTCCGAGCCGGTGGTCACCGTCGTCGTGGTCGTCGACGAGTCGGTGCCGGGCTCGCCCGGGGTGCCGGGCGCGGCCGACGGGTCGGCCGGCGCGGGTGCGCTCGACGCGGGGGTGCTCGGCGTGGCGCCCGGGGCCGGCACGCTGGTCGGCGGGGTCACCGGAGCGGGCGTCGAGGAGGGCTTCCAGACCGGCACGGAGCCGCTGACCGCGTTGCTGCCGCCGTTGGCGTTGTACGCCTTGACCTCGATCATCCACGACTTGGCGGCGTCGAGGTTCAGCGTGGCCTTGGTGGCCGTCGCGTCGACCTTCAGGGAGCTGGTGATCTTGTCCTGGCCGTAGCTGATCAGGTAGTAGGCGGGCGTGGGGCCGTTGGTGGCCGGCTTCCACAGCACCTCGACGGTGCTCGCAGCGTCGGCGCGGCGCTGCACCACCAGGTCGGTGACCTCGGCCGGACGGAACCGGTCGATTGTCGACTTCGCCGGCGTGCACTGCCCGTACGCGTTCACCGTGCTCACGGCAATGTTGTACGCCCGAGCCGGGTCAACGCCCTTGTAACGGAACGTGGTGTCCGTGATGGTCTCGTCGGCGATCACGCCGCCGTCCGAGACGCGGGAGAACACGACGTGGTAGCCGGTCAGCGGGGACTCGCCGGCCCACGACGGGGCCTTCCACGACTCCCAGGCGGTGGTGCCGTCGTCCTCGCGGCCGTTGGTCACACCCGAGATGTAGGTCGGAGCGAGGGACTTCACGGTCCAGTAGGTGGTGCTGGAGGTGTTGCCGTCGGCGTCCGCGGCACCCACCCGGATCTTGTACGAGCTGCACGCGTCGGGCGCGTCGAGCGTGTAGCTGAGCGCGGACGACGGCACGTTGATCACCGACTCGACGTTGCCGGCGATGCTCTCGACGACGTAGTGGTCGGCGCCGGTGACCGGCTTCCACGACACGTTGATCTTGCGTACGTCGTCGGTCGCGCGGCCGACCGTAAAGCTCTTCGGGGCCGCCGGCGCGGCTGCGTGAGCCACTCCCGGCATGCCGACAGCGATCACCGCCCCCGCCAGCAATCCACAGCTCACGCCGGTGAGCATCCGCCTCGCGCCCATCAATTCCTCATCTCGGTTGGTTCCCGTACGGCATGTTGATCGGCGGCGAACCTCAAGTTGAGCTCAAGCGCACCTCCTATCGTGATCAATGAAGACGTCACAGGGCGCGCGGCGACGTACACCCGGGCCGGCTTGCCAGGCGGCACAGGATCGCGCGCGTTATCCAGCAGATTCACCAGCTGCCGCCGCAGCGTGTCGAAGTCGCTGCGGCGGCTGTCGGCGCCGGGACCGCCGATGCTCGGCGATAGCGCTCCGGACCCCGGACCCGGACGCCGCTCGATCTCAGTGCGGGAAGTGGCCCGGAAGACACGGCCGAGGGGTGGCGTCGACGAGGCCGCCGAGAAAGCCCGAGGCGATGAGTTCGACGGGTGGGGCTGCGCGGTCTGGTATTTCGAGGTTGGCGATGACGGCTGGCCCGCCCGCCAGGTCGAGGTCTACGACGCGGGCCGGGTTCTCCGCTATGGCCGTGGACACGATGACGACCGCTACGGAGGCCTCGGTCAAGCAAGCCTCTGTGACTTGGACGAGGACTGGCGTGCCTTCGAAATCACGGGGGCGGAGTTCGAGCGGGTCTGGCACCAGGACGCGAGTAGGAACCCTGCCGATCAACACGGCGTGGCATGTGACGCTGGCTTGTTGGACCAGTCAGGAACTCGCGCCAGGCCCGAGCCTCAGTCGCAAGGGTTCCGGGCCGTCCGTGTGCAGCAGGCCAATCTGCTCTGCGCTGGTGAGCGCATCACGGACCTCCGCTTCGCTGACCAGGAGGCGTTTTGCCAGGTCGGAGGTCGGGGTTTCCAGCGGCAGCTGGGGTGTCCATCGCAGTACTGCTTCGATGTCCTGGATGAGACGGGAACCCATGACAGCCTCGGTGCGGGCGAGCCAGACGGGAGCCCATATCGCCGTGTCAGGCCAGAATTGCAGCAACCAGTGATAGCGCGATCCTGGACGGTCCTCGGCGTCTTCTCGTCGGCGGGCGATCCGGACGCGAAACCATTCAGCGTCGCCGAGCTCGAGGTCGACCTGAGCGCCGGGCCCGCAGGTCACCCAGGCTAGAGATATCGTGCCGGAGCTTGACCGGTACGGGGTCTCGAGCACCTCGTCGAACTTCGCATGGCTGGTGGACGGCGGTTCGGCGTGCAGTTCGAGGCGAACAAGATGATCGTCCAGGTCGGGGGCATCGGCGTAGATCCAGCCGGCGCCCGACCCAGCGAACGTGCCGTTCGGCGTGTCGCCCCGGTCGCGGTAGTGCGGTATTTCGGGCTCCTCGTCGGGCCACGCGACGTTCGGGTCTTTGAGGACGAGGAGGCTGTACTCCGGCCGGTAGTCATCGGCTTCGAACATCCGGACGACGCCCATTCGCATCAAGCTACAGAAGGTCACTCTACGACCCGAGGACCGGCCGGTGACCGACGCACCCGCATCGGCTGCTCGGGCGCCGGCTACAGTAACCAAACGCCTACACGCCATCGAGGACCAGGTTGCGCCGGACGACGGCCGCTCTGTAGGACAGCAGCAGGAAGACGGCGATGGTGGCGATCCTCAGCCACGGCACATCGGTGATGCGCCGGTCGACGGCGATGGAAATCGCTCAGTCCCAGGTTCGGTCTGGTGATCAGGCATAGGAACGCGGTGATGGCGCGTTCGGCGGTGGCGTACTGCGACCACAGACCAACCGCGCCGATCCGTGCCGGTCAGTGCTTTGAACCACAGCGTCGAGGCCTGTCCCGGTGGTCGGCCGGACGCGCGGGGTCGGTCATCCGAGCCGGGTAGCCGGTGAGGTGGTGAGAGCGAAATAGGTCACTGCATGTGTCGCCGAGATACCTCTGCGGATACGGTGACGAGAGCGCAGATCCATATCTGTCGATCTATTTCATGAGGAGTGCGGATGACGACGACCCCGACTGTGGATTTGCCGTTCCTCGACATCACCGCCCCGGACTTCCGTTTCGACTCTCCGGCGGTCGCCGCCGCACGCGAAGCGAACTGGTGCGCGATGACACCCATGGGCCTCATCGTGCTGCGGTACGCCGAGATGCATCAACTGCTGCGCGACCCACGGCTGGCGCAGAACGGCGAAAGCTACCTCGATCTGATGGGCATCTCGGACGGACCGCTGTTCGACTGGTTCGTGCCGATGATCCTGCACCGACGCGGAGCGGATCACCTACAGCTGCGGCGGCTGGTCAGCAAGGCATTCGCACCGCGCATGATCGAAGGCCTGCGGCCCTTCATGCGTGAGGTCGCGACCGAGCTGACCGGCGCGCTCGCGGATCGCGACGAGTGTGAGTTCATGGCGGATTTCGCCGATCCGATGCCGGTGCGTGTGATGTCCGCGCTGCTCGGTGTCCCGGCAGCGGATTACGACTTGTTCCGGCGCTGGTCGACCGATGTCGGGCTGGTGTTCAGCTTCAACCTGCCACAGGTGCGTACCCGGGTGGAGGAGGCGGTCGTCGGGCTGCACGCGTATGTGGACTCGCTGATCGAGCAGCGTCGCGTCGATCCGCGGGAGGACCTGCTGTCGGCGCTCATCGCCGCCGAGGAGAGCGGGGAGCGCCTGAGCACGGCGGATCTGCGCAACCTCGCGGTGACTCTCGTGTTCGCCGGGCACGACACCACACGCAACCAGCTCGGCCTTGCCCTGGCGACGTTCGCCGCACATCCCGACCAGTGGCGGCTGCTCGGTACGCGTTCGGAGCTCGTGCCGCAGGCGGTGGAGGAGGTCATGCGCTGGGCACCGTCGGTGCCGACCAACTTCCGATTCGCGGTCGAGGACCTCGACCTGCAGGGTGTCCACATCCCCACGGGGACCTTCGTCATGCTCGGGACGCAGGCGGCCAGCCGCGACCCTCGAGTCCTCAGTGACGGCGACCGTTTCGACATCACGTTCCCTCGCGAGACGCCGCACCTGACCTTCGGCGGTGGCCCGCATTTCTGCGTCGGGGCCGCGACCGCGCGCGCCGAAATCGCGGAGTCACTCATCGCGCTCACTGGCCGGCTGGGGCCACCGTCGATCACCGGTCCCGTGCCGTGGCGGCCGCCCACCGCACTCTACGGGCCCGAGAGCCTGCCGCTGCGGTTCGAGCGCCGCTGACCACGATCGCCTCAGCGACCTTCTCCACGAACGATCGTGCCGCTTGACCAGCTGTCACAGTTCCGGACCCGGCTGGTTACCCACGACCTGCACAGGGCACCGCGTTCGAGGTCCACGACGGACGATCCAGCTCCGCCGCGGAGAAGGACGCCTTGGATTCAGGCGATCAACGCAACGCTGCTCGATGCCCTCGTCGGGGCTCTGTTGCGTTAAGACCTTGGTAAATGAGGGGTTCCGGCGGCGCGCGCTGGGCAGAAGATCGACGGCCATGTCTGTGTTCGGCGTGGTGGCGTGACATGAGGAAGGGCCTTCGGATACGAGCGAGGTGACGAAACCAGCACGACCGAAGGCCCAACCCTGTCTGTATACCTTGTCGCCGGCGTCGCCGCAGCTGCCACCCCGGCCACCCTCGCCGATCACCTGCCCACCACCCGAGCCCGCCACTACCCGTCGGACACCAGCGACGCCGAATGGCAGGTCCTCGCCCCGCACGTACCCGCCGGGACCGGACGCGGACGGCCGATCATCTACCCGCGCCGCGACATCGTCGACGCGATCCGCTACCTCGACCGGACCGGCTGCCAGTGGAACGCCCTGCCCGGCCGCGAAGTCAACCAGCTGTCGCTGGTTCATGAGTCGGGCCGCGGCGTTGCCGATTCGTCCGACGGTTACCGCCCCGGTGGCTTCGAAGTCGGCGCCAAGTTCGGCGAAGTCGCTCGCGTCCCCATCCACATCAACCCAGGTGACCCCAGCGGCCGGCGCCGTCGGCCTGTCGGATCGAGGAACTAGTAGTGGTGCGGGGCGCAGCAGGCTGGCGCCGCTCAGCGAGGTGCAACGAGGTGTTGGCCCCGTGTCCGCACCCCAACAGCAGCACCTTGCCGTTGAGCCGGCGCGGCCGCCGCCGCCGGGCAGCGGCTGGTGCTGGTCGTGGACGGACTGGACGAGGCGGAAACCTTCGAAGGAGATCTGCCGCTCGGGCTGCCCACCCGGCTGCCACGCGGCGTGATCATGGTGGTCACCTGCCGCACCGGGAGCCGGCTGCTCGGGATGCGGCTGCCCTGGGAGATAACCACCTCGACTTGGCCGACGAACGCAACCTAGCCGACATGCGGCTGTTCCTGCAGCGCACCGCAGCGAAGGTCGCCGAGATCGTCGCCTGCCTAGCCGACGCGGGAATACCCGGCGACGAGTTCGTGGCCCAGCTTGTCGACCGGTGCGGCGGCGTCTGGGTGTACCTGCGCTACATCCTGGACGCGCTGCGGTTGGGTTTGCGCTCTCCGCTGGCTCTGGAGGAGCTGCCGTCCGATCTGGTTGGCTACACAGAGGCGCTGTGGCCGTCCGACGACGGCGACCAGGCCCGTACGCGGCTGCTCGTCACGCTCGCGGCGGTGACCGAGCCGCTGCCGGTCGCCGTGCTCGCCGAGTTGGCCGGCCTGCCGGACGCGGTCGAGGTTGAGCGGCTCTGTGCCGAGCAGCTGCGACCGTTCCTCACCTGCAACGTGGACGTCGCGGCGTCCGCCGGTATGGCATCTATCACAACGGTGGGCGAGCGTCGACACCGAGTTCGTAGTGGCCGCGGCGCAGGTTCTGCAGGAAGGCGTGCCCGGCGATCACCGCCTGTGCGGTCCGTCGGTTTGCAGTCCGCGCATCGGTCTCAGCCTGCGTTTGAGCTGACCGTGATCGGCTTCTATCCGGTTGTTCGCATACTGCTCGACGTGATGCCACGCCCCCGGCACCAGTCCGTCGAGCACGGCCGGGTAGACCGGCGCGGCGTCGGTAACCACCTCACCCGGGACCACCTTCAGCATCCGCAGCGCGCGGGCGAAGAACCGACGAGCGGCTGCGGCGTCCCGGCGGGGCGAGAGCAACACGTCGATGACCTGGCCGTGATCATCGACGGCCCTCGGCCGGGAACCGGAACCCGGCGAAGGCGGACGCGACAGGCGACCAGACAGGAGACCGGGCTGCATACTCCACCGTTCAAGCCTGCCTTGATCTTCCGATCAGCGAATGCAACGGAGCCCCATCAAGTGAGCCGCACTGGCAGCTACGACGGGTGATCGCCGGGTCGCAGGGGGGTGAATATGTCATTTGCGCTATCCCCGATCTCAGGTCGCCAGCCCTAGGGTCCTGCCAGCGCCGACCCGTCGGCGTGCGGGGATAGACAACTCCGCGAGGTTGACTGTGCACAAATCGGAGATGGACTGTGAAATACGGCAAGCTCACCGCTCTCAGCGCCCTCTTGACGGCCACGCTGGTCGTGACCGGCTGCGGATCGGCGGACGGCACCGGGACGGAATCCGGCTCGGCCGATGCTGCCGACGCGGCCGCCGTGAGGGAGGGAGAAACGGGCGGCGCATGCGAGCTCCTGACGGCCGCCGACCTAGTGGAGGTGGAGGCGAAGGACACCTACGGCAAGGGCTACCACACAGAACTGTTCCTTGACGATCAGGCCTGCTGGTTCAAGCCGTACGGTGGCCAGTCCTGGCTGGAGTTGAGGGTCACGAGTGACGGCCGGCCCGGATCCACACAATTCGATGAGCTCCGAGAGGAAGCCTCAGATCACAAGCCGCTGAGCGGGGTCGGCGACGGCGCGATCTCGGACACCTCTCAAGAAATGGAGACCATTGTGGTGTTCTACAAAGGTGACAAGGTAGGCAAGATAACGAGGAACTACATGGGTGGTGCGCCCGACGCGCAGAAGCGTGAGGCCGACATCGTCCTCACGGCGGACCTCGCCAAAAGGGTGATCGCTCGCCTTTGAGCGGCCGCGCGGAAGTGCTCGCAGCCGTGTTGGCCGGCGACCCGCCCCGCCACCGGCAGCGGCGCCGCCCGCATCAGATAGTCATGCGCCACACAATGGTAACGCCAAGTAGTCGGCGGCTGTCCTCGATCCTGCTCGTCGCCGACGGGTCGTACCTGCGCTGAAACTCGGAAACAGCGAGCCACCGGTGTCACCGCCCGGTGGCTTGTCGCGGACCTGTGGTCGACCGGGTTGCGCGTGATGGTCAGGATGATGCCCGGAGAAATCCGCTACCCCTCGGGAGATGAGATGGCGAAGAAGCCTGGTGACCGGCTCGAAGCGGCGATGGCCAGGCGTCGGTTCTGGCGAGCGTACGCCTTCGACGATGCGGACGGATTCAACTTCGAACGGGCGGGTGGGCGTATTGACGAGAAGCTCAAGGGGGGCGTGCGAATCTTCATGCCGGTCGCCGGTCCGTACCGTCTGCGGCTGGATGCGTCGTTCGACGTGGCCCTGCACGAGTTGAACCTGTATGTCGCCGCCGAATACGACGACGTCGACGAGGAAGTGGACGACGCCGACGGCGAAGTGGACGAGGTCGAGGGCGCGGAGAAGGACACCGACGACTGGGAGGACTGGACCGGCTACGCGTACGAGATCGGCCACTGGGACCAGGCCCGGTGGCACCCGTGGTGCCTGCGCTGGGAGGAGGCGCAGGCCGTGGTGGCGTACATGCGTGCCAACCCGTCGACCTACGAGCCGAACGAGGATTCCGACAACGAGTGCACGGTTTCGCCGGACATGGCGATGCTGCTGCTGAGCCGGTTCGTCGGCCATGAACCCGGCGACACCGAGGGCCTGGAGGCGCACCGCGCCCAGGTGGCGGGGCAGTTCGTCCGGATGGGCGTGTTCGACCCGGCGCAGGCGCGGCGGATCGCCGAGAACATGGTCATTCCGCCGCCGGAAGACGACTTCACCTGGACCTGCTCCGACACCCACGGCTGGATGTTCGGCGGCGCCTATAGCTGCTACTCCAACCGCAACACCGACCACAGTCGCTTCCCGTTCGAGCACTTCGCCCGATTTCGGGTAATGCTCGGGCTCGACGCAAAGCCCCGCGGCTGAGCGCCGCGCAAGCGCGTGCCAACGGCTCCGGAACAGGGCGGCGTTCGACCATCTGGAAGCCGTCGCCGCGACCAGCTCAGCGCGTGGGCTCGGCGCTGGCCAGGGCACACGACCAAGCGCACCTACCGACGGTGACCTGCTCTAGGTGAAGGCCGTCGGTCGACGCGGGCAGCTCCCGGTACGGCAATCCGTGAGCACCTCCGGGACGAGCAGGTCGACGGGGACGCTGCGCTGCAGCCCGTCGACCTGCGTGGTGGCGAGCCAGCTTCCCGGTTCCACGCCGGCGCCTTGGGTTCAGCACCGGGCTGGACGGCGTCGTCGGGCGGCGGCCCCTCACCCACCGCCCGACGATCATGGCTCCCGGATCACCGGCTCGCAGAAGAAGAGCAGATCGTCGGAGTCTGCTTCGCAGGTGTTTCCGGTATCCCCGATGAAGCCACCGTCGACGTAGTCCCGGTTGCCCACGCCGTCGACGGAGCGCAGGGTGTCCTGGCCTTTCCCGCCGATAAGGGTGTCGCTGCCGGAACCGGCGTCGATGATATCCCTACCGTCCTCGCCGGTGATCAGGTTGGCGCCGCTGTCACCGGTCAGGACGTCGTCGCTCATCGATCTCGCGAATGGTGGTGGCGCGCGGTGACTCCTTGGCCTCGACTGCACCGCCCGGATTTCGCATGTGGGCTCGTAGACGGGCTCGATGAGCAGGATTACACCGGCGGTCGGTGAAGACGGTCGGAGCCGGTGAGGCCTGCCCGCTGCAGATTCTGCCGGATCAGCGATAGAATGGCAGGCTTTCCCATCGCCTCCATCACCGCGATTAGCGTCGCGGTCGCGGCGGACGGTTGCTCGCCGAATGCCTCGGGGTGCAGGATCGCCAGACGCTGGTATTCGATTGCCGATTCCATTGCCGCATCACGGGCGGCTGACAGGTCACGGCGGCAGCGTACGCACACCATGGCGTAACTGCGCAGGCTATGCGCGAGGTCTGCTCGATGAGCTGCGGGACTGGCCCCCGCCAGCGCGCGCCAGATCGCGACGGCCTCGCGTGCAGCTGCCACGGCCTCGCGGCCCGGCGCTGTCTCGGACAGCACCGTGCCGAGGTTGGTCAGGGCTTCCTCCCGGGGTCACGATGCCACCGGCCTGCCGACCCGGTCAGGGCCGCAGTTCCCCGCACCGCGGGACCTTCGCCCGTACCGCCCGGACCCGCCGGGACTTCCGCCCCCGACAGGAACCACGCCGCGGAGTGCTCGTGTAGGCGACGGGTGACTCAGGGCGCCGACAAGCAGTCGAGGGCCGAGACATTGAAGACCTGTCGACCAGAGGTGCCCGGCGAGGCGATCTCGATCCGGCGACCGGCAGTTGCTGGCGCGGTCAGTGGCACGGCCACCTTGAAAATACCGTCGCGGTAGGTGGCCTCGATGGTGAACGAGCCCGGCGATTCGGCCCGCTAGCCCAGACCCGCGGCGGCTGTGCCACGTTGTACGGACCCGCAGCGGCTGCGCTTGTTTCCATACATGGCCAGGTCGGCACGGTGCAGGAGTTCTTCGGCGTGGCCTGTGCCTTCGGCGCAGCCGATGCTCGCGGAAAGCGGAACGTCGTTGCCGTCGATCTGAACCGTGCCGTTGAGGGCGGCTGTCAGGTCGGGTAAGCGGTGGCCTGCGTAGCCGGGCATGAGGACGGCGAACTCGTCGCCGCCGAGGCGGGCCGCAGTATCGCCCGTACGCATGCTGGAGCGCAGCCGGGCGCCGACCTCGATGAGCAGCCGGTCGCCGGCGGCGTGCCCGTAGGTGTCGTTGACGGGTTTGAAGTCGTTGAGGTCGATGAGGAAAACGGTGACCGGCCCGTCTGTGAGCAACGCGGTCAGGCGTTGCATGAGGCGGGCTCGATTCGGTAAGCCCGTCAAGTCGTCGCGGAAGGCCTGTTCAGTCAGCTGCGCGGTGAGCTGCTCACGCTCGCGGAGCAGTTCGGCGATGTGCTGGAATGCGGCGAGCTGACGGAAGATCACCAGGGTGGTCGTGACGCCGCAGCCCGCGCAGATCAACCAGGTGCGCCAGGTAGGCCCCTGTGTCATGAGCAGGGCTGTGGTCAGCGCCCAAGTGATGGCCATCGCGGCGTAGGGAAGTGCGCTGTAGGGCCGCCGGGACCCCCGATCGACCCGAGATGGCGAATGCGGCTGGCATACCTGCGTGCGTAGACCGATGGCGAGTAAGGCGCTGCCGGTGAGACTTCCGGCCAGCAGCCAGCCGCTGAAGCGTGGCGACTGATACACGGAATCGGGAACTGCTCGCAGGACTGCCTGCAGCACAGCGGCGGCGCTCAGGATTCCCGCAGCGGTGCGGGTGAACGGCGAATGACCGCTCACCACGAGCCGGACGAACGCGAAAACGACAAGAAGGAACAGGCCGGGCTGTAGCAGCATGGCGATGGCTAGATGACGCGCCCAATGCAGGCTGGGCTCTCCTGGTGGGACCTCGAAGACCCACACCCCGACCGTCGTGGCGCCGGCCATGACCGTGGCGACGTCGAGCCGAAGGCGGGCGCGCGCGCCCGACGTGATTTTCAGCGGAGATCGCAGCAGTCCGACGACAAGCAGAAGTATGGAAATGCCGACCGTGGCCTGCTGGACCTCGATCGCCGCCACCGCGAAACCCGGTCCCTCGTGCTGCATCACGCCGGCGACCCGCACCAGATCACCGGCCGCCAGGACAGCCCCCGCGGCGGTAATGCATATGAAAAGCCGCCGCGGCCCACCACCCTGCCGGTTTGGCGCTGCCAGCTGCCAAGCAACTGCGGCAAAGGCGGCATGCGCGATCGCCATCAGCAACCAGAAGGCAACCAAGCGCACCGGACCACCCGCCGTGGTGAGGCCGAAACCCACGATGGCCACCGCGCTCAAGGCGGCGAAGGCGGCGACGACGGGATCGCGGTGAATCGCGGCAGAACGAGCGGGATGCGACTCCTCACGCGCCACCGACGCCTCCTTCGCACCGCACTAGACAGCCTGGCTTGTGACACCCATCGGCCGCGATGTCAGAAACGTGAGGAAGTAGTTGAGGGCGGTGCGAGGATCCACGCCGCTGCCGTCACACTCGCCGCCGTCGCCAGTGGCCTCCTCCGCCCCAGGCTCGCCCAGTTCAGCATCGACCGTCGCGGGTTCGGCCGGGAGCACGTTCAGATGTCCCTGCCGGCGCCCGACCGGCCCGCTGAGGTCGGGACCTTGGTCCCGAGATGATCGGGCACTTGAGCTCAGGCGTGCCCTGGGCCGCTCCGGCAGAGTCGAAGGCAC
>NZ_JBEZDY010000017.1:0-188473 GCF_040648555.1 Actinoplanes sp. NPDC049118
CCGCTGTTCCGTCACGCTGATCTCCACCAACACTCGGCGGAGTGTCACGCATGTCCTGATACCGATCTGTCACGCAGGTCATGAGACTCGACACGAGGATGAAGCCGACTTTGTGATGAGTTTCTTTACGGGTTCAAGGCGGCCCGCTCCGCAGGCCGCTCGCGCCGCCCAGCAGGGCCGGGCCGGAGGCCCGCCGCTCGGGGCCCGCGCCCGGGCGCTTCGCTGGGCGCACCCCGGCGGTTCCCGCCCGGCGGCAGGCGCGAACGTGCGAAGAAGCCTCGGGCCGCCTAAAGGGGCAGACCGGGGCCAAAGGTAGAACCTTCACGGTAACGTAACAGAACGTGAGCGAACCGGGTCCGCCTCTATTCCTGGCCGGGAACCCGCGGGACAACCAGACCGGCGGCATCGGCGTCGGCGCTGTGATCGCCGTGGTGCTCCTGATGCTCGGATCCGGAGCTGCCGGATTGTTTGGCCTGTTGATCTTTCCTTACGCCAGCGACGCGTGCGGGAACCCAGACTTGCTCATCTGCACGGGCAATGGGCAACTGGCGGTGGGGCTAGGACCCATGTCGGCAGCGATCGCCGGCAGCGCCATTGCAGGTTGCTCCTTGGCGCTGCGGCCGCCCTATCGAGCGGCAGGGATCATGCTCGGGTACGTGGTTGGCTTCAGCGGCTTCGTAGCCGCAGCGATCATCGTTTCCCAGGTGTAAAGGACAGGGCTACAACTCAAGATCTGTCCTCACCGGACGGGCGGGCTCCCAGGATGGCCGGCTTCGCGGAGACGCGCATGGGTGTTCGGGGCGGG
The DNA here is from genome assembly GCF_040648555.1 of Actinoplanes sp. NPDC049118. NCBI lineage: Bacteria > Bacillati > Actinomycetota > Actinomycetes > Micromonosporales > Micromonosporaceae > Actinoplanes > Actinoplanes sp. NPDC049118. Next base: position 806 of record NZ_JBEZDY010000017.1, read on the forward strand.
GTGCGGAGTCATCCCGCTCGCCGGGCGTGGCTGGCAACAGCCAACGGCTGAGCATAGACCGGTTCCGCGCGGACCAGCGCGCGCACGGACGGCGGCAGAGTAGCGGATCCGATCTTAGGGCTCCGCGGTCATTGGACCGGCTTGCTACCCCTCGCCAGCGAGGACCATAGGGGTCATGATTTCGCCGGTATCCACCGCGGCGCTCAGCTGCCGGCCTCCGCGAACGGCAACGAAAGTCCGCGCCTGGTAGCGCACGACGATCTCGCCGTCTTCCTCCGTCGCCGCGGTCCGGCGCACGCGACTGGGATCGAGATGGCACAGCGGTGCCGACGGGGTGCCGGCGTACCTCTCAAGCGCCTCGAGGATGCGCGCGACCACCTGCTCCGGCTCCGCACTCGTGGTGTCGCAGACCACGTCGTAGTTGCGCAGGCGGGTCTTGTCAACGCCGTACCGGGACAGGAACCGCTGCCGTTCGCTCTCGCTGCGGCCGGCGAGTTCGTGAAGGGCCTCCTCGACGCTGCGGTAATTCTCGACCGAGTCGCCGGGCCGGTCGAGCACCCGCCGGGCCGGCGAGCGGGCTCGTGCTTCCGTTCGTTCCCGCGCCTCGCGGGCGTATCAAGCTGGAGGGCCCGCGAGAGCGCCGCCACGGTTCAGGATGCGAAGGGCGTAATCGTTTCGAAGGGGTCCTGGAAGCGGATGGTCCAACCGCCTTCAGTGCTCTTGCGGTCGAGGAAGTCTTTGGAGTCGGTGAGCCTGTCCATGAACGTCGGCATCGGGCGCAGCTTTTCGGTGAGCGGTTGCATGAAGTTGTCCCAGTGCACCGGGATGATGAGCTTGGGGCGAACGGCTTCGACGACGTGGTGCCAGTAGTCCTCGCGGAAATGCTCTGGCTGCGCCCCCAGCGAACCGATCCCGAGGTAGAGCACCTCGGCCTGCACGCCTTCGAACTTGTCGGGGACGAAGTTGGCGCTGGGGTGGACAAAGATCGATCCGGTCGGATGGGTGATGTGGAAGGAGTAGCAGCCGCCGTCGCGGTAGCTGCTCGCTTTGGCCGGGGTGGTGAGGGGCGCATCGATCGTGCCGGGATAGCGGTTGCCGGGGCTGTGCAGGCCTTCGAAGACGCGTACGCCGAAGTCGCCGACGGTGTACTCATCGCCGTCGACGATGAGCTGCAGGCTGTCCTCGTTCAAGCCGGCGCCTCGTCCGACGTTGAGGGTCGATTCGGACCCGTACAGCGTGCCGCCGAGCTGCCTGATCACCTCGGGTGCATCCATGGCGTGGTCGTGGTGGGAGTGGGCGACGAAGATGCCGTCCAGACACTCCACGTGTCCACGGGTCAGCGCCTGGCTGATACGGTCGCGATCGGGCGCGATGCGTCCCAGCGCGACGCGCAGCAGCGGTGGTCTGCTCAAGAACGCGTCGGTGAATATGCTGGCCTTCCCGTCGCTCACGAACACCGACGTCGTGCCGAAGAAGGTGCACTGGACCGGGTGGTCGTCGTCTGCCATCTCTCGGGTGTCCCTCTCCGGTTGCCGGTTGCCGGTTGTCGGTCAGCCGGGACCCGGTTCACGCTCGCCTTCTGATCATGATCTATCAGGGGCCTCCGTCATTTGGGAGGCAATTACGCCGCCTGCCTGCCACGCGAAGTTCGCCAGCCAAATTATGGAGCTCTTCGTAACCGTTGGACCAGGAGCGAACGGGCGAGTCAATCCCGATGTATCCGGCCACATAACACACGCGCTCTCATCGGAACAATGCATTCGTCTCACCTGCCAGCCCGAAGGCTGTTGACGATCGGCGCGGCGTAGCGATCGGTACCGATGATGGTCACTCGTCCGGCGGACAGTGATCGAGGGCGTGGGAGGCGGACCGTGAAGCGATAGACCGCAGCTGACGGTGGGAGGGCTTCACGGCAACGCCGGGACTGTTCAAGCAATGCGGGTGCCGCGACGCCGGCACCCGGCGGCGGCTGCGTACCCGCTGCCCGCGTATCGGCGAGCGCGGGCACGGCACCTGGTACTACCGCTGCTATATCCGGGACCTGCTTGGCAAGCCGGTTCAGATCAGTCACGGCGGCTACCGCACCCAGGCCGACGCTCGGCAGGCCCGGACCGCCGTGCAGGCCGAATCCCGCCCCGACCTCGCCGGCCATCTCACCCAGCGGCAGGCTGAGGACGCGCAGCAGCGCCCAGCTTCCCAGCGAGAAGCCAGGACCGACCCGACTCCGGAGGTGGCTCGCAGGCTGCGGGTGTCGCAGACCGCGGTGTATGGCTGGCGGCAGCGTTGGACGGCCGATGGGCGCGACGCTTTGGTGTCGAGAGGGCCGAGTGGGAGCCGGTGCCGCTGTGGTGGCTCATCGCCCTGCGCGGCCTGCGCCGGGGCGAGGCCGCCGGTCTGCGCTGGCACGACGTCGACCTCGACGCCCGGCAGCTCACCATCACCAACCAGCGCACCACGGTCGGCTACCAGGTCATCGAAGGCCCACCCAAGTCCGCGGCCAGCCGCAGGACCATCGCACTGGACCGGCGCACCGTCACCGTGCTCCGCGCACACCTGCGCCGCCAACGCGCCCAGTACCTGGTCACCGGCCGTGTCTGACGGGCGTCCGGGTACGTGTTCACCCGGTCGGACGGTCTGCCCTTCCACCCGAACTACTTCACGAAACGGCTTCGCTTCCTGACCGACCTGTACGGCCTGCCACCGGTCCGGCTGCACGACCTGCGCCATGGGGCGGCCAGCCTGGCGCACACCGCCGGAGCCGACCTCAAGACCGTCCAGGACCAGCTCGGGCACGCCAGCATCGTGCTCACCGCCGACACCTACACCAGCGTGCTACCCGCCGCCCAGCACAAGGCCGCCGAAGCCACCGCCCGGCTCATCCTCACCACCGCCCGCAATGCCCGCGCCCAGATGACCGCCAAGAACCTGCGCCGCCGCCGCCCGTCCGGACCGCCGCCGCGGCCGGCCCAGACGTCCACCACACCACCCCGCGCTAACACCGCTGCCGCCGGTAAAGCCGCAGGTCAGGGGGCTGCACCAAGCTGCGCGACACCCGAATGCATCCGAAACAGTCCAAGCGACAACGAGTGACCAGCAAGCGCCCACCCACTACAACGGACAGTCGTAGTCGGGGAAACCGCAGGTCACCAGGGTGGGCCGCCGGGGATTCGAACCCCGAACCTAAGGAGTCCCGGCAGCTCGGATGGATCGAGCTCCGTGCGAGGTCAGGCGGGGCGTGGGTGGTGGGTAGCGGCCGGTGCGGTTGCTGGCGTTGCTGTACTTCGCTGCTGTACAGCGACTCGAGGTGAGGACTTGAACCCCAAAGCCGTGATGGTGAAGTCGCGTGATGCGCGCCGGTGCTCAGCCGCTCCTGCCAAGGTGATCACATGGATCGCCTGATAAGTGCCGCCTGCGCTCTCATGGGCGCATTCGCAGTAGTGGCTAACCGGAAGTTCGGACAGGCCGGGCCCACGAACGCCAAGAGACACTTCGGCAGGGACATCCCGGAAGGCAGCCGGGAGTACCGGTTCCTGGTTGCCTACGGGCGAACGCTCGCCATAGTGGTCGGCTCACTCATGTTGTTCTTCGGCACACTGGGCGCGCTTGGTGTCGACTGGCGCGCCCTGCTCAAAATGCCGTAGTCGCTCTGTACGCCCGCTGGCATTTGCGCACCCCAACCTGCCTCCCTGCCATCCCGTCCACCGTCGACCCACACACCGTGGAGCGGGCCTGGTCCAGGGCGCCAAGGTGGAGCGCCCCACCGGACGAACGACCTTGGCGCCCTGGAACAGGTCTGCTCGGCTTCGCCTGGGTCGACGGCGGGCGGGATGGCCACCATCCCCGAAGCCCGAGTGCCCCGCCGGAGGCATCCCCTTGGATCAACGCCACAGCAAGAACGGGCCGGCGCGCCGGCCGATGCCGGCCGAAGGCCGCCAGCAGGCCGAGCGCGGCCGGCCGTGCCGCGCTCGCGCGGCGCGTCTTCCAGGACTCCTGTCCACCAGGACCATCACGATCCCAGTTTCAAGTGTCCAAGATCAGGGGGCAACTCCCGACATCGCGTCGACCTGTTCCGTGTCAGGGAAACGATCATGCCGTCTGACCTGCGCTCGGGTGCGCCGTAAGCTGGGAAAATAGTCCGTCAGCGTCCATAGTCGTCCGGGCTCGTGCCACCCGGTTGTCCCTCAATTAGTCACCCTGCTACGGATTAGATCAAGACCTCTTCGTGGATCTCGGCCCGGTCGAGCTGACCGCGAGCAACCGCGACGAAGTCGCCGCTGAAGATTCGAAGACGCTCATACGTCGTCAGCAGCTCCAAGCGGACCTCCGACACCGACTCCGGTCGGGTATCGGGCCAACACTCGCCAGCGAGATGAACACCGATCCCGACCTGCCCTCGTCCTCCAACAGCATGGAAGCGCAGCCCAACGAGTTCCTCTTCCAATTCGTAAGGGGCTTCTCGGCTGCTAAAGCCGCCTGCCAGCTCCAGGCCGCGAGGTAGCGGGAACTCATCGAGCGAGCCAGCGAACTCTATGAGGTGCACCGCGTCGAAATACGCGGCGCCACGACCGGCAAACCCGCCGGATTGGGCATAGACCTGAAGCTGGCCCGTCCCGTCGCTACTCTCGACGAACTCGACAGCCACGAAGCTCGCCGCCCACGCGATGCTCACCACGCAGCGATCATGACATCCGTTGCCGGTCTGAAGGTTCTGTTCGGACCCCCTCGCTTGTAAGTTCCGGGCGGCCCGTCCCGCATCGTCCGTCCATGGCCGTGAACTCGGACGGCTGTCCGGCGGCGCCCCGTTGCGGTCGAGATCGTCCGGCCCGGTTGCTGTCAGCGTTGCTGTCGAAATCGGGAAACGCCGGGCCGTCGGACTCGAACCGGCTCATCCCGTACAAGGGTGCACAATCCGCCGTCGTGGCCCCTCGTAGGCTCCCCCATGTGGCCCCTTGGTCTCTCCCAGTCCTCCGACGGCGCCTTGACCCCAAGGCAACCAAGCCCGGCGCGGTGCTCAGGTCTGCTCGGATGAGCCGCCCAGCATTGCGCCACCGGCCGGACCCACACCCGCACGAGGGCGGGGGATCACGGTGAATGTCAATGCCAGCACCGAGCAGAGCGTGAGACCCGGGTGGATCAGCACGAGATCGGCCCGGATGTTGAAGCCCTTCCCTTGCAAGGAAGCCTCGTACGGCGCGTAAAGGGCCCACAGGCAAGACACAACGAGGCAGGGCCAAATGCGCAGCCTACGTCCCGCTCCAACAAGCCGGGCAGCGAAAACCAGCAGCCCGGGAATTGCTAACACGGCCGCAATAAGCAGAATGCGCCCCGGGCGCTCAACCAGCAGGTCAAACACTCGTACCCCTCACCCCTGTGTGCGGCCCACCTTGGGTAGCCGCACGCCGACTATAGAGGTCCGCCGCTGAGCTTCCCTCGCCAGAACAGACGACGCCGCGCTCAGAGCCGCATCCGCCGCTTCCGCTAGGACTACGGGCCGGCCGGGCGGATCCACGGGTCGAGGATCAGGTGGTCGAGGCCGATCGCGGCGAACCTGTCGTACAGCGGCTGGGTCAGCTGGACCATGTTCACCCGTAGCTTGCCGTCCTCCGAGGAGGCCGTGTAGATGCCCAGGTCTTCGTCCATCAGCGCCCCGACCGCCTCGCCGGTGGTGGCCTGCAGCCTGTTCTCAGCGGCGATGCTGTGCCCGCCGGGTGCGGCGACCACGCAGAGGTTGTCGGTGTAGATCGCGGTCAACGCCGCCCGGGCCTGGTCCACGTCGCCGCTCACCACCTCGACCACCAGGATGCGGGCGTTCCCGACGTGCGTCGCGAAGGGTGCCGCGAACTGGTCGGGATGTGCGTGCAGATATTCGTGGACCTGGTCGTCGGACCGGTCCTCGCCGTCGCGCCAGCCACCGGCCGGGGCCGGACACGGCGGGGTGTCCGGCAGATCGAAGTCCGCGAGCGTGCCGGCCGACGTGGGCGCGTACGGCATCCGCTGGATGTCGGACAGCCAACCCTGATGCCACCGGCCGCGCAGCGTCGCGCCGCCCGTCGGTTTGACGCCCGGCACCCGGATGCCAAACGGGCAGGTATCGCTGCCGACCGGGCCCGGCGCGCACAGCTCACCATCCTCGACCGAACCGCTCGCCTCCACGAGATCGCCGTCCCGGACGATCAGCTCGACCCGCCCCGCTGGAACGATCACCCGCACCGCTGCGGGTGCGGGTTCTGGCGGTGGTGGTTGGTCAGTGGCGAAATCCTGCGCTCCCAAGGCCAGGATCGCGGCCGCTACGGCACCGACCGGCACCAGCCAGCCCCGCCACTGCGGGGTCGGCGACCGGCTCACGTCCGGCTCGGGCGGCGGTGGCTGGGTCGCCCGCCCGAGCCCGTCGGCCGCAGTGAGCGGATCGTCGCTCAGTTCAGGGCCGTGATCACCAGGCACGATCGCCCCCGTGCTATCTCCAAGGTCGCGCACCGGTCAGACGCTAGGCGCTGATCAACTTCCTTGGCGTCCCCCGAGCCAGCCAACCGCACGTCCGAACGGAGGAGGCCGTCCGCCAGACTGCGCGGTGAGACCGTGGGCGCACTCACCTGCCGCGATACGCCTTCCTGCTGTCGCAGATCACTCGGCGGACGGCCGTCGCACATCATCCGGCGGAGGACGTACTACCTCGAACCAAGGTGCGAGCGACACGCGGTTTAGGAATGGGGGTTGCGCTGCCAGACACGGGAGAGGGCCGGCCGCCGCGAGGACCCGTCCGCGGTCGTGCTGGACACCCAGTCGATCCGGGCCGCCAACCACGTCCCGGCCACAACGACGGGCAAAGATGCTGGTAAACGGGTGCCCGGCCGCAAACGGGGCCTGGCCGTGGACGCGTTAGGGCTGATCATCGCGGTGGTCGTGACCGCGGCCTCGGTGACCGACAACGCGATCGGCATCCGGCTGCTCGACAAGGTCGCCGAACACACCCCGACGGTGACCGTGGCCTGGGTCGACGCCGGGTTCAAGCAGGACGTCGGCGTGCACGGCGCGGTCCTGGGCATCGACGTCGAGGTCGTCAAGCGATCCGATGCCCGGCCCGGGTTCGTGCCGGTCAAGAAGAGATGGATAGTCGAGCAGGTGTACGGCACCCTGATGCTGCACCGCCGCCTGGCCCGCGAGTACGAAAGCCGGCCGGAGTCGAGCGTGTCGCGCACGCTGTGGGCGTCGATGGCGACCATGGCCCGCCGACTGACCGGGACCAGCACCCCGACCTGGCGAAACGCGTAAGGCCTCAGGCGATGCACTACGACACGATCATCAAGCTGATCACCGACCGGCAGAGCGCCGCCACAGCGACCGCCGACCTGCTCCGCGACCAGATCAGCCAGTTGACCAGCGAACTCGCTGGCATCGACCGGGAACTTGACGACCTGGCGACTACCCGGACCATGCTGCACAGCCTCGCCGCGACCGAGTTCACCGCCGACGACCCGACCGTGATCAGCTCTGCCTACCAGCAGATCCTCACGGTCCTACGCCCAGCCGCCGCTGGGATGCGCGCCAAGGACATCTGCCTCGCCCTCGACATCGAACCGCTACCCAAACACATCGAAGGCACCCGCGCGAAGCTCAAACGCCTGCAGCCGCGACATCGTCACCGAGACCGAGCCCGGAATATTCGTCCTGACCCAGAAACGGACCTAATCTCCCTTACCGCCCTCTGACTGGACGTTTTATTAGTACTGATGGTGCTATCAGGCATTTGGAAATTGCCAGCGACGGTCCCGACTGGCCGATCTACCCGAATCACGCATTATCGACTGCTTCACATCTGTGCAGCTTCGCGGCTTTTCATCCCTCGATCGTGTTTCATTGACTTCCACCATGGAATCGACGGACATAGCGTCCTCACCACAGGCCGCCATTGCCGTAATCCACCGCTATGACCGAACGTCGCAAATACCCGTCCGACCTGTCCGACGCCCGCTGGTCCTTGATCGCGCCCCGGCTGACCGCTTGGCGTCAGGCCCGCACCGACGCCCGCACCTCAATCGGCATCAAAGGCCGCACCCCCACCTACGACCTGCGGGAAATCTTCAACGCCATCCTCTACGTCAACCGCACCGGCATCGCCTGGCGCTACCCCCGTTACCTTTTTGATCGTCCCCAGCCGGGGACTGCTCGGTCGCTCGGTCCGGTATGACTTACTGCCCCTAATAGAGGGCGAACGGGGTGCTCGGTGAGACTCTCGGACGTCTTTACTGCCCTTGACCTATGAGGTCTCACGACAGACGGACGACGGGACATCGAGCACCTCGTGTTGGCGGTCCGGAGACGTCGCGTTGACGTCTGGGGTCAGTTGGACATTCAGTCCTTTGGGTAGACCGGCGCGTTGTCGGCGTGTCCGGACCGCCGTCGCTCCGCTCGTCAAGGCAGGTTGCTGCTCGTGGTTCGAGCCCGCCCGCATGGTCGATACCTCATTCATGCTGAGCCGCTGAGCTCTGACGCAAGACCGGGGATCGTGCGTGTTGCTGGGATCGCGAACGGCTCATCGGAGGGTAGGCCCAGAGCCTCGCTATTAGGTCGCCGCGCGTTCTCGCCAGGGTTCTGAACAGCCAATACATCGCCCGATAGGGCAGTTCTGGGGAGGAGGGCCACTGGTGCAGGTTTTTTGTGGCATCGATTGGGCCGAAGGGCATCATGACGTGGCCCTGGTCGATGAGGCCGGACAACTGGTCGCCAAGAAGCGGATCAAGGAGAGCGTCGAGGGATTCACGCAGCTTGTCGAGATGCTGGCCGCGGCAGGCGACAGCGCAGACGCGCCAATCCCGGTCGGGATTGAAACCCCTCGTGGCTTGCTGGTTGCGGCCTTGCGGGAAACCGGGCGACCGGTGTTCGCGATCAACCCCATGGCGGTAGCCCGTTACCGCGAACGTCACTCGGTGTCGAGGGCAAAGTCCGATCACGCCGACGCGATGGTCCTGGCAAACATCCTACGCACCGACCGTCACGTGCACCGGGTACTGCCGGCCGACAGTGAGCTGGCCCGCGCCATCGCCGTCCTGGCCCGCGCGCACCAGGATGCGACCTGGCAGCGGACCAAAGCCGTCCAGGAACTGCGCTCTGTCCTGCGTGAGTACTACCCGTCGTTTCTCGAAGCCCTCGCAGGCAGCACCACCAACCTGGCGACGCCGTCCGCCCGAGCGGTGTTGGCGATCGCGTCGACGCCGGGCGCCGGCGGCCGGCTGACGAAGGCCCAGATCGCGGCCGCGCTGCGCCGAGCCGGCCGACAACGCGGTATCGACACGACGGCCACCGAGCTAAAGCATGCTCTCCGACGGCCTCAGCTTCGACAGCCGCAACTGGTAGAGCAGGCCATGGGGGTTCAAACGCTGACGCTGCTCGCTGCCTTGAACACCGCATGCGACAACGTCGACCGGCTCGCCGAAGCAGTCACGGCGGCACTCCAGCAGCATCCGGACTATGAGGTCCTTGTCAGCTTCCCGGGGCTCAGCGAAACTGGCGCCGCCCGGGTGCTGGCAGAGATCGGTGACGACCGAGCCCGGTTCAGCGACGCGCGTGCGTTGAAGGCCTACGCCGGTTCGGCGCCTGTCACGAGGGCATCCGGCCGCAGCATTTCGATCACCCATCGCCGGATCAAGAACGACCGGCTGGCCGCTGCCGGATTCGTCTGGAGCTTCATGGCCATCACGAACCACCCGCCGGCGCGTGCCCACTACGACCAACGACGCGACCGCGGCGACCGACACCCGGCGGCGCTGCGACACCTGTTCAACCGGCTACTCGGTCAACTCCACCACTGCCTGGCCACCGGCCAGCTCTACAACGAGACGAAGGCGTTCGGCATCTTGGAAGAGGCCGTCATCTCGTGAGCCGGACGTCCAGCTTCTGCCCAGCGCCAGAGGACCGCGTGTTCAAGCCGTGCTGAAGAATCACGGGTATGGACATCCCCGACCCACTGCGCCAGGCGGCTGTCATGGTCCCTCAATCCGCCACCAGCGAGGCCGGGACCACCGTGGTGGACGCTATCGACTACCTCAACCACAACGAGTTCGAGATCGCGCTCGACATACTCACGGAGCTGGGCGATGCCTACGCCGCCGAGCCGGCGTTCTGGAACCTCCTGGCAGACGCGGCCGCCGAAATGAACCTGCACCGCGCCAAGGCGTGGTGTCACTGGAGAGCAGCAGAGACCCTCCACGGCATCATCCGCGCGGACCTCCAACTATTCAGCCCTGAACAGCCTGGTGCTCGAAAGACCGCGATACCCGGCGACGGCATACTGCGACCCCTTTGGGACCTCGGGCTCGTCATGCCGGAGGGCCATCCTGACCTGCGCGTTGCCCGTATCTGGGTCGAACGGGAACCCCGCCTGGACCCAGGCGCATGCGGATCAATCCGCCTTGCTCCGCTCAGCCCCGAAGGATGGCGACACCTGCGACCAGGCGACGAGATCACCATGCACGAGCAGGCGCCGCCGGCCGGGACGGCCACCATCACTCAAACGCTGTTTCCAGCTCAGTAGCACTTGACCGTTCGCGCTATCGGAGGTCTGTCGTACGCATGATCCGGGGGGTGTTGTCGCCGGGCCGGGTGGCGTCGGCGGACCGCTGATAGGGACCCGGCCACCCCTCGGGGAGCAATGCTCAGAACCTGTGGATCGGCTTGGTGAGGACGTACCCTCCCGAGCGATCGATTCGAAGGTCACTGAGTAGGCCGACGTTGGCGCGTCGGCTGGGAGGGCACGCCCATGCTTACCGTAGTTGACGCCGACGGGATGACGCCGAACGGCTCGTTGATCGACGAGATCGTCCGGGAGGGTGCGCGGCGGATGCTGGCCGCGGCGTTGGAGGCGGAGGTCAACGGCTACCTCGCCGAGTTGTCCGGGCAGCGGGACGAGTCCGGTCGGCGGCTGGCGGTGCGCAACGGCTTCCACGCCGAGCGGACGATCTCGACGTCGGCTGGACCGGTGCAGGTCAAAGCGCCGCGGGTCAACGACCGGCGCGTGGATGAGGCGACTGGGGAGCGTAAGCGGTTCTCCTCGGCGATCCTGCCGCCGTGGGCCCGCAAGACGCCGAAGATCTCCGAGGTGTTGCCGCTGCTGTACCTGCATGGCCTGTCGACTGGGGACTTCGTCCCGGCGCTGGAGCAGTTCCTGGGTTCGGCGGCCGGCTTGTCGTCGGCGACCGTCAGCCGGCTGACGGCGCAGTGGAGCGAAGACCACAAGGCGTTCCAGGGCCGTGACCTGTCGAGGACCGACTTCGTCTACGTCTGGGCCGACGGAGTGCACCTGAGAGTCCGCCTGGACGAGGCCAAGGCGTGTGTTCTGGTCATGGTGGGTGTCCGGGCCGACGGCAGCAAAGAGTTGATAGCCCTGGATGCCGGTTACCGGGAGTCCGGTGAGTCGTGGTCGAATCTGCTGCGTGATGCCGCCCGGCGTGGGATGCGCGCCCCAGCGCTCGCCGTCGGTGATGGGGCGCTGGGGTTCTGGAAGGCGCTGCGTGAGGTGTTTCCCGAGACTCGCGAACAGCGGTGCTGGGTGCACAAAACGGCGAATGTTCTGGATGCCCTGCCGAAGTCGGCGCAGCCCGCGGCGAAGAACGCCCTCGCGGACATCTACAACGCTGAGGACAAGGAGCACGCCGGCGCCGCCGTGCGGGCCTTCGCCAAGCAGTACAGGGCGAAGTTCCCGAAGGCTGTCGCGAAGGTCGTCGACGACCAGGACGTGTTGCTGAGGTTCTACGACTATCCGGCAGAGCACTGGATCCACTTGCGGACGACCAACCCGATCGAGTCGACGTTCGCTACCGTCCGGCTGCGCACCAAGGTCACCCGCGGTGCCGGATCCCGCGCGGCCGCTCTCGCGATGACGTTCAAGCTCATCGAGTCGGCCCAGCAACGCTGGCGCGCGGTCAACGCGCCTCACCTGGTCGCCCTCGTGCGCGCCGGGGCCCGATTCGACAAGGGCGTGCTCGTCGAGCGCGAACAGGTCACCGCGGCATGACCGATCCCGCGCAGAGCCCCCTGCTGTTCCTCGACGTCGACGGGCCGCTCCTGCCGTTCGGCGACGGCCCGCAGCGACGGCCGTCAGGCGACGCGTCAACCTCGCATCTGGCGCGGCTCGACCCACACGTGGGGCATCGCTTGGCGGCGCTGCCATGCCAGCTGGTCTGGGCCACGACCTGGGAAGAGGAGGCCAACGCCGAGATCGCGCCCCGGATCGGGCTGCCACGCCTACCGGTCGTGCTCTGGCCGGAGCCCTCCGACGAGCACGAACGTCAGGACCAGTGGTTCGGACTTCACTGGAAGACCCGGACCGTGGTGGCATGGGCAGACGGACGCCCGTTCGCCTGGATCGACGACGAGATCACCGACACCGATCGGGACTGGGTGTCCGCGCACCATCCCGGCCGAGCACTCCTCCATCACGTCGTGTCGTCGCAAGGCCTCACCGACGATGACTTCGCAGTCCTCGATCAATGGCTTCGCGCAGCCTCGTTCAACCACAGGATTTGACAATTGCTCTCCCGTGTCCAGGTCAAGGCCGATGTTGAGAAGACCGTCTTGTTGCACGCTGCGCCTCCACGACAGCGAACCCCGCGATCGGGCGCGACCAGGCATCACCGGCCGTAGGCGGTTCGCGGGTGTGTGATCAGGGCTGCCGGCCGCGCGTCGGGTATCTTCACTCGAGTGACTGTCGAGGAGCGTCGCCGAACGCTGTTGCCGCGAGGCATGTCGCCGAAAATGCGGCTGCGGTGTATAGAGGGCGCCCAAAGGGCGCAGCGGCGTTCCAGTTCTGTTTGCGCTGTCTGTCACCTTGGACGGTGACCGGCGAGGCCACCATAACGCATCATGCGGCAGCTCGTCAGCGTCCCTGAACGCATCTGGCACATCGAGAAACCAAAGGTGTCCCGTCCCAGCTTCCGTGGGAAAAGTCGGGTTCCTCGAAGCGGCTTACCTGCGGTTATTCGCCTCTGAGCCTTGTCGCCGCTGACGGACAGTGCTGCACGCCAGTGAGGTCGGCTCACCCGCGTGCAGCACCTGCCGGACTACGGCTGGTTGGGCAGGGTCGCGCAGGTGGACTGTGCCGGCTGGCCCGCGAGCCGGTCAGTCAGCCAGTTCACGGCAGAGCCCTGGTCGGCCAGATACGCTCCGGCGTGGTTCAGTACGGGGCTGCCGACATTGGGCAGTTTGATCGGGGCGTAGGTGACGTCCGCGCCGAGTCGGCACCAGTCGACGGCCAGCATGCGGGCCTGGGCGTGGGGTACGGCGTTGTCGCTGACGCCGGTGGCCACCCGGACGGCACCGGTCGGCTTGACGGTGCCGATAAGCTGCGCGTCGATGAACTTCTGTATGCGGGGCTCGGCCCGGATGACGTCGACCATGGACTCACCGTTCACTGTCCACGCCGTGCTGCGCTTGTTGGCGTAGGTGACCAGCGCGTCACTGGCGCACATGGTGGAGAGGTCCTTCAGCACGGCCCGGCCGGTGTCGTTCAGGTGCTGGTCGAGAAGCGGTTGCAGGTCCGGCTGGGATTGGACGAACCCGTTCACCGACCAGCCGAGCGTGCCCACCAGCTCGGTGCCGTCGATCCCCGCCGTGACCTCGGTGATGTTGGCCGGCGGGGCGCCAGAGTAGGTGGCCTTCAGCGGGACGTCGGGAGCGTATGACGACTGCAGTTCCGCGGCCGCGGCCGCGGCGCCGCCGCCCTGGCTGTATCCGTAGAAGCCTACGGTCGAGTCCGCGGTGATCGACGTGTCCGGGAGCGCCTTGGCCGCCCGGGCGGCGTCCAGCACGGCGTGCCCGGAGTCCACGCGGTTGACGAAGGTGTGCAGCCGATCGGTGGCGCCGAGACCGACGTAGTCGGTCTCAACGACGGCGATGCCCTTGGCGAGGAGCCGGTAGATAGCGAGGAGCTCGTAGCCGATCGACACGGTGGACTTCTTCCAGCCGATCTTGAGGACCACGCCGCGCTCCAGCGTCAGGGAGGCGGAGCACTGGTCGCCCTGGCCCATGGTGCCGGGCGCGAAGACGACCAGCGGGCGCGGTCCCGGCCCTCGCCAGCGCGCGGCCGGTTCCACGTAGGCGCCGGTGACAGCGACCGGCTTGCCGTTCGAATCGGTGGATTTATACATGATCCGGGTCGCTTCGCCGGGCAGTCGGCGCGTGAAGCCCGGCAGCGACAACCTCATAGACATGGGCTCGGTGCGGATCAGCGTGCCGTTGTCCGCCGGTAGCGTTTCGGGCGACGCGTAGAAGGCGGAAATCTCGATTCCGCGAGACGTGACGCCATTGTCGGCGGCCACAGCGGGGGGCGAGGCGACGCCTACGCCCACGATCGATGCCGTCAGCAACACGGCGGTTATGCGGGTGCGGATGGACATGTCCGGCCTCCGTTAGCTCAGCGCGACCGCCCGTTGACATCCGTGAAACGTCGCGGCTACCGGAAGGTAACTACTGCAACTGAGACAAACCAGGGTCCTCACTTCTCACTCTGGCTGACCGCCGCCCGCCGGGCGACGTCTCACTGCCGCAACAGGCCGGGTGTTTGGCCTTCATAGCACGTACATTTCGGATATGACCGAAGCGGACTCGGAGGGGCGCGATGCGGCCAATCGCCCGCATGGGCACCACTCCGGCCCGAGGCCGCTCCACCGCACCGGACGCTCACCGGGCGCCGTCAGCGATCGCGACAGGGTGACCCCCGTCGGGGCAGCGAAGGCGAGTGCCGTCGCCGCTCCGACCGCGACGGGAATCCGCAAGGTAAGCTGCGGCGGCCCATCGGTAGGCGGGGGCGCCCGGCACCCGGCGGCACAGGACAGCGGTAAAGTCACGACTGTGACTGTCGCCCTGCCGGACCTCCTGACCCGGGTGCTGCACGATGTGAGCGCCACCTACCCGCTCCGCGTGGCTTGCGAGCCCGTGAGGTCAAGAAGCAAGCGTGAGTCAATCGTGCGGATCACGGCCGAGGGTCTCGCCACCGTGGAAATCAGTGTTCCCGACGGCGACACCTCCGCCCGCGAACTCGCAGAGGTGGCAGATCGGGTAGCAGATGAGCTGGTCGAGGTGTTGCCAGCTGCCGGCTATCCAGCGATTTGGCCCGAATGCCCCCTGCATCCAGGCAGCCACCCGCTGGAAGCGCGAACCGACGGGCACGAGGCTGTGTGGTCATGCCCGGCAGCCGACGCAAGAATCGCCACGATCGGCTCATTGGCCGGCGCAAACGTGCGTTGATTGGCTAGCCCGTAGTGACTGTGGGTTGGATGGCGAAGCCGCGATAGACGAAGCTCACGGGGGAGTTGAGATCTCGAGGGCGCCTCGTCGCTTCAACTCCACGACCGCCTCTCCACCACGTTAATCCATAGTGGAGAGTTGGCGCGAAAGAATTATACAAGGGCATCCCACTCTCAGAAACCAACCCCTAACACCTTGAGAGCGTGACAACTCTCTATGTACTCGGCCTCCGCAGGCGAGCGCGCCCTTTCTAAGATGATCACGACGAAAGGTGACGCCTATGGATGGGATGCGGGTGCGAAAGAACAGGATGATCGCTGCCGTCGCGGTCGCGACGGTGGGCTCGCTTTACTGGGTCGCGCCGGCCCAGGCCGACCGCGGCAGGGTTGCACCCGCGGACGTCGCGGTCGGTTCGACGGTTGCAGCTCCTTCGGACTCCGGGTCGTACAGCTCCACCCTCACGCTCACGGTCGATGCCGCCAGCGCGCCCCAAGCGCGGATTCTCGTCGACGGCCTCGCGCGGCAGACGAGCGCCGAAGGCTCGGCCCCGATCGAGGCTCCTTTCAATGAGGAGTTCGAGGCGATGGCGGCCGCCGAAGAGAACGAGAACGCTTCGGCACCGAAGGACGCCGACGGCCCGAGCCGGGCGCCGGACCCGGGCGGCGGCGCTCCGGCGTCGGGCGGCGAGCAGATTCGATGCAACAAGTTCTACATGAAGACGGATACCAACGGGACCTTCACCTACCAGCACAAGTGCGGTGGCAACACGGCGCCCTGGGGGTACAAGATCACGCCGACCGTGCAGCGGATCATCGTGAACAACGTGTCCCAGCGCGGGATGCGTTGGAGCCTGAATGGTGTCGCGCAGCGGACCATGACCGGCCACAATGTTGAGCCGGGCTACCACTTCCACGGCACCTTCAAGCCCGTGCGTGACGGCGACACCGTCGGCTACAACGATCTGATCACGTTCGAATGCAACGTGGGACCGAGGTGCAAGGGCAGCATCACGATCCGGGGAGCGATCAAGAACATCCGATAGTTCTACCCTCGGTTCGCGCTTGCCGGTGTCTCCGATATCGCATCTTCGCTGCCGAAAAGATGGAAGCCGTGGTCCGCACCTTGGATCGCGGCTTCCATCGCGTCACGCCTATTTAGTACAGCGGACTCTCGACAAGTCGCACAGCCGATCCCCGAATCCGGCAAGGCGCACCACCTCAAACGTGGCTATGGTCACTTCGGAGCGTGTAAGCCAAATCCCGAGAGGGCCATTCGCGTTGCTCGAACCCGGTCCTCACGCCGGCAGCGAAGCATCCGGGCAGAGATCATCTGCTGACCGCACGGGCACCGGGCGTCGAGCCGGTCAAGGCGATCATCCAGAACTGGTGGCGGCAGGGCATGATGGGCGGCGCGAAGGCGCACTACGACGGCGTCGTCGAGTTCTCGCAGACCAACTTCACCGAGGACCACAAGAACATCACGGTGCCGGTCCTGGTCATGCACGGCGACGACGACCAGATCGTGCCCTACGCCGACTCCGCCCCGCTGCCGGCCCGGCTGGTGCGCAACGGGACACTCAAGACCTACCCGGGATTCCCGCACGGCATGCCCACCACCCAGGCCGAGACCATCAACGCGGATCTCCTGACGTTCCTGCAATCCTGAGCTGATGCCCGGCTGCGCCGGGATAGACGCATGTGTGTAGAACACATGACCGCTCCCCGAGCCGCCTGCGGCATGCCGTCACCGTCGTCTTGTTGAACCGCGGTCGCTGTGATGTATCAGCGTTCTCCGCAACGCCGCGTCGTCGCTGCGAAGCAGCAACGCGGACCACCGAAGGCGGTGTGACTCAGCCGCGGTCGCATGCTGCGAGAAGGAGGTCCGATACCAGGTCGACATCGTCCGATGTGATGTCGCCGCCGCCGACGGATCTGATCCAGTGCAGCCCTTGATCACGGCGGCGTACCAACCAGAGATCCGCATGAAGTGCAATGTCCTTCGCCACCGATGGATCGACGCTACCGATCTGACCGAGCACGACGGGCCGAGTGGCACCGTCGAGGACAAGTCGGATGATGTCAAGCAGATCCGTCCCCTGCTTTTCGGCTTGACGGTTCATCACTGCCTGGAGCTTCATCGCCACCAGTGGCCCCGGCTCAGCCACAAGCGTGGTCACTTCGAGGTGATCGCCATTGGCCCGGACGACCTCAAGCGTCATGTCGGTAGCGGTGTCGTTGGCCCACGCATGTGCCGATGCGTGCAAGCGGTCGCCGGGGTCGTCGCTAGGCATATCGAGTTCGGCCTGACGTACCTCGAGGACGTCGACTTTCACCATGCCATAGGGCGTGGGCAGCAGGACGGCGGCGGGGTTGACCGGCTCCGCGCCGTCAGCGGCTCTCAAGACCTCAAGGTGTGGCACCTCACCGTGCAATCGATCGACCACGTCGAGGTCAACGGTAGCGCGATACGGATTCGACAGCCGGGACAGGACGGCTACACCTCCGACGATCACCGGAGATTGACCGAGCAGACGTCGGGCCTCGATCACACCCTGCACGACGGGCGCCATCGCGTCGCCGAGGAAGGTGACGCGGTCACCAGACACGGGACCACCGTTCGTCCGGCGTCCAGGCGTCAAGAATCTCTCGCCCGCGGCCGGCATCCAATGCCAGGTCGAGCGCGACGAACAGGGGGTGTGCCAAAGGCCACCCCAGCGGGTTCTTAGCGGGCTCGTAGCGAGAGAGCACAACGGCGGGTACCGGGGCGATCCTGACGGTTGCTCGAGCTTGCGATGGTTTCGCCGCAGCGCCGAGCAACGTGGCGGCGCGATGCTGAATGGACTGGTCTGGGACATAGAAGTCCAGGACCTGTCCCGACCGGAACGCTACCGGCGCACCGTAGGCAGCCGCGGCAGCTGAGTCCGTCAACGCCCAGCCGATCCCGGCAGCGGCGTCCTCCAGGCCGAGCCGTAGCGCTTGGGCAACCGGCGCATCGCCGGATATCGGCAGCTGCGCTAGATAGGTACGCGGGGTCGCCCAATGATCGGCGACATGCCAGAACAGGCGAGAGTCCGCAACCGCGTTCTTGGCATCCACCAGCCCTTCACCGCGCAGCGCGGCAAGAACTTCGGAGACTGTGCTGGCAGAGCGTCCAAGTTGACGCGCCAGCTCGCGGACGGCAGTCCCTTGTTTGGGCTGCATCAAGACTGCACAGGCAACTTCCAGCGCGGCCCTACCTCGCAAGGCGCTCGCTCGTTTAGATCGCGCTCGTAGAGGCTCCACCTCGGCGTCGATCACCAGACCGTCGGCGCGCAGCGCGAGGCGACCACGCAGGTCGAAATAGCCGGCTCCCCGTGCAGTAAGGATCTTGCGGGCGCTTTCGGTCACACGGTCACCGACGAGCATGAACGCGAAGCCAGGCGGAGCGGGTTCCTGGAGTGCCTTTTCTGCGACGGCGTCGTTCACGAGGGCACGTCGCTTCAATTGGATGGCTAGGTGCACTCCGTTGACGTCGAGCACCAGGTCGACACCGCTGTCTGACGTTTCGGTAGGCGCGTGAGCGTCGATGCCGAGCTGAGCGAAGGCATCAACCAGAAGCGTCTCCGTGGCCACATACATCATCATTGCGCCTGTTCGCTGTTCGGTCAATACCGAACAGCGAACATCCTCGCAGGGCACCGAAACGACGCCTCAGCGGCACCAGACCACCACCGAGTGCGGCGAGGGCCGCTCCAACGCCGCACGACCCATCTTCAACACGAGGACCTACACCTGTTCGCCGATGCCAAGACGGGCATGGACCTGCTGAGCTCGTTCCGCGGCTGCGCTGGCCCCATACCGGCGGGGCGTCTCGTCCGACGACCAGCCCAGGATGAGCATCAGATCGCCGGTGTCCGCACCGTTCAGCTTCCACTCGTGTGCGTAACTGTGCCGCCATCGGTGCGCGTAGACGTTGTCAACCCCCGCGCGTTCCCCCAGCCGCTTCAGCCGAATCTTGATCCCGTTCGGCCGCAACGGCCGCACGCCGCGCTCTGCCAACCACAACTCGGCGATGCCGCCCTCGCCCACGCGTCGCGCCCTGGCCCGCAGATAGCGGCGCAACGATCGCGCAGTTCGACCTCCGAGCCGCACGCACCGGTCCCTGCCACCCTTGCCGCGCAGATAGACGGCCTCGGTGTTCAAGTCGACGTCGGTCACCAGCAGACTGCCGATCTCCGACAGCCGCGCCCCGGTGTTGCAGTACATCCGGATCAACGCCTGATCCCGCAACTGCGTGAAGCCGTTGCCGGCACAGGCCTGCAGCAATCGGCCCGTGTCCTGATCGGAGATCACCGGGATCACCTTCTGACGCACCTTGGGCTGCCTCACGTACGTCAACGGCGACTGCGCGATCTCGCCCTCCTCGACCAGCCACCGGAAGAACTGCTGCAACGCCTTGTGCTTTTCAGCGCCGTACCGGGAGAGCGGGTTTCGATCATCCACACCTGGAACGACTCCACATGCTTACGGCCGATCAACGCCGGATCCCGCACACCGCCGGAATCGACGAGAAATCGCGCCAGCTGGGCGACGGCGAGCAAGTAGTTGTACCGGGTCGTCTCCGGATGATTCGCCGCCCGCAGAGAGCTGTCCCAGTCACGAAGAAGCACTCCCCAGGTGCTTTCGGCAAGCCCGTCGGTCAACCTGTCCAGATCCAGTAGCGCCACCGTGGTCACACTCCGAGTCAAGGGGTCGTTGAGCGCCGTGCTCGCCACTTCGGACCGATACCCCCGAAAACCGGTCCTGACCTGCGAAAACGTGAACGGTCACACGCAGCTAGCCCAGTCAAGGAGTCCACGTCCGACGGCGTCGACCGCTCAACAACGTCTTTGACCTGCGAAGATAGGCTTCACACGAGCGCTTCGCACCCAATGTCACCCGCGCGGGTCAAGGGCTCCAAGACCCGGATGCATCGATGACGCGCAATGAAAAGAGGGCTTCCGCATGGCCTCTGGCCTGCGAAAACCCTCTCAAAAGTCGGGCTGACAGGATTTGAACCTGCGACCCCTTGACCCCCAGCAGCTGAAAGGCCCAGCGACGTGCTGAATACCGTTTTACCAGGTCACCGAATATGATACCAGCGCGAGTAAAGGTGTCGCTACCAATCACCTAGCGATGGACCCACTGCAAGACCTCTACCAGCGGTTTCGCTGCTCGAGATCCCTCAAACGGGTTCTCCCGGAACTTTATCAGTGCTCAGCCGAAGCTCCAGCAAGCCGTTTTGTTCCGATGAGCGGCGTGCTAACCCGCCAGCGAAGCGAAGCCCTTAACTCGAAACTCGACCAGGCTCGACTAATTCTGTTCGCGGAGGGTTTCCCGGCAAATCCCATCGACTTTCGACCAGCGTGACAATTCACTGACGACCACCGCAACAGGCAGGTTTCGGATTTTGTATTCCTTATGGCCCGCGTGCAGATGCTTGCATCCGGATACACGTCTTCCACGCCTCAGCTAGTGCGCACCTTCCACGGACTTACCAATGTCAGGGAGAAGATTCGTGGTGCAGCCGGCCCAGTTCCGCAGCGGCCGTGGCTGGATTTCGGACGCTGTCATCAGCTCGGCGATTCGGCCCGTGGCCTGCAGGCGTCTGGCCGCGTTGACCCGGGTGTAGTAGCGCATGAGTGTGGCCGGATCATGGCCGAGCCGCTCGGCGACTTCGTGGACGCCGTAGCCGGCGTCGAGCAGCGTCGACGCGATCAGGTGCCGGATCTGGTGCGGGCCGATCGGCCGGACCTTCGCGGCTTCGGCCAGCTGGTTGAATCGGTCGGTGAGGTTGTCCGGCCGGATCGGCTGACCCGTACGGCCCGTGAACAAGTATCGCGACGCCGGCCCCACCGCGACCGGCCCGAGCAGTTCGAGCGTCACCGGGTCGAGCACCAACGTGCGCACGGCGTTGTGCGACTTCGGCGGCTTCACCCGAACCCGACTTCCTGGGTCCTCGACCACCAGCTGCCGACGCACCGTCAGCGTGCCCTGCAGTATGGCGCCGGGGCCATCAGCTTCTCCTCGATGCGCCACCAGCCGTGAACCCACCTCCAATGTCGCTACCCGACCACACATCACCTCACCCACAGTGATCAGGCAGGGGCCATGGGCAATCTTCGCCAGAGAGTTCGTTGAGGCGATGGGGGTCGGGTTCGGCGCATTGCCCTCGGCAAACCGTTCGACAGGCCCACTGTCTGAACGACCGCGGCAATCCTCCGCACGACATGCCTCGGACAGAGGCGCGGAACAAACCGCTAGCGATACGCAGCGGGCTGGATGGCGGCGCCTGGACGGTACTCCGGCAGCCCCGGGCTGACCTGATTTCTTCTCGAAAAGCGAGGGTCCTCTGGATCATGCCGTACGTCGAGTTCCGCGAGCGCCAGCGTTACTCCGTAAGATGGCCTTAACGTCTTCATAGGCCTCGTCGATCTCACTTTGCGGTCGGAATTCGCTTTCATTGTCGTCGAAGTCGCGAAGAAAGGCAGCAAGAGCGGGAAACTCGTCCTCATCCTGTAGGAGCTTGCTGACTCCCATCAGCCGGAATAGCTGCTCTGGGTTCGCTGGCCGGGATTGGTTACTGTCCTTCGACAAATTCTGGAGTCTCAACTCCAAGATCTCTTTGTCCAGCGATTCCTGCCGACTGACGCGCAAAAAACGAAGTTCGTACTCCTTGACCATCGGCTTGAGGTAGTGCCGCATCCGGTTGATCTGCTGCCGCAGCGAACCGTCACTGTTGTACACCTCCGGCAGAGCGATGACCCGTCGCAGCAACGCCCGCATGTCACGGCATCGCTCGACGAGATCCGCGTACGTCCCGGCGTCCGGAGTCGAGACCAGACGCATCGCCGCGCTCTCGATCGCATCCTGGCCGACGACAAGGTCCTGCAGGATCGCCGTCCACGACTCCCGTCTCACCCGAGTGATGTCGACCTGACGGAACACCGCCGTAATGAGACCGGTCCCGGCCAGAACCGTACCGAGCTGGAGCAGCCACCGTCCGATCTCGAACCACGCACCGGAAGCCGTCGGCGAACCCACCAGCAACAGGATGCCGACGACCACGACACCAGCCGCGAGCAGAAACAGCGCGGCGGCAAGAGCCACCATTCCGCGTGGTCGCCAGGCGTTCGTCCTCATGCCGAAGACCCTGCCACGTCCCGCTGGTTCAGTTGATATCCGTCGCCGGTTAGATTGGCGCCATGGAGCGCCTCATGGACCGGCCCGCATGGGAACGAGGCTCAGGCAAGGCGCACAGAAAACTTCTCGATGCTCTGACCGAGGCCTTGAGGACACGCAATTGCCGACTACAGCACGTGAAGTGGTTCGGCGCCGGCCGCAGCGGCCACCCGGTGGCCGGCATCATCCGCCACGAGGGCGGGCCCAACTACCGCATCCTCAAGTTCAGTACCGACCTGCAGCATCAGCGGATGCTCGACGCGCTGCAGGTGAAGAACACGTTCGTCGCGCGGCATCTGGCCGAGGTCGAGCACGAGCGGATTCCGCTAGGCGGCAATGAGTGCGCCGTCTTCATGCGGATCGCTGACGACGATGTCGTCGACATCGTGTCGATGGAGGAACTGCGTGCCCAAGGCCGGGCGATCGACTACGGTGTCATCGTCCGGGCGGTGATCAGCGAGTGGAACGACGACGAGCCGACCGTGGTCAACCGGTCCGCGCGGTTCGTGGTCGGCGGCATCGTCGGCCGGCGGCGGGGACCGGTTCTCCGATGGATTCGCGCAGCGTCGCACCTGGACGACTTCGCGCCGGTCTCCCTCCTCGCCGGCGAGGCCGGCCGGCAGATCGTCCAGAGTCTGCTACTCGGCAACGCGCACGGCGATCTGAGCTCGCGCAACATCCTCATTCCCGCCGACCCCGGCGTCCGGTCCGACGACTTCCACCTGATCGACTACGACCACTTCGCCCGAAACGCTCCGCTGGCCCGCGATCCCATGCACCTGCTGGTAGGGCTGGCTCTCGACGTGTTCGCGGATCATGCGGCGATGCGCGGAGAGATCATCAAGGCGATCGTGAACCCCGACGATCCGAGCATCGCCGCCCAGGCCGGCGACTTCACGCGGGTCAGTGCGGCGATCCACGACGCGTGCGCCGCCGGCATCACGAGAACGCGAGGATTCTCCCGGTACTTGCGCGAGCAATGCCTGCTCGCTCTGGTCGGTGTCGCACTCCGCCACGTCGGGCGCGATCGCAAAGTAGACGATCCGGAGGAGGTCAAGCGCTGGTGCTACGACCTCGCGGTCGCCGCCGCGCATCGATTCGAAAAAGTGCGCCAGAGGTACGAGGATCCCCCGCGGATCTCTCCGGACCCTGACGGTCCCACGCCCACGATCGTCGACCGACACCTCGAGCGGGAAGACCTCACCCATCGACTGGCATACGGCCCGCACGGTGTCGTGTCCGTCGAGGGGAAGCGCGGCATTGGGAAGACCAAGCTGATCGACGTCGTCCTGCACGACATGGCCGGGCACCACGACGGCCATCGGCTCCGGGCGGAGCGACACCATGCCTCTGCGAGCCGAAATCTGGATCTGCGGACCCTGGTCGAGCTCATCAGCGCCCGGAGCGCTCCAGCCGTACGTGGGTCACCGCTGGTGCTGCTCGAATCCACGCTGCGCAAGCTGCGGGACACCCCGGTCGTCGTCACCGTGGCGGAGGCGCAGAATCTGCTGGAGCCGGGCACACATCGGATCGCCGATCCCGATCTGGCCGACGCCTTCGACATGCTCAGCACGGAACCGGACCACCGCGTATCGGTTGTGCTCGAGACGGAGCACGGCGCCGTGCTGCCGGTGGCGGAGGCCTGGCCCGACAACGAGCCCGTGGTCGTCCCCCGCATGGCTGAGACCGACTTCCTGAGCATGCTGCGTGACATGGATCGCGGCATGAGTCAGCAGGTAGACGACCTGTCGGAGGCAGAGCGACGGACGCTTTGGGAATCGGCAGGCGGCAATCCGCGGGTGGCCGAGCTCGTCTGTGCTTCGGTCTGTCTGCACCCCGTCATGACCCTGCCGGAACTCGTCGCCGATCTGCACAGGAACCGCAAGAAGCCGGCGGCGTACCTGATCAAGCGCCTTCTCGGCGGCATGCCGAAGACCTCGGTGCGGACCATGCGTGCGCTCGCCGCGCTCCGCACGCCGCTGCCTGCCACAATCATCGCGCAGCTCGTGCACGGGGCCGGATCAGCAAGCGCCGTTCGTCAGTCGCTCGACAATCTCTCCGATCGTCGAGTGATCGGCCAGCAGGGAGAGTTCTACTTCTTGTCACCGGCGGACGCGGCGACCGTTCTCCGTTTCGTCCGGCAGCCGAGACGGTCGAAGTTGCACTATGCCGCCGCCGACATCCTGTCCTCATATCGGGAGTGCCGACCCGCCCCACGGCGGGTCGACGACCTCCGCTACCACCTCGCCGAGGTGGACTGCCTGATCGCCTCCGGCGATCACGGCTCCGCATGCGACGTGATGGCCGAGATCAACGAGTACGTGGTGGAGTGGAACTGCGCCGGGCTGCTGCGTGGACGGCGCGAGAAGATCCGCGGGCTGCTGGACACTGAGCGGCAGGAGTTGCACAACGAGGACGCCCTCGGCGGAATCTACGTCGATCTGGGCAAGCTGGACCGGGCCAGCGAGGCGTACGACCGTGCCCAGCGGCTCGCTGGGCCGGACACTCCACCAAAGGTCATGGCCCGATTGCACGCCAACATCGCCGATATGCACTGGGCCGCCAACGACATGGATCGGGCACAGCGCTCCAACGAGAAGGCGCTGGCACAGGCGACCGAGGCCGGCGACCGGGTCGCGATGATGAAGTCTCTGATCGGTCTGGCCGACGGTGATCGGCGCCGAGGCGAGTTCACCGCCGCGATCGCTCGTGCCGGTGAGGTCCTCGGCGCCGACGACCTCGCGACGCTGGTCGCGAGGAACCGAACGGCCCGCGTCCAAGCGGTCAGCGCGGCGGTGCGGTTGTCGCGCTGGCACGCCGAGCGCGATGGGCCGGACGACCTCGGCGAGGCCCGCCGGTGGCTGGCCCGGGCCGACGATCTCGCGGGCAGAGGAAAGGATTGGCACCGGGCCGCCTACCTGGACGCGCTGGCCGATCTGCGGCTCGCCGAGGGACTGGCGGACGGCGATGTCGAGGAGGCGATGGCCGCGGCCCGCAGAGCGGTCGGCCTTGCCTACCGCGTCCAAGACCAAGCGATCCTGCTGCAGTCACGCACGACCCTGTGCGTGGCTCAGTTGCGGCGCGGACGATATCCGCAAGCGGCTCAGGAGATCCGGCGAGCCGTGCGGCACCGCCCCGAAGGCCGCCATCTCGTCGTACCGGCTCTGCTCGCGCTGACCACCCGGCTAACCGGCGATCACAAAGCAGCAGCCAGGCACTTCAAAGGTCTCCGAGCCGACGCTGCGAGGCGCATCAAAGGAGAAACCGGCGCCCCGACCGACTTCGGCGCCCGGCATTTCCACGGATTCGCCGAGTGCGGCCTGGTACTCGACGGCCACGGGAGCATGAAATCGGCCAAACGCTCACTGGGCGTGGCGGACCTGCGGCACCGGCCACCGGCGCCCGGACTGATCGCCCGGATGGTGTTCCTCGTGCAGAAACTCGACGAGTCCGGGCCTCGTCCCGGGATGCTTCAGCCCGCGATCGACGCCCTTCAAGGCGCCTAGATCCAGCCGCGATCGCGGGCCTGCACGACAGCCTCCATCCTGTTGCGCGCACCCATCTCCCGGTACAGCGCGGCCAGCAGCCGGAACATGGCCCGCTCGGAATACCCTGCATGTGCGGCCAGCTGAGCCACCGTCATACCCGACGCCAGCTTCCTGAGCCATCCGATCCGATCGGGATTGACTGCCCCCAACTGCTGGTCTCGCCCGTCGGCGAGGAGATTGACTACAGCCGTCGGCAGAACTGACTGACCGTCCAGGGTGGCCTCCACGGTCCGCCGAAGCGATTCGCGGGCAGCGCCCCGTGGGAGAACCGAACGCGCACCAGCCCGCACCGCACGAACACCGTCGGAGGGAGAACAGTCGTCAATCAGCGCGATGACCGGCGCCGGCCGCAACGCGTCGAGCAACTGCCATTGCGGCGTGCCAACCATGGTCAACAGCACCAGTGCCGACGGCCGCTGGGCGGCCCAGCCAACGGGATCCGCAGGCGTCTCGACGTGATAACCGGCCGCTGACAGCACGGTGGCCACGCCCTCCCTGAACATCGGGAGGGGGTCGATGACCGCAACGTGAGCCGTGGCATGATCCCTTCTCTCAATATTCAACAACTTGGATCATTGCGTACCGCAGAAGGTGATGTGTGGCGCACCCGAGACACCATCTGGCATGACCATGACCTAAATCTGTCGTAGACCGGCGCTCGGCATTATTCCTAGCGTCAAGTCCGGGGGTGGGCAGTGGTCTACGACGATGAAACCGGGCGGCGTGTACACCTCAGCCTGCCCTTAGAAAACATGAATGAACTGGCCTCAAGAATGACCCACCAGCCGTCGACGGCCGTGACAGACGCGATCGTGCGGGCCGTGAAGCGCCGTGCGAGGGGACCAAATCGCCCTAAGGTCAGCCCCTCCCGGATCAAGTCTGACCTTCGGCGCTCGCGGATCGAAGTGACAGTCGAGCAGGTGGCCTGGGTGATGGTGACCGTGATGCGAGCTCCCGAGGTGACGCCGCCCCCGCAGCCGCGCCCAAGGCGGCGTAACCGGCCTCTTCGATGGTTAAGCAGGGCTCGTGACTAGAGTCGACAATTGCGCTAGAAGCCTCGCAGCATCGGTAAGCGTTCTTCATTGCGGTCCGGCAGACCGTCGACAGGAGGCTTCCCGGGGACTCGTGGTCGAAACCCAGCCCATAGCGGCTCACATCCGCCAGATCAGGCCACATGGCGCCGCCAAACAGGAACGGCGTCACCGCATGGACCGCGGCCACCGCATCGGCCCACCGGTCAGCTGCTCGATGTCCGTCCGGAGGTAGGGCTACGCCTGCGCGAACCACAAGGCCACCTCAGAACGGGCGGCCACCACAAGACCGTCCGGAAGGGACTCGAAGAGGGAAGCCAGCTCCTCCCACAGCCGCGCCCGATCCAACGGCAACACCGCGCCTTCCATCGATGTGTGGCGGGCACGCCGCTTCCGAACCCTTGTGACCCAACGACCCAGCATAAGCGCCCGTCAAAGCAGTTCCGGCGGTGAGACCGCCGACGCTCATGCGCAGCGGGCCAGCGTGTCGCGGCATTCTGGCCCATGCCGGCGTTGTTGCGTAGCAACGTAGCAGCACTCGTTGAGGTCATCGCAGCCATCGAATCGGGCCAGGTGCGATTGCCGGCGTGGCGTGGT
This sequence comes from Actinoplanes sp. NPDC049118, assembly GCF_040648555.1. NCBI lineage: Bacteria > Bacillati > Actinomycetota > Actinomycetes > Micromonosporales > Micromonosporaceae > Actinoplanes > Actinoplanes sp. NPDC049118. The sequence continues at coordinate 28,418 of NZ_JBEZDY010000017.1, forward strand.
TGCGCACGGCGGCCAGAAATGGGGACGGGGTCGATGAGTTCGGGATTCCTGTGCTTCCGTGCCAGCGGTTTCCCTCGATCAGGATGACGGCACGGCGGGCGCGGGTCAGGCCGACGTAGAAGAGAGATCGCGCTTGGTCGAATTCGGTGGGTGTGGCGGGTAGCCACCGTCGCTGTCTTGGATTCCATCGCCGGCCGGGGAGAATGCCGTCGACGAGGCCCGGCATGATGACGTAGTCCCACTCACGTCCTTTGGCGGCGTGGTAGGTCGTCAGGGTGATCTTTCCTACTCGGAGTGCACCTGCGATGTCGCCTACCGTCAGGTTGCCGCGGAAGGCGGCTTGTTTGAGTTGGACGATCGCTTGTTGGTCTCGTCGCAGCAGGCTGACTGCGGCCAGCGCGGATAGCGAGAGTTCGGTGTCGAGTCTGTTCAGCCAGGCCGATAGGTCTGCGTCGGGTGACGTCTCACGCAGAGCGACTGCCATTTTCCTCGCGGTAGTTCGACGTAATGGCCTGGGTGCTCCGGCGGTCTCGTGCAGGCGGCGGTACATGGTGGTGAGTTGCCCGATGGTCAGGACGGCAGAGGTCTGGTCGGTGCCTGGATAGCCGATGGGTTGTGGTCCTGCAACCGCCCGGGCGGCACAAGCGCGGACGAAGTCGATGATGTCGCCGTCCGGCAGACGGCGATCGTTCTCGTGAATGTAGTCGTGGTCGCCGGCGTCCAGCGAGGCGATGAGCTGGTCAAGAAGCCATCCCTTGCGGGGGTAAAGCACCGCGATGTGGTGAGCCAGCACGCCGCCGGCGATCAACTCGCCGACCTTGGCCATCATGACGCGAGCGTGTTCGTCCTCGCCGCCACCGACCGTTAGGAGTTCAACCACGCCGGGGTCGTCACGCGACGGGTCGGCTTCATGAACCCGGCTGCCTTCGATCGCGGCTTGGCTAGCGGTGATAATGGCCGCTCCGCACCGGTAGTTGATGTTCAAAGTCTCGTCGGCGAAGTCGCGTCGCTCAGCCAGCGCGGCGAGGAATCGTGGGTCTGCTCCGGTGAAACGCATGATTGTCTGATCGGGGTCGCCGAAGGCGACTACAGCGGCAGGACCATGGTCGTGCAGGTGGGTCACGAGTTCGTGCAGAACCGGTCCGAGATCTTGGTACTCATCGACGATGACGATGGGGAAGCGGGCGGCGACCAGGCGGGTCACCCGCGAATCGCGACGCAAGATGTTCAGAGAGGCAGCGACCATCAGGTCGAAGTCGTACAAGCCGTTGGCATTCAGCCGCTCGTCGAAGAGGATCGCTGCCCGGGCTAGAGGGTCGCGAAGATCCTGGTCCAGGCCAGCAGAGATCCGTCTCCTGATCCGCACAACCTCAGCTTTCACGCGACCGACGACCTCACCGGTCGTCGTCTCGTCGAGGCACCGTTGTAGCAGCGCCGCCCACTCGTCGGAGTTGTCGTCGACGACCTGCCCAATCCCTGGAGGGATGACACCGACCAGAGGTCCGAACGGGTGCAGGATCCGGCGCAGGCACCAGCCGTGCACCGATCCGGCCGCGACCCGATCGTCGGCTCGGACGTCCATCCCGATGAGGCGATCGGTAATCTCCCGGGCAGCGTGCCGGGTGTAGGTGATGGCGGCGAGGCCGCGCCGAGGGGGCAGTACGGTCTCCAGCGTGTACGCGGCCTTCGCCACAAGTGTCCGGGTCTTGCCAGAGCCGGGTCCCGCTCGCACCACCATGCTGCCCGGGCGCAACACGGTGGCGCGCTGCGAATCGTTGAGCGCCGCCAGTTCGGCGGCGAGTCTCGGACTTAGGCCGGCTAGTGCAGTCATGCTCCGGTGCCCGCCAACGTCGCGGCCTGAAGAATGCCGTGCCCGCGCACCGTCCAAGAGATGCGGTCCAACGCCGCCAGGATGTACCCGTAGGTGCCCGCGGCGAGAAGCAGCGTGCTGGAGGAAACGTCGTCGAGTTCGCGGATCACGTCGTCCGAAAGGCCAACCTCGGCGCCGAGTCCGCGGCCATCCCAATGCTGCACGTGGCTGGCGAGCCGCTGAGCGTAGCGGCCCTTGCTGACGGACGTAATACGTCGTAGCAGCTCCTGGCGTGGGCCGCCCGCGCCTGCACCGACGCTGACCGCGGTGACCGCGGCGACGAAGCTGTTGTGTAGGCCGCTCGATGGCTCCAGTTCGCCGTGGGCGGCCACCATCTGCTCAGCAAACAGCGGGGCGAGATCCGGCTCAAGGGTGTCCTGTCCGACAAAGACGCCGTGCCCGGCCGCGCGGCATCGAGCCGGCGTCGAGTCCACCGCACCCATGCCGACAACAACCTCCTCAACCATGTCCTCCAGTGCGGCCTCGTCGATCAGTTTCGCGGCCCTCCGCAGCCCGGCAGCGGTGTACTTGTCGCCGACGTACGGATCGCCGTCCGTGATGATCACATGAGGGACGCTGAGGGCACTGTCGTCCAGCAGGCGCCGGTAGGGACCGAAGTTGGTCCCGGAGATATTCGCGACGACGACGCCGTATGCGTCGAGATCGAAGCCGAGAGCGGCGGAGATCGCGGGTATCAGGTATGTCTCGGAGGGGCCTTCGACCAGGATGGCCGCCGAGCAGAACAGCAGCTCCGCACGATTGGCGTCGAGGTACCGCTCGAGATCATTTACCTCGAGCACGGTGAGGTTCGCGGCTCCCGCGCACGCGGCGACAGTGGCGCCCTGCTCGCCTGGCCGCAGCACAATCAGTGACGGCAGGTTGGTGACGGCCGCGATGTGCGGGCTGTGTGTGGTGACCAGCAGCTGTGTGTCGTTGCGCAATAGGTAGCGGAACAATTGCCGCTGTAGGACCGGATGCAGATGCGCCTCAGGTTCCTCCACGGCGAGAAGCGCGGTGACGATCAGGTCGCGGTCTCTGCGCGATGCGAGCCGCTCCAGCAGCAAGCTCAGGTAGATGACGTTGGCGTTGCCGGTCGAGGTCTCCCCCACGGTGCGCCGACGGTCGATGTCGACGTACAGGCGGATCGAACGCATCAGCCGTTCCGGAACGCTGGACGCGAAACCTAGTGTCGGCGTGACCTGCAGCCGCGGGCCGGCCATCTCGTCGAGCCGCCGGTCTATGTCGGCCGCGACCGCGGTGATCTGGTCATCCTTCGCCAACGTCGTCATCGCATCCTGCACCGCTTCTGCCGCCGTCTTCAGCGCGTAGCTCGCCGGGGGCCGCGCCTCCAGCAGTTCCTGCAGCGGCGAACTACGCCACCTCGACAGCTCGTTGACCGCGTCCCGCAAGGCCGGCAAAACCGTCAACGATACGTCGTCGGTGAAGATCCGAGGAACATCGCTCTCGCTGTCGCCGCCGAACACGCGCACCTCGTAATGATCCGTCCCCAGTTCACCCTCGACATCAGCGCCGGCGCGGGGACGGAAGACGTACGTCAAGCGGGCGGTCAGCGGGTCGAGGCTGACGAAGCATCCGTCGCAGGCTGCGTCTTCTTGCAGCGACTGATCGATGTCGACGAGGTCCACCTCGATGCGGACCTCGACACCGTCAGCGAGCCTCTGCCCGCCGTACTCGCAGATGTCTTCCTCACGTAAGTACTGCGCGCGGCGCGGGAGATCGGGATCAAGGACCAGGCGCAATGCATAGAGCAGGTTCGACTTGCCGATCCCGTTCTCCCCGACGAACACCGCGTTCACCGGAAACGGAGCAATCTCGAGATCGAGAAAGTTCCGGAAGTTCTTAATCGCCAGCCGGCCGATCCGCACCCTGACTCCTCCGGGCTCCTCGGGCGGGAACCACCCGATCTTTGATGAGCGCGGCGAGTCTCCCAGACGTACGCCGTTCTCATCGACCGCCGGAGCGGCAACCCGATCAAGTTTGCCCACACGCGGCAGTCACGATTCCGAACATCGATTCGTCATCGCCGAAAGGCGCGCGGCCGAGGCCCGTTCAGGTGACCCCGGACGGGTGACGGACCCACCGTCGCATCGATCGACGGCCACGATTCCGCGAATCTTGCTCCAGCGTGTACGCGACATCGCGAGGATCATCTACGGAGGTGACTCGTGGCCCGCCTCAGCTGTTGACCTAGACGGTCACACGCTCGTCGATCAAGGCTGGCGGAGATCTGCTAGGCATGTCCCAGGCCGCGCTTGTCCGTGACAGCGCTGGCTCCGCAGGGGCGTGGCACCTTGCCTACCAGCCGGTCCGCTTCCCCCGCCGACGGACTAACGTGGAAGGTCGGTCAGGTGGCCCATTCAGAATCCCATGTCCTCTGAGCTATGGCCGGCAAACCTCGTGGGCTTCGTATAGGAGCTAGCGGAGGTCTTGCCCGCTTTGAGGTTTCGGGCTGCCTCCATGAGGCCGGCGATGTCGCTCTCATCGTAGATCGCGACTCCCTGCGCGTCCTTGGGCGCTTTCGTGGGGCGGATGTGGTTGTCATAGTAGTGCGAAACGTTCTTGCCGCGTTCCCGCGCGTCTTGTTCGGTCCATCCGCAGCGGGTGGTAAGCACCTCGTGAACATAGACTCGCATGATGCTCCTCAGGTCGGAGGTGATGGCGTCACTTGCCGACCGCAAGCTGTCGTCCGAAGTTGAGCAAGCTACGGCCTGGTGGCGGTCTGTGTTCGGATGTCGCGGCCACCGGCCGCGTCTCGAGTTCGGGAACGTCACCTGCATGCCTGAACGGCCCGTGCTGGGTCATGTGGTTGGGCCGGGGACAGAGGCGAGGGCGTAGCTCTTGCCGTGTTGTGCGGTCAGTTCGTGCTGGATGGAGGCGGCCAGGGCGGTGTCGTGGACGAGCAGGCCGAGTTCGATGTTGCGGTGTTCGGCGTTGTAGGAGAAGTTCGCACTGGTCAGCAGGATCAGTGCGCGGTCGACGATGACGAATTTGGCGTGGTTGGTGATGGGCTTGTCCTCGCCGGGGCGTGGTTGGGTGGCCCAGACGGTGACGTGGGGTAGGTCGGTGGCGGCTTTGGCGGGCTGGCCGGTGGCGGTGTCGAGGTAGAGGCTGACGGCGACGCCGGGGCGCGTGCTCGCCTCCCGCAGCAGCGTCCACATTTCCGAGGTACTGCCGAAGTTGTAGCTGGAGCAGACCACCGAGGTGCGGGCCTGTTCGACCATGCGGCGGGCTTCGCTGGTGAGTCGCCCGGTCTTGGTGCCGGCGCCGGGCATGGTCCAGACCGGGGTGACGGTGGCCCTGCCGATGGTGCCGTCCGGCCGTGGCCCGCGGGCCCCGGCGATTCCTTGCAGGACGGCGCTGCTCAACTGGGGTGTGTCGTGGCCGAGTTGTGCGGCCTTCAGCAGTGTGGTGGCGGTGTCGCGGCGTGACTTGCTGATCTCTTCGAGGGCTTTGGTGGTGTGCCAGCCTTCGCGGAGGGCGGCGGCGAGTCGGGCGGCCTCGGTGCCGTCCAGGTATGCGCCGAGCGCGGCATACGGATCATTGGGCATTGAAGAGTCCGGTGACCTGCTCGCCGCCGATCGTCGGCAGGGTGAGCAGCAGCCGGCGGTCGAGGAATCGATTGGCGCGTTCGCAGGAGGTTTCGGAGGCGAAGCAGCAGCAGTGGCAGGCCGCGCCGTGCAGGAAGTCTTCCGGGTCCGATGGTGTGCGCATGGCGCAGATCGGGTCGGAGGAGCAGCGGGCGGCCCGTCGCATCGCGGATTTGACGAGGTCGCCGACTCTGCTGGCGAGGGCGACGAGGCCGCCGAGGGTGCCTTCGCTGTCGGAGGCGGTGGTGCAGATCAGTAGGCCAGCGGCGGCCGGGCGGCCCGCGTCGGTGTCGGGTTTCCAGGCGTAGATGCGCTCGGAGAGGCTGGCGGCGCCGTACCCGCAGCTCATGGCCATTTCCCGGATGAGGACGTGGGCCAGCGTGTGCAGTAGCCAGTAGCGCGGCGGGCGGAACCGGTCGTCGGGGTCGACGTGTTTGGCGGTCTGGGAGAAGCGGCGTTGGAAGTTGCGGCGGTGGGCTTGGCGGTGGGATTGCCACAGATTGGTGGTCTCGATCTGTTCTTCCCACGGCGCCACGAGGTCCTCGCGGAGTTGTAGGAAGACGCCTTCGCCGCGGTCTTCGGTGGCGGGGATCCAGCGGGGTGCGGCGTTGCGGGTCAGCTGGACCAGTCGTTGGGGCAGGTCGCCGGCGCGTTCCATCTCGTCGATGCGGGTGAAGCCGATGAAGGCGTTCACCTTCTTCATGCGGTTGACGGCCACGACCCGCTCGACCGGCTGCGGCAGGTCATCGATGTGTACGGGGGTAACCATCAGGCCGGTGGAGTTCTCTTGTTTCGGGAACAGCGCCGGCTGTTGTAGGTAGGCCCATTCGGGAATGAGCAGCGAGATCGGATCCCAGTCCTGCAGGTCTGCCTGATCGGTATCGGCTTCAGCGGAAGGGTTGAGTACTTTCTGCGCCGCGGCGAGCAATGCGTCGTCGCTGACGCCGTCGACGTCGATCTGCTGCTTGCGGACGAGTTTCCGCAGCCATTTCGGGCTGTCGGCAGCGTCTTCGAGGTCCTCTCTCGAGGCCTGCAGCGCGTCGATGATCGCGTCTCGCTGGTCGGCCTCGGTGCGGGGCATCACGACGACTGACTGGGTGGCGGCGAACCAAAGGTTTGACGCACCCATGGTGATCAGTTTTGCCTGGTGGTCGCAGCGTGGGTCGAAGGCGTCCAGGTGCGGGTGCCGGCCTCGGCAGTGGGGCATCTTCCGGGCGCCGTTGGCGCCCTGGGCCTCGTTCATGCTGCGGCTGCTCTTGCACTGCTCGCAGTAGATCGTCGCGCCGACGGCCTGTCCCACGTTGGCGTCGCGCATCTTCAGCGTCGGGTGCGCGATCCCGGACGGGCACGGACCGCCTTTGTGCACCCACAGGTCATAGGGGAACTCGTCCAGGTGACCGTCCGGGCAGCCTAGTAGGTAACGGGCCGGCACTGCGACCCGGATGTTCTTTCCTTTGCCCGCGGGTTTGCCGCCGCCGCGGCCCGGGCAGTTCGCGTGTCCGAACTCGGCCTGGTCGGGCCTAAACGGGTTGGTGTTGCTGTAGCTGAAGCGCGGCAGGGCCGCGAGCAGGTCACAGCCGGTGCAGCGCATCCACTGCGGGAACACCCGCGCGGGCACGCCGAGATCGTCGCCGGCCTTGCTCTGGCCCGAGGTCGCCTGCCATGGGTACGGTCGCAGCTCCGTCACCTGAGGTCCCAGATGCACCTGTACCGCGCGCAGCAGGCGCGGCTCGATGATCGTGGGGATGTGTTCGCGGCGTGCCCAGATGCGGTCCCAGTCGTCCAGGCCGGCGGGCATCACGGAGAACTGCGGCAGGTCCATGATCGCGCCCGGGCCGTAGTTGTAGAGCAGCGTCGACGGCCGGGCGGAGCCGACTTTCGCGCGGTTCTTGTCGTTGGCCTGCTCCGCGTCGCTGAGTGGATCCAGCGGCGCCGATTGGAAGATCATGGTGTCGGTCATGCCGCTACTCCTGATCCATCGGGAACACCCAGGCCGGGGCGTTGTCGGGTGCGGTGGCGAACATGCGCTCCTTCACCGGGCTGACCAGCAGGTTGATCTCGGGTTGGACCTCGCGCATCGAGTGCGCGACGACGAACGGCTCGCTTTCGCCGGTCCAGCCCTCGGCGGCGGCCTTCTCCGGGCTGATCATCAGCGGGTACGTCTGGCCTTCCTTGCCCTTCTCGTAGACCAGGGTCATGGTCATCTTGTCGGCGTGCTTGTGCCGTTTCGTCCAGCGCTGCAGGCGGTTGTGCAGCCGGTCGTTGGCCTCGCCGGCGACGACCTCGTCGCGGGTACTGGCCAGGATGCGGTCGTTCAACTGGGCGATGAGCTCCAGGATCGCTTCCTGCTGCGCCTGGACACGTCCCGCGTTCGCCTCCGGTGACAGCCCGTCGGGCAGGTGAGCCTGGCTGACCCGGGCCGCGCCGACGAGTACCCCGTCGATGCCCCGGTCGAGGGAGGTCGGCGAGAACGGGGTCACCGACAGCGCCTCGACCTGCTTGTAGAACGTCTCGTGGTAGTGCCGGAACTGCTCGAAGTGCGCGAGGTCGCGGGGCCGAGCCCAATTGCCGAGCGACACCACCAGGCCCGGGCGGTTCGTCGGGTCGCGGCCGACGCGCGAGGACGCCTGAATGTATTCGGCGGTGTTCTTCGGCTGCCCGACGACCAGCATCAGCCCGAGGCGCTGCACGTCGACACCGACCTGCAGCATCGAGGTGGCCAGCACCACATCGAACGGCGCCGCCGGTGCGGGCGGCAGCTTCTTGCCTTCCTTCACCGCTGCGATGCGCTCCAGAGTCGCCTGGGTACTCAAATAGTCCGGGTCGAACGGGACCGCGAGTTGGTCGAGGGTTTCCGCGATGTCGCGGGACGCGATCCGGGAGGTGAGCTCACCGGTGCGCAGCTGGCTGAACGCGGCACCGACCCGCCGCGGGAAACCGGAACCGCGCGCCGGCCGGCCGACCCGGGTCTGCACGTCATCGGCGACATAGCGGGCCATGCCCGCCAGCTCCCGCGTCGCGTTGAAGTAGCCGACCAACGTCATGTACGGGTCCGCCTGCGCGCCGCACCGGTCGAGCAGGGTTTGCCCCGCTAGCAGCAGTACTTCGGCGACCCGGATCTCCGCGCTCGACAGCCGCACGCCCTGCGCGCAGACCCCGATGTAGCGCCGTCCCGGCGTCTTCGCATCCGGGGGCACCTCGCGGGAGAAGAACGTGTCGGCCACGTCGAGGACCTGCGGCGGGAAGATCTCCACCCTGCGTCCGTACAGGCCTCGGACCTGTTCCTCGGCGTTGCGGACGGTCGCGGTCGACGCCACGATCAACGGCTTGACCGTCGTGCCGTTAGCCTTCTGCCAGGTCGCCATGGTCTCGACGACGACCTCGAACAAGCCGACCGCGGTGCCGAGCGCGCCGGTGATCAAGTGCAGCTCGTCCTGGATGATCAGATCCGGTGGGCGGAGCCGGCCCGTGGGCACGGCGGTCGCCGCCGGCAGGCCCTCCTCCGGGTTGTGCTTCGTCTTGATCGCACAGCCCGCGTAGTCGGGATGCACGTACCCGTGCCGGCCGCACTTGCGCGAGACATAGCCGAACAGGGCCGCGGCCTCGCCCTCGCGGGCCAGCCGGGCGAACTTGTCGACCGTGGCGATGACGAACGCCGGTGTCAGCCGGTAAATCTCCTCGTCCACCGTCAGCACCGGCAACCCCTCAGCGCTGCGGCCTTTGGCGAACGGGCACTGCGCCAGATCGTCGCCGCAGAACACCAGGACACGACGATCCGCCTTGCGGGCCTTGACCTGCTTCGGCGAGATCGGGGTACCGCACCAGGGGCACCGCTGGATCTGCAACACCGTCAACCGGTGACCCCGGCCCGGTTCGTGCACCTTGTCGAGCTCGATCTTCGCCTCGTCCCAACGTTTCGGGCTGACATCCGTGCCGACCCACAACCCGATCCTGAACGGCGTAACACCCCAGGTCTGCTCGTCCTCACGCCGCAGCAGCTCCGCGGCGCAGACCATGGCGGTCGCCCGCTGGAACTGCTGGGCGGTCAGCAGCCGCAACGTATAGCGCATCAGCACCGCCACACCATCGGCACCGTTCAGCTCGCCACCGAGCGCGGCAACCGGTCCTTCACGGCGGCGCATCGCGAACGTGAACGCCGCCAACCCCAGATACGCCTCGGTCTTGCCGCCACCGGTCGGGAAGAACAGCAACTCCACCCGGGCCAAGTCGCCGCTACGCGCCGGAGCAGTCGGGTCCGTCAACGCGGGCAGCTGCATCAGGATGAACGCCAGCTGGAACGGCCGCCACGTCGATGTCGCCTTCGGATCGCCGACGACCCCGGCGGTCGCGTCCTCGATACTCAGATGCTCGTCGGCGTTACGGGCGGCGGCGATCAACGAATGCTTTCGCTGATCGTTCATCACCCGGTTCATGAACTGGAAGCAGCGCAGCGCCTCGGAACCGTCGGTCAGACACGCAAGCCCGGCAGCCAAGCGCTGATGTGCACGAGCCGCATCGTGCAGCACGACGTCGGCCGTCTCCCGCAGATGTGACGGCAGCGCCTCGGCGGCAGCCCGCTGCTCGGCAAGCCACGTGCCATAGCCGTTGATCAGCGGCGCCAAACCGGCTTGCAGCGCGTCGGCGTCGGCCTCGGCCAGTGCGGCCATGCCGAGCGTGGCGTCCTCGACCGACCGCGCATGCACCTGTGGCGTCTCCGCGGTCGGCAGCCACGACGTCCACACCGCCGTCGCGCGCCGCGCGCCGGGCTCGACCGTCCAATCCACCGAACAGGTACGCCCGACCGCGAACTCCAGCCGATCCCGATACTGCAAATCCAGCCGGCGCACCTCCTCGTCATGCTCCGGCCAGTCATCGGTCAGCACGTCACGCACCGGCAGGAACACCGCCGCACCGCCTGCCTCCACCTGTAACCGGGTCTGGAACAGCCATTCGTTCACCGGAATCCGCACGGGAGTCACCCGGTCGTTGCACAACGCGATCTCCAACAGCCGGCGGCCGTAGGTTGGATCGTCGAACCGGTCGACCCGCAGCTTCACCTGATCCGCGACCGTGAACTCCGCGGTCCGGCCGGGAACGAGATCGGCCAGCCGGATCGTGGTGGTGTGCCGACATGGCGTGCGCCGGTACTGCTGACGCGGCCTGCCCTTTTGCTCTTCGCCTCCTTCGAGCGGTTCACTCTGGTAGGTGCCCCAACTCGATTTCACGGTGAACTCGTCGAGATCCTCCGGCACCTGGAACCGCAGCCCCATCGACGCCGGCACCATGAGACCCTGCTTCGGCGCCCGATCATCGACCGCATCGTCGCCGCTGTCGGCCTCGTTGTCATCCGACGGTGCTGCCGGCACGCCCCGCTGGGCGTGCACGCTCTCCTCCTGAACGTCGGCTAACACTGCGTCCTCGACCCGGTCGTCCAGCCGCTCGCCGTCCAGCTTCACCGGTGCGATATGACCCACCAGGTACAGCTGGCGAGGACTCTCCAGCAGCACCTCCTCCGGACCGTTACGAGGGCCCAACAACTCCCGCTCCACAATGTCAACCAGGTTCTCCCGAACTGTCGCACCCATGCCGTCCGGCTCGTGTGACAGGACATACTCAGCGGTTGGGGTCTCAGGCATCGAAACGTCCCTCCTGCGCGGCCGTTCGCTTCCGTGGCTGACGAGTGTTCTTAGACTTCGACTGCGCCTCGACCTCCGCTCGACGGTGATTCTCCGCTAGCAACCGATCCAGCATCTCTACCCGCGTCGCCGGACTCACCGACCACCGCCGCACCTGCCGATACTCGTAAAACCCGTGGGTCATAACGAGATCGCCCCAGCCATACGCCTCCGCGACCGTCCGGTCCAGCTCCACGTGAATCTCCCGAAGCCGCCCTACCTCCGCATCTAGCTCGCCGCTGATCTCGGGATCGTTGATCAGGTTGTAAAGCTTCGTCAGCCCCAACTGCCGCCGCAACATGATGTCCCGCCGCTCGGTATCCAGAATCTGCCCGACCTGCTCCAACTCCGGCGTCCCACCCGGCCGCGGAAACGTCTCAAAAACATCCGATGGCGTATACCGAACACGAGTCTCTAGCGATGAGCCGTAGGTGATCGCCCAAAACCGGTGAAATCCCGACGACAAAATCGCCTGATCTGCCCAAGTATTTGTTGCGAACACGCAGATTTGTTCACTGCAAACTGGGCCAGTTGGCACTCGGGTTGGCATCACCACGCTGCTTACCCGCGCAATCACCAACACCTCCTCGAGTTCGGCAATAGCTGCCCGCAGTCCTGGGCGGCGCGCCTCAAACTGCCACCAGCGTAGGCGCGGTCCCTCGCGGCTCAACTGCTCACGCTCTGGCCTGACTAACTCCTCCACCCGTTTGAAAGGCAGCCGATATTTGGCGGCCTCCCGCACGTCGCGATCGTTGAAATTGATCACCCATCGAGAAGGGGAACAATCAGGACGGCTGTTGAGGTCTTCTCCGTTGAGATAGGGGAAGAGGACCTCACTGTTGCAGGGGTCCGCTTGGATCCAGCGATTCACTTCGTCTCCGTCGAGCACGAATCCCATGCCGCATACGATGCAGCCCTGGAATGCGATACTGACATTCTCGGCTAGCCGGATAGGTGGCCCACTGACGGCGCCGGCGGGCTCGAGGAGGGTTGAGATACGGGGAACCGGTATATCATCCGAGATTCGCATGACCGCGTCGATGATTTCGTTGCGGGTTGCCCAAACTGCTGCGAATTCGAGGTTGGCGCTCGTGGCGGGCCATTTTCGACTCTGTATTGCACGGGTGATCTCGATGCCCTGCTTTGCGAGTCGATCAAGGCCGACTTGCCGCGTTTCACCTTGCGCGATGCTGTTGGTTCCGATGACGCCTATGGTTCCAGTTGAATGCAGCAGTCCGTGGGCGCGGAGAAGGAAGTAGGCGACCATGTCGGCGCTGCCGCGTGCTCCAGCAGCGGCGATGTTGACGAACCAGTCTCGGATGTTTGTACCGAGCGCGCCGGTCAATTTCTGGCCGCCTAGGAACGGCGGGTTGCCGATGATGGCATCGAAGCCGCCGCGATCGAGGATCACGTCAGGGAGTTCGAGGGTCCAGTGCAAGGGCTGCCAAATGGTGTACTCAGTTTGGACGGTAGGGGTCAGTCCTTCGTGGTTGACGCGGTCAAGCGTCCGGGAATCACCGCCTTCACCGCTTGATGGATAAGCGAGCCCGACGGCTGACTGCAGGATGGCGTAGGCCTCATCAAGGGCTCGGCCAGGCTTGCCGCCGAGTGCGAGGCCAGCCGCGATGACGCCGTCGGCGACGTGCCGGAGTCGAGCGATGAGATCATGGATGCGGGCGAGTTGGCGTTGCTTGGCAGAGGTGTTGCGTTGCGGGTCGCGTTCGTCGACTTCGGTGGCAAGACGGCGGCGCAAGTCGGTGACCTCTGTGAGAACCTCGTCGATGCCAGGGTCGAATAAGGTTGCCTGCTTGTGCTTCGGCGGGTTGATGTGCAGGTAGCGGAGCTGGTCGAGATTAGTGAGCCCAAGCAGCGAGTTTCCGCACAGGATCTTGTCGTCGACGAATGAGAAGGGCAAGTCGCGGTCGAGGGAGACCAGCCAGAGGGAGAGCTTGCACATCTCGACGGCCATCGGGTTGATGTCGGCGCCGTAGAGACAATGTGCCACGACCTGCCGGATGGCGTGTTGCCGGATGTCGGCGCGGTGTGTGGTCTCGGGCTGTTCGGCGGCCCAGGCTTCGACGAGCCGGGAGCCGAGGTAGCGGGCTGCGCTGACGAGGAAGGCTCCGGATCCGCAGGCGATGTCGGCGATCTTCAACGCGAGGATCTCCTCCGATGGGCGGAGCTGCCATTCGCTGGAGTCGTTGGTCTGGTAGGGGCCGGGTGAGTAGCAGAGCGGTTCGAGCGCATAGTGGACGATTTCTTCAGCCAGGGCTCGTGGCGTGTAGTGGGCTCCGGAGTATCGCCGCGACGGTGTTTCGACGACCAGCAAACCGCCGTCGAGAACGACAACGGGTCGGCCACGCAGGTCGGTGCGGATGATGCCGGCGAAGCGGCGTATCCGTGCGCGGAGTTGTTCGTCGTTGGTGATGGTGCGAAGCATCCGGTCGGCCTGCTCGCTTGGTCCGGCGGTGAGCAGTTTGGCCATGGCCGCGGCGGTCTTTGCTTTCGCTCCTGGCTGGTCCTCTTTGGTCCACGCGATGACCGCGGCGGCGAGGTCTTTGGGTTCGGGGTGGTCGGAGGCGAGGCGTTCGATGATGCCGAGGGGGATTTCGGGTTCCTCGCCGGCGGTGCCGACGAGGCCGAGGATTGCTTGGCCGCGGACGATGGTGCTGGTGTAGCCGAGTAGTCCTTCGTAGATGTAGCCGATCTGTTCGACGTCGACGTCGCGGAAGGAGATGCGGCGGGCGGGTTGGCCTTTTAGGTCGGCGACTTGGACGGCGCGTAGGACGGCGAGCATGACCCGGTCGGAGACGGGCAGGGCGAGAGTGCCCTGCGGTCCGAGCTGGGTCAGCAGCGGTGTGTGGTCGGGGTCGAACAGCGATCCGCCGTATGCGGGCATGCGCATGTTTTCGAAGGAGGCGCCCCCGTAGAGGGCTTGGCTGGTGGCGAGGAGTCGGTGCCAGGTGAGGTAGGTGGAGTCGAGGACTTCTTCGTGTTCGTTGCGGGCGCGGTGTTCGAGGCGGTCGAGTTCGGTGCTGATGCCATATCCCTCGGTGAACAGGGCGGAGGTAGGCAGTAGGCCGCGTTGTTCGGCGAAGAGGAGGAAGACGACGCGCATCATGACGGTGACCGCGCTGCGGTAGACCTCGTGCGGGTCGTCGGGTAGGGGGTCGGGTTGGCCGCGGCGGCGGGCGTCGATGGCGGTTTCGGAGAAGGCTTGGATCAGGGTTTCGACGGCGCGGCGGACTTGGGCGCCGAGGGCTTCGGTGATCTCTTCGGCTTCGGCGACGGAGTTGGCGAAGATTTGGGGGAGGCGTTCGTCGGGGTCGCCGCCGATGAGGTATTGGCGGTCGAGGAGGGTGAGGAATGCGTCGCGGGCGCGGCTTTCCTCGATCCAGGTTTGGGAGTCGACGATTCCGGATGCAACGGGGGTGTCGGAGCGGGCGCAGACCAGTGCCCACCAGCGTCCATCGGTGACGACGCCGATTTCGATGCCGCTGTCGCGCAGCATGTGTTCGAGGCGGTCGATGGGGGTGGCGGCCCAGCCGTCGGTGCCGGCCTGGTGCAGGCTGTCGACCCGGTCGACCACATAGACGAGTGCGCCGACGCCGTCCGGGCCGCGGAGCAGCGCGGTCGGGATGGCGGTGACGGTCTGGTTCGGGGAACTGGCCTGGGCCCCGGCGACGGTGACGACGGGTGGCCATTCCAGATAGCGCTGCCAGCCGATGACCTCTGCGAAGAGGGTTCGGACCCAGGTGTCGCGTGCGGCCCGGTACGTCTCGACGGCCGTTTCGTCGCCGAGGCGTACCCCAGAATCGGTCTTCTCCCAGATCGCCTCGAATTCGGTCTTTGCGATCCGCAGGACGTCACGGCGGTGCGGGTCGAGGGCGGGCATGCCGTGCGGCCAGACCCGGACCAGGGGCGGGACGGCGAGGAACGGGCCGTCGGTCTCGACGAGTTCGAGCCAGGCTCGGTGGGAGTCGGCGGGGCTCGCGGTCTTGGGACGGGCGGCTCTTACCGAAACAGCCATAAACGTGAGGCTAATTCACGTTAGTTGCGGTGGGCGGAAGTTCGCCAACCTCAGGCGGCCGCGTCCTCCGGGGTGAGGGCGAAGACGAGGGCCGCGGCCGTGGTGTGCGGTTTGATGTCGGTGTAGCGGGCCTCGATCGCGGCGATTTCGCGGGCTTCTTCGTCGGACAGCTCGGCCTCGCGGCGGCGCATCGCCTCGATGTCGCGCTGTCGTTGCCGCTGCTGGTCGGGATCCTCCTGGAACAGGGACAGCTGGGCCTGCCGCTCGGGGGCGGTCAGCTCGTCCAGGGAGTCGGCCAGGTTGCGCCGGAACGCCGCGAAGATCTTATGGGCGCGGGCCGCGTCGGTCTCCTGTCGCCGGGCGAGGCGCCCGGCGACCTGCGCCTGGCGGGAGTGTGCCCGCTTCGTCATCGACTCCTCGAGCTTCGCGCGCAGCGGCGCGTCCGGCTCGTTCCACTGCGCGGCCAGCCGCCGGCGCACCGTGTCGGATGCGATGGTCAGCTGGAGGGCGTCCAGGGCCAGGTCGAGGGCGGCCTCGGCGCGTTCCTCGGCCATCGCCCGGCCGCCGTGCATCCGCACCCCGGCCAGGAAGATCTCTTCATGCAGGCGTACGCCGCCGCGCCCGACCAGCACCATCCGCGTCACCGCGGCGACCACGGACTCCGGTAGGTCGTCGACCACGACGGCGGTGACCCGGTTGAGGGGCGACTCGGCACTCCACAGCGACCGGCGCAGCAGCCGCTGTGCCTTGGTGACCAGCGGATGCCCCAGGTGCACATAGGCGATGTCGTCGCGGCCCTTGGCCTGCTCGTCGTCGAAGGTGAACGGTCGTGGCTGTCCGGGATTGAGCTTGGTGTCCAGGCCGACCAGGGTCTGCTGCCAGGCGGGGCTGACCGCGCCGATCTCGCAGACGCCGTCCTCTTCGGTCGGGGTCAGCTGCGGCTGGTGGTTGATCCGCAGGGCGGTGTCGACGACGCGACGCAGGTTTGCAGGTTTGAGGTGCAGTTCGGCCTTGCTGTCGGCGTAGCCTTGAGCCAGCTCGGTGAGCTGCGCGTTGAGTTCGCGGCTGCCTTTGAGCACACGGTTGACGACCTCGCTGCTGTCGACCTGCGTGGTCGGCGCGGGGGCGGGCCGGTGGCCGCCGCCGTAGTGTTGCTGGATCTCCGCGCCGATCACCTGGTTGACCGAGCCGAGATCCTGCGCCACGGTGGCGACCTTGCGGGCGACCCGGGCCATGAAGTCCATGTCCGCCGCGTACGTGGTGGAAGTGTCCTTGGGCACGAAGTGGAACACCTGCGGCGAGTGTTTCTGGCCGTAGCGGTCCACCCGGCCGATGCGCTGCTCGAGCCTCGACGGGTTGAACGGGATGTCAAAGTTGATCAGCCGGTGGCAGCGGCGTTGCAGGTCGATGCCTTCGCCGGCCGCGTCCGTGGCCAGCAGTACCCGCACCGGGTGGCGCGACGGGTCGGCGGAGAACCAGGTTCGGATCAGTTCCCGGTCCTCGCTGGGGGTGGAACCTTGGATCACGGCGAGGACTTTGCCGTAGCCGTGCTGGGTCAGGATCCGTTCCAGCCAGCCGGCGGTGTCGGCGTACTCGGTGAAGACCACCACGCGCTCCTCGTTGAACTTGCCCTTCGGCCGGCAGATTTCGTCGAGTTGGGCGATGAGCGCGTTGAGGCGGGAGTCGGCGCGGTTCTCGTACTCCAGGCCCCATTGCGCCAGCTGTTCCAGGGTTTGCGTGTCACCGGCCGACGCGCCTCGGCGCAGGGCGGTGGCCTCGTCCTGCTCCCACAGCCCCTCCTCCTCGTCGCTGGCCTCGTTGCCCAGGATCTCGTCGTAGGCCGCCAGCAGCGCCGCCGTACCGCCGTCACGACTGTCCAGATAGGCGCGCAGCGTGGTGCCGAACGCCCACGGGCAGGACATGAACCGCTTCTTCAGCAGCATCGCCGTGATGTCGCCGCCACCATCGCGATCGCTCCGAGCTTGCAGCGCCGCATCCAGCTCGGCGAACCGGGCCTGCTCGTCCTCGGTCGGCGTGAAACCGATCGTCTGCACCACTCGCGGCGGGAAGCCCTGCTCCGGCAGATCACTTTTCAGCCGGCGCACCGTCACCTCGTCGAGGGCCTTCGGGTCGAGCTTCGCGCCGCGTTGGAACCGGCGCGGGTCGACCATCTCCATCAGCGCGGTGAACGACTCCGGATGCCCGTTGTGCGGGGTCGCCGACAGAAACAGCCGGTGCTCGCAACGGTCCGCCAGCGCGCGCACCGCGGTCGTCCGGAGCGTGTCGACCGCGTACCCGCGGGCGCCTGTAGCCGCCGACGGGCTCGACGGTGCCACGTGGTGCGCCTCGTCGACCACGAGGATGTCGAACGCGTACCGGTGTCCCGAGCCGCGTGATGCCGGCGCGTACATGTCGCGCAGCAGCCGCTGGGCGCGCAGCTGGGGCAGCCAGGCCATGCTGACGATCACGCGGGGGAAGATCCGGAACGGGTTCGCCGCCAGCCCGTGTGCACGGCGTACCTCGCGCATCATCTCGCTGTTGACGATGACGAACTCGAGGCCGAACTTGTCGCGCATCTCGTCCTGCCATTTGATCGACAGGCTCGGCGGGCAGACGATGATCGCCGTTCGTGCCCGGTGGCGCAGCAGCAACTCCTGCACGACGAGGCCGGCCTCCACCGTCTTGCCGAGGCCGACGTCGTCGGCCAAAAGCAGGTTCGTCCGCGGCGCGGCGAGGGCCCGGCGCAAGGGTTCCAGCTGGTACGCCTCGACGGAGACGCCGCTGCGGAACGGCGACTGGAACGACCGGTCGTCCGCGGAGGTAACCGCGCCCCAGCGCATCGCGTCGACGAACCCCGCCAGATCGTGCGGATCATCGAACGCCTCGGGCAGCAGGTTGGCCGGCAGTCCCTGCGCCTTCGTGATCGTCTGACCGACCTCCAGCTCCCAGATGACGGTCAGTTCCTCGCCGAGGCGGTCCTCGTCCAGCGCCTGCAACGTCACCGCATGGTCCAGCACCGCGGCGGACTCATCGGCCGGGCTCCGCGGCAGGCTCTGCTCCGCCACGTGCGCAACTGCCCACGTCGAGCCGCGCACCTCAACGATCTGACCCGGATCCGGAACCGCCGACACCACAGCTGACACCGTCTGCACGGCCATGAGCCCTCCCACCACGTGCGGCTGGAATGCTGCCCATCATCGCCACCAAGCCCGTGGCGGAACGCCAATTCGGCGGAGCGCACCCTGGGTCCTAGAAGGACGGCTATATTCCCGCGAACTCGCATCACGCGAGCTTTCGCCAGTCTCAGGGCTCACGGCTGCACCGCCGGAGGTGTGATGAGTGCAGTACTGCCGGGCGTTAGGGAACCTGTCGGGCTGGAGTGCCAACACTGACCGTTTGAGTCCGCACCATCGAACGGCGAAGGATCGGCCGTCCCCTCCCCTATGGGAGCAGACCTCCGAATATGGTCACCGCCGTGCGGTTGATCCGACGACCGCAGTCTTGGTACGTCTCGAGGAGGTTGACGCAGCCGCTGCCTACGTAGGCGTACCCGTCGGCGTCGATGGCCGCGACGGTCTCGCCTGCTCTCTCCACCATCCACAGCTGGTAGGGCAGATCGCCTTGGGCGGCGTCCCGCTCCCGGCGCTCGCGACGCTCGACAGCGAGGGGGAACGTCCGGAAGCCGCGCTCGGTCCCGCCGTCCATGCCGCTCGAATCGACGAGCGCGCTGCGAACCGCAAACCATTTCGCGGCGTTGGCTGTCATGCCGGTCAGAGTCGCCGCGACGCGGTAGGCGAGGTTTCGCGGCGTCGCCGCCGGTGTACTGGCCGGCGTCGACAGCCCGGTGGTCTCCTCTGCCTTGCGAATCAGTTCCCCGCTGGGATGGAGAAGTCTGGTGAACTGCCACGCGTCGGCGCCGCTGCGCGGGAAGTGCACGCTGCCTGCTCGGTTGATGCTGATGTAAGGGTCAGTTGATCCATTTCCAAGAGTCACCGAGTCCAGGCAGTCGTACAGGCCGCCACCTGGGTGGGTTTCGAAGATCCACAACTCGGGGTGCCGTCGGGCGAGAGACGCGGCGAACCACCAGGACAGGGCGTGTTTCAGCAGCGGGGAGATGGAGATTTCCACGCCTGGAGTATCCGCCTCTGCCCGGATTGACGTCGGCATACGCCCGACAGAGCCCGCGGTCGATCTGTTCAAAGCGGTGCGCGGCGACGTCGCCGACATCCACACCCGTGAACGACTCACTGAGCAAGAGAATGGCGCAGGCCACTGGCGCGGGTGATGGGTCGTGTGACGGCGGCCCGGATGGCTTGCTCGGTGCCGAGGATGCGGATGTGTGTGCGGGCGCGGGTGATCGCCGTGTAGAGCAGTTCCCGGGTGAGCAACGGCGAGTCGGCGGTTGGCAGGATGAGTGACACCCGTTCGAACTGGCTGCCTTGCCCGCGGTGGACGGTCATGGCGTACACGGTCTGCACGTCCGAGAGCCTGCTCGGTGGAATGAGCACCGGAGCGCTGCCTCGGGCGAACGCTGCTCTGATGCTGTCGCCGACGCGGACGATGACGCCGGTGTCGCCGTTGTACAGGCCGACGTCGTAGTCGTTGGCGGTGATCAGCAAGGGCTGGCCGGGGTACCAGTCGCCGGCGTCGTCGTGGTCGATCTCGTCGGCGAGCCAGGCTTCGATTTCGGCGGTCCAGCGGCTGACGCCGTAGGGGCCGCTGCGGTGTGCGCACAGCAGCCGGTGGGTGTCGAGCCCGCGCAGCGCCGCGTCGACGTCGCCGCGTTGGGCAGCCTCCGTAAGGACCTGTGCCGAGGTCACTATGTCGCGGCGCAGGCCGTCCAGTCCGGTGGGGCGGCGGTGTTCCAGGGTGTCGGTTTCTATGAACTCGACGTCCTCCCAGGCACCGCCGAGCAGGGTGATCACCGTGTCGGCGTCGCCGTCGCGGATGTGGCCGGCGAGTTCGGCGATGGCGCCGCCGAAGCGCCAGGTGTGGTCGAGCACGACGACGCCGTTGACTGTCGGTTCGTCGCCGGTCGATGCGGCGCCGACGTCGGCGAGGCGGTCTTCGAGGGCACGGTCGGGGGTGCCCTGTGCGCGTACCAGGTCGCCGAGGACGGCTCCGGCCTCGACCGAGGCGAGTTGGTCGGGGTCGCCGACGAGGACGAGGCGCGCGTCTGGGCGTACGGCGTCGAGGAGCCGGGCCATCAGGGTCAGCGAGACCATGGAGGTCTCGTCGACGACCACGACGTCGTAGGGCAGCCGGTTGGTGCGGTCGTGCCGGAACCGGGTACGCGAGTCCGGTCGCCGCCCGAGGAGCCGATGCAGGGTCGAGGCGCGCAGGTCGCCGAGCGCGGCACGGTCGCTCTCGGGGAGCTCGGCGGTGACCTGGTGGACGGCCTCTTCGAGCCGGGCGGCGGCCTTGCCTGTGGGTGCGGCCAGCGCGATCCGCAGCGGGCCGCCGGGCTGGTCGTGCAGGACGGCGAGGAGTCGGGCGATGGTGGTGGTCTTGCCGGTGCCGGGGCCGCCGGCGAGCACGGAGACCCAGCGCAGGACGCTGACCGCGGCGGCGCGCCGTTGCCGGCTCGCTTCCGCGGGGAACAGCCGGTCGAGGGCTGCCCGCAGGCGTACCGGATCGACCGGTGGGTCGTTCGCGGCGTGGTGCTGCAGTTCGCGGCGTATCTGGTCTTCCTGGCGCCAGTACCGGTCGAGGTAGAGCAGGTCGTGTGCGAAGCGCAGGGGGCGGCCTGGTGGGGCGTCGGCGTTCGCGGCGGCGAGGGTGCTGCGTTCGCAGGCGGCGCGCCAGTCGTCGGGGTCCGGCCAGGGCAGGGCGGAGACGTCGATGGGTTCTTCGCCTTCGCCGGTGACGGTGTGGCTGACCGTGCCGAGGTCGATGCAGACCGATCCGAGGCGCAGCGCCCGGACGGTGAGGGCGATCGCGAGCCGGACCGGTTCGGCGGGCTCCTTGCCGAGGTCGGCGATGCGGCAGGCGGTGTGGACGTCGGCGAGGTTGAGCACGCCGGCCGTGTTGAAGGTTTGCAGGATGCCGGTGGCGCGTCGCGCCAGCCGCAGGTCGGGCTCGATTGAGGTGGTCATCGGGGGCCGCCGTCGAGCAGCGTGGAAAGGTCCTCGACGAGCCTGGCCGGTGGCCGCCAAGAGAACACGCCGCGCGGTACGCCGTCGGCGGCGGGGGTTTGCGGGCCTGCCATGCCGCGCAGGAACAGGTAGAGCACGCCGCCGAGGTGCCGGTCGGGCTGGTAGTCGGGTTGGCGCCAGCGCAGGTAGCGGTGCAGGGCCACCGCGTAGAGCAGGGCCTGCAGCGGGTAGTGCGCGGCGATCATCGCCTGGGTGAGAGCGGCGGCCCGGTAATGCGTGGTGGTCAGGGGCAGCGGGCCGGTGGGTCCGATGTCGCCGAGCCAGTTCGTCTTGTAGTCCACGACCAGGTAGCGCGTCTCGCCGTCCACCTGGGTGCGTAGGACGGCGTCGATGCTGCCGGCGAGGTAGCCGCGCAGCCGCTGGGCGCCGAGTGCGGGTGTCTGCAGCAGGTCCGGGTAGGCGGTCAGCGGATCGTCGGGGTCGAGGTGGCGGCCGATCAGCCGGCCGACGTCGGCGAGGGTGATCCGGTTTCCGGAACGGGGTCGGTCGCCGCCGTCGAGGGGTAATTCGAAGTCGAGTTCGGTGAGGCGGTCGCGGGTGGCGATGTCGGCGAGACTGCGGTTGCCGGCGAGTGGCCCGAGGGGTGTCTGCAGGGCGGGCAGGAGGGCGGCGGCCAGGGTGTCCGGCTCGAGCCGTCCGGGTTGCTGACGGAGTTGTTCGTGGGTCCGGGTGGTGAGTTCGGTCAGCAGGTCGGGTGCGGTGGGGTCGGTGTTCTCGAGGATGGCGTGCACGGTGGTGCCGAAGGCGGCGCCGCTGGGTAGGTCTGCCATCGGCGACGGAAGTTCGGCCGGTTCCTGGTCCGCGGTGGTGATCGCGTTGGTGGGCATTGCCTCGTCGTCGTGGTGGCGGTGTCCCGGCTCGCTGCCGACGGCGGGGGCATCGTGCGCGGCCGCAGTGAGCCGGGAGTACGAGGTGCGCTGCCAGGCGGTGTCCAGGTGCCGGGCGAAGACAGCTGCAGTCAGGTCCGGGCCGGGTTCCGCCGTCGGCGTCCATCGGGTGGGCTCGGTGGGGACAACCGGCTCCACGGCCAGGTGTGGTGAGGCCAGGTCCCGCAGGGCCGCGAGCGCGGCGGCGTCGGCGGGCACGGGGTACCTGTCCTGCGGGGCGGTGCCCGGGGCGGGCCGGCCGATCAGCAGCCGGTGCAGCGCGGACGCCCCGGTGTTGGCGGTCGGGGCCCACCAGGTGACGACCTGGGACTGTGCGCGGGTCAGGGCGACGTACAGCAGCCGCAGGTCTTCGCCGGCGTCCTCGGCGTGGTGCCGGCGCTGGCTCTCGGCGAAGCCGCCGCCGGTGGCGCCGCCGACGTCTCGTACTCGTGCTCCGGCGTCGTCGTGCAGCAGGGGCACCTCCGGGTCGGAGACGTGCCGGTCCCAGCCGAACGGTACGTACACCACCGGGTACTCCAAGCCTTTGCTGGTGTGCACGGTGATGACCTGGACCGCGTCGGCGTCGGACTCGAGCCGCCGGCCGCGTTCGACGCTGGTGTCGCGGTCGGCCTCGTCGATTCGGTGGCGCAGCCATTCGACGGTGGCGGCCAGTCCGAGCAGGCCGTCGACGGCGGCGGTGTGCAGCGCCAGCCCGATGTGCCGCAGGTCGGTGAAGCGGCGTTCGCCGGATCTCTGGGCGAGCAGCCGGGCGGGCAGACCGGCCGCGGTGATCGTCTCCGCCAGTGCCGCGACGCCACGCTGCGCGAGCACAGCGGCCCAGCGGCGCAGCGTGATACCCAGCTCGTCAAGGTCGGTTTCGGTGGCGTTCGCGAGGCGTTGCGGTGACCAGCCGACGAGGTCGGTGAGGGCGGCCGCGGCTGCCCGGGTGGCGCGGTGTGGTTGTTCGAGGGCTTCGAGCAGGGCCAGCCAGTCGCGGGCGGCGGGAGTGGCGAACACGCTGGTGGTGCCGGCGAGGACCGCCGGGACGTCGACCGCGGCGAGGGCTTCGCGTACTTGCACGCTTTGGCGGTTGGTGCGGCACAGCACGGCGATGTCGCCGGGCCGCAGCGGCCGGTCGGCGATCCGGGCCTTGCTCGCGAGCAGCGCGGCGATGTCGCGTCCCACGTCGGCGGCGACGGCGGTGCGGGCGTCGTCGACGGCGGCGAGTCCCGACTTGTTGAGCCGCAGTCCGTCGCGGGCCAGGACCCGGATCCGCAGCGGGGCGTTCGCCGGTGCTCCGCTCAGGCGTGGGGCGGGCTGGGCCGCGCGTACGGGGTGGACGGTGATGCGTTCGTCGCCGAGGGCTGTATCGCCGTAGACGGTGTCGAGGGCGGTGATCAGCGGCTGGTCGCTGCGCCAGTTGACGGCGAGGGTGGCGTGGGTGCCGGCGGTGCCGGCGGCGGAGAGGTAGCTGACGACGTCGGCGCCGCGGAAAGCGTAAATGGCCTGTTTCGGGTCGCCGATGAGGATGAGCGTGGTGTGGCCGTGGAAGGCGGTGCGCAGGATGTCCCACTGGACCGGGTCGGTGTCTTGGAACTCGTCGACGAGCACCACCTTGTACCGCTCGCGCAGGCGGTGGCAGGCTGCGGGGCCGTGTACCGGGTCGGTGAGGGCGGCGGCGAGGCCGGTGAGCATGTCGTCGTAGCCGAACATTCGCCGACGGCGTTTGCGGAGCGTGACCTCGGCGCGGACGGCTGTCGCGAAGCGGTACCGGGCTTCGGCCTCGCTGCCGGATTCCGCGTCGGCCGGTGCCAGGCGGGCCTGGCTGTCGCCGACGGCGGCACGGGCGATCGTCAGCGCGGCGGCCCGGCCGAACGGTGGACCGGCGGCGCCCGGTACGGCGTACTTGCGCAGGTAGAGGTCGTCGACGACCTCGGTGATCAGGTCGTCGAGGTCCTCGACGAACACGGCGTCCGGGTCGCTGTCGGCGGCCAGGCCGAGACCGGCGCGCATCTGCTGACAGAACTGGTGGGTGGTCGCGATCGTGGCCGCGTCGAAGTCCGCGAGCGCCGCCGCGAGCCGCCTCCTGCGACAGGCGGCCTCGGCGTCATTGACGTCGGCCAGTTTGGCGAGCACGGTGTCGTCCGACGCGCGTGCGCGGGCCGGATCGGCCAGGCCGCGTTCCGCGCTGACCAGGCGTTCCCGGACCCGCTCGCGTAGTTCCGCGGTCGCGGCCCGGCCGAAGGTCACCAGCATGAGCCGGGGCAGGTCCGCGATGCCCTCCGCGACGTAGCGGGCGGCGAGCGCCGCGATGGTGAACGTCTTGCCGGTGCCGGCGCTGGCTTCCAGCACGGTCGTGCCGGCGGGCAGCGCGCAGCAGACGTCGAAGGCCGGCACCGTCGTCATAGCTGCTTCAGCTCCTCCGCGGCCAGCAGCGGCTCCCACAACCGCATCGCCAGCGCCCCGAACTGGGTCGGCTCCGCGGTGCCGTCACCGGTCGCGGGCGTGGCGAGCAGCGCGTCGAGCGGGGCCGCGTCGCCCCAGACCAGGGTGTGGCCCGGGTCGTCGTTCTCCCCGCCGCCGCTGAAGCTGGCCCACTGCAGGCGGGCCTTGGCCAGCGCGTCCTGCGCGGGGCTGCCCTTACGGCGGCATTGGGCGTACGCGTGGGAGGTTTTGAGGGCGAGCGGGAGCGGCTGGCACTGGCCCTCGTCGCTCAGGTCGACCAGCGCGGCCAGCAGCGTGGTGGCGTCTTTGGGGCCGACCGGCCCGAGGGTGGAGCGGCTCAGCCCGCGATAGCCGCGACCGATGGTCACCGCCCGCCACGCATGATCCGGTCTGCTCGCCGCCAGCGCGAGCAGGCTCACCCATGCCCGCAGCCGATGCTTCGGCCCGAGGTTCGAGTACACCACGGAGACGATCGTGTGGTCGTGGACCCCGCTGACCGTGCCCGCCACGGTGCGACCGCCGGGCAGCTCGGCCAGGACGTCGAGGGCCTCAGGTTCACCGACCCGGTACGGTTCCGCGGCGGTGACGAGCCGCTCCACCTGCGCAGCCAAGTCGGTCAGGAGCCGCCTGCCCAGGGCGCCCGGCGGGACCGCGCCGCGCCGCCACTCCGCCTGAACGCACCGTTCCGAGTCGGCGCCGGCAAGCCGGGCCCGCAGCAGCCGGTCGCCGACCGCCCATGTGGCCAGGCCGTCCAGCTCGACCGGCAGCCCGTCGGCCGGGTCCTCATCGGCGGAGAAGAACGAGACGGTGAGCCGTCGGCGCAGGAACGCGCGTACGGGATGGTCCAGAAACCTGGTGAGCTCGATGAGCGGGACCACCGCGTTGTCGCCTGCCGGAGGCAGCGGGCCGGACAGGAACGGCGGCGGCGCCTGCTGGGGGCCGGCCGCCGCCTGCGCTCCCGCCAGTGCCGCGCGGTCGTGGCTGAACGGGCCCGGGACGCCCAGCGCGCGCGGGGTGAAGTTCCGGGCTGCGAACGGCTGCAGCGGGTGACGCACGAGCACCTGCTCGTGCCCGGGCCGGCCGTCGGTGCTGCGAACGCTGCGGTCGATGGTGTCGAGCAGCTCACCCAGCGGGACCGCGGGTGGGCGGCGGGCGTTGGTGCGCTCGTCGGCGCCCGCGTAGAGCAGCACGAGATGATCGGTTGCGCACATCACCGCGTCGAGCAGCAGCTGCCGGTCCTCGCCGCGGACGTCACGCTCCCCCACCCGCGGGTTGCGGGTGAGCACGTCGTCGCCGTCGACGCCGGGGCTACGGGGGAACACGCCGTCGTCGAGACCGAGGACGCAGACGACGCGGTGCGGCACCGAGCGCATCGGCACCATCGTGCACATCGTCAGGTCGCCGGTGCGGAAGTTCGCGCGGGTCGGGCGTCCGCCGAGCCGCTCCCCTACCAGCGACCGTAGGTCAGGCAGCGACAACGGTGCCGTGCCTGCGACGGCAGCCACCTCGGCGAGCTCCGCGCGCAGCTGTTCGCCCTGCCAGGCGTCGGCGTCCGGGATCGCGGTCAGCGCTTCGACACCCGCCACGATGACGTCCAGCCATTCAGGCAGCGGGCGCTGTCCGGAGAGGCCAGCCAGGGTTCCGGCGAGGCGGTCCACCAGTTCGGCGAGGCGACCGACCAGCTCCACGTCGCCGGAATCCACGTCGTCGAGCGGCAGTGCCAGGTCGAGCCAACACAGGTCCTCTTCAGACATGGCGACGCCGAGCACGATGCGGTCCAGGCCCGCGGCCCACGTGTTGGGTCGGATCGCGCCGAGCTGGAACCGCGCGCGGTGATCGCCGTCGAGGCCCCATCGCACGCCCGCGTCGACGACCAGGTCGCGCATACGCTCCAGGTCATCGTCGGCGAGCCGGAACCGGCGGCGGACCGGCGGTGAGGCCGCGAAGTCGAGGACCTGCGCGGCCGTGACGCGGGAGTCAGCCAGGTCGAGGAGCTCGGTGACCACGCCGAGCAGCGGGTTGACCCGATCGAGGGCCCGGTCGGCGAGGCGTACCCGCAGCCCGTGACCCGGATGGGTGGAGTCGTCGCCGAGGCCGAAGGTCGCCGAGATCAGCGGGGCGAACGTCTCGATGTCGGGGCACATGACCAGCACGTCGCGTGGTTCCAGGTCGGGATGTGCGGTGAGCAGCCCGAGGATGACCTCTCGCAGGACCTCCACCTGCCGGGCGGCGCCGTGGCAGGCGTGCACCTGCACGCTGCGGTCGGCCGGGTCCAGCGGTGGCGGATCGTCGGGCGGTTCGTCGCGTGCCACGGCCTGCTGGATGCGGCCGAGGAGTGTGTCCGGCCGTGCCAGCGGCTGCCCGGGGCGATCGGCCGGGTCCGAGCCGAGGACCAGCTGAAGTTCGCGGGTGTCGCGGCCGAGGGAGGCCAGCAGCGGGTGCCGCGGCAGGTCACGGGTCGGGTCGGCGGCCCGTGCGGGGAGGGCCGCTGCTTTCGCGTACGGGCGTAGTCGTTCCCAGAGCACCGGCGACGGATGTGGGAGCCATAGGTGTACCTCCCGTTGCGCGGCGAGGGCGGTGAGGACGGCGAGGTGTGCGGCAGGCAGGCGGGTGGGGCCGAAAATGGACAGCCGTTGCGGGAGCGGGCAGCGATCTGGATGCTCGCGCAGTACCTGGCACACCTCGGGAAGCCGCTCAGCCGGGCTCGGCAGTGGCATCTGCTTGCGCAGGCGCCGCCACAGTTCGGCCTGCCAGCGCAGATCCGCAGGGAGCACGCCGCCAACACCGTCGGCGTCTTCGCCGGCCGACCAACAGGTGAGCAGGTCTGGGCGCTGCTGGCCGTAGGAGTCGAACAGGGCGGCGACGTGCCGGGCGGTGGCATACCGGCGGCCATTCCGGATCGGGTCGCCGTCGAGCATTCCGAGGTATGCGCCGAGGGCGGCGCACCACGGCTCGGTCGCGCAGTGGTCGATGAGATCCAGTAGGACCCACACCAGCCGATTCGGATTCCACGGGTCAGCTTCCACTGCTCCGGCGGCGGCGACCGCCTGCTCGACCATCGTCGAGACCGGCGGGAACACCATATTCGCGCAGACGCCGGCACCCGGCCTGTCGGTGCCGAGGAGGTGAGAGAGACGCTGAGCGAGCCACCGTTCGACGCCCTTCGAGGGGACGCTGATCACCTCGGCGGCGAACGGGTCCGCCAGGGGGTCACGCAGCTGCGCGGCCAGGCCGTCTGCCAGCTGGTCCGCCCGCTCAGCCCGATGTATGTGGAGCACCTCAGCCGCCGGGGTGCGCCTCGACCTCGCGCCATGCGCGAGCCGGTCGGATGGCGTCCGCTGCCGACCGACGTAAACGCGCCGGATTTCGCCCCCGGCTGATCACATAGACCATGCGTGCTTCGCCCCCGAACATCTCACGCAAACAGTAGCCCGAAATCACCTAATCGCCGCTTAGATCCCATCCGTTGATTCGGCTGTGCGAGTCACTTCGCGTGAGCATCCTAGGAGGATGGGCTGATTATTCCTCGCACCGAGACACTCCCGATTGGGCTGGCGTCGATGCGGACTCGTAGTGCGCGCTGCCACCACGCCTCATTACCGTTTATCGGCGGCGCCCCAGGCCAGGCAGTCCGCCGCGTACCACCTGCAGGCGTGCAGGTGGTACGACGCTCGAGAGCTGTCCCGTACGAGCAACCCGCGGCGCAACCTGTCCTCCGGCCAGGGCGGCGGAGCGGATGGTGCAGCACTCGCGGCACAAGGCAACTCCGGGCGGGCGCCGCGGCCAGACGGTAGCGGCCAGCGTGAACCGTCGTCCGCACATGGCGCGCAGGCGCAGGCTGGGATGCGGTTGATGGAGAAGGCGACTGGACTGTCTCTCCGTCAGAACGACCCAGCCCGGTGCGTGCCAGGGATTTGTTGAGGTCGTGGTGGCAACATCGGCACGTCGTGGCGCAGGGGTGACCCGCGCCTCCGGCTCAGGCAGGCGTGTTCGCGCTGGCCCGGGGTGCCGGAGGTCAGCGCTCATTCGCCGGCGCGGCTTGCCGCGTGCCCGCTGGCGGGGAAACGCGTCTTTGCGGCGCACAGGCCGAGGTGCTGTCGGTATCGGCGCGCTTTCCGGCGCCGCCCCGATCGGGGCGAGCAGAACAGTGAAGCGTGCCGAGCAAAGGGCGCAGGGGAACCCGGCTTGCTGCGGTGATTCAGAGCGATCGTCGACCGGAATTTGCCGGTCACACAGCGTCCATCCTGAACGGTCCGGATCGGTACGGTGTCGGGTGCGACTGCTATCGGCGCCCGGAAGCGACACCCACGCGCTACGCTTCGCCTCCACCATCATCACTCTACGCGTGGAGCGGGAGATGGTGAGGCTCGGCTTTGTGGTGAAGTCGAGCCAGCAAAATAGACTGGTCCTACCGGGTCAGAGCTCGTTCGCCACGCTGGGGTTGAGCGCCAAGCTGATGTCGTTGGCGATGAGCACACCTTCGTCGACCAGGCGATCGATGAGTTGGTCAAGCCGCCGGGAGATGTCTGGTCCACGCCGGGTCCAACCGTAGAGCCTTGCCACGTACGCAGTCAGTTCGTCGCGGGCCACGCCACCAGCGTCGCGGACCAGGTTCGTCAAGGCGAGCGTCAACTCATCGTCGTGGACCTGCTCCACGCTGCGGCTGAAGCCGTCGATGGGGCTACGAACCTCAGTGACGATAGTCCCAGGTGCGCGGACGAAGTCCCCATCGCGGTCGAGGTGGGCTTGGCGGATCGCGGTGTCGATATTCTCCCGAATTCGGGAGCCGATCCGGCCGATGCCCCAGCTGTCGCGCAGTCGCTGGTGGATGACCGTGATGTGCACCGGCCCCTCGACGGCGGCGATCTGGGTGACGCCGGTCTGCATGGCGTGGGCACTGCCGGGCTCGCCCGGGTCGGCCCAGTGCGGCAAGCGGCCCACGGTCGCGGTTCGGTATGGCGTCACCCAGTCTGGCTGAAGGTTCTGAGCAGCTGCCTCGGTGGTGATGGCGGGGCGCTCGATCACGTCCTCCATCGCGGACAACAGCCCACGTACGGGGGCGGCGACGGCCTTCTCGATCTCTGCTCGTAGGCGTTGCTCTTCGCCGAGGCGGTTGCGATACCAGGCGGTGCCCCAGATGCGGTGCAGCCTCCACCCGAGGCCGCGGAGCACCTGATCACGCAGCCGGTCCCGGTCCCGGGCGACCTTGGAGGAGTGGTACTGGAATCCGTCGCATTCGACGCCCAGTACGTAGACGCCGGGACGGTCCGGGTGACGCACGCCCATGTCGATCCGGTAGCCGGCGGCGCCGACCTGCGGAGTGACCTCGTAGCCCCAGGAGCGGATCACGGAGATGACGGATTCCTCGAAGGGCGATTCCGCGTCGCCGCCGGTGCTGGTGTCCAGCGCCAGTGCCGCGATGCCGCGCTCGGCGTAGTCCAGATAGCGGCGCAGGTGCCGCAGTCCTTCGCTGCCGGCGGAGGCGACGATGTCGGAGGCCCGCACGCTGGAGACGACTTCGTTGCGGTAGCGGGCTCGGGTGATGGCGACGTTCAGGCGCCGCCAGCCACCTTGGCGGTTCAGCGGGCCGAAGTTCATCGTGGTCTTGCCGGCCTCGTCCGGGCCGTACCCGATCGAGAAGATCATGACGTCGCGTTCGTCGCCCTGTACGGACTCCAGGTTCTTGACGAAGAAGCCGCCGAGCCGATCGTCGGTGAAGAACCTGTCCAGTTCCGGACGGGCAAGGCGTGCCTGTTCCACGGCGTGCTCGATGGCCGCGGCCTGGGATTCGGAGAAGCTGACCACACCGAGGGTGAGGTGCGGGCGGGCGGTGAAGTGGTGGATAACCCGTTCGGCGACCTTGGCTGCTTCGATCGGGTTGTCGCGCGATGACCCGCGCCGGTAGGTGCCTGCGGCAGGGAAGAGTTCCACGCCGACGTCCGGTCCGATGTCCTCGGCGCCGGGGAAGGTGATGAGCCGGCCTTTGTAGAACGACGAGTTGGAGAAGGCAATGAGCGCCTCGTGCCGGGATCGGTAGTGCCAGCGCAGCGTGAGCGCCTGGAACTCCGCGGAACCCTTCATGAGGTCCAGGACGGACTCGAAGTCGACACCGTCCTCGGCCTCCTCGTCCCACTCATCGCTGTCGTCGGCGACGCCGGCCGTGAAGAAGCTGGTCGGCGGTAGCTGCTTCTGGTCACCTGCGGTGATCAGAGCGTCGCCTCGGTAGATGCAATTGACGGCGTCAGCCGGCGCGACCTGGCTTGCCTCGTCGAAGATGACGACGTCGAATCGCATGTCGGACGGGAGGTACTGGCTGACTGCCAGCGGAGACATCATGAAGCACGG
Organism: Actinoplanes sp. NPDC049118; assembly: GCF_040648555.1. Taxonomy (NCBI): domain Bacteria; kingdom Bacillati; phylum Actinomycetota; class Actinomycetes; order Micromonosporales; family Micromonosporaceae; genus Actinoplanes; species Actinoplanes sp. NPDC049118. The sequence goes on from NZ_JBEZDY010000017.1 coordinate 59,412, forward strand.
CTTGATCGCCTGGGTGACATTCCGCGTGCGTTCCAACAGCAGCCGTACCGGCATGTGCTTCTTTTTCTTGCCGGCTTCGCGGCGGATGATGCCCGACTCGCCCAGATTGTTGCGGGGGCGGCTGGCATTGCAGGCGGTGATGATCCGCGAGGTCGCCGCCGAGATGAGTGCACGGTCGAGTTTGCGGTACTCGGCCACGAGTGAGTCGCGGTCCTCTGCCCGTACGACGCGCAGGGCGACCTCCTGCTGCAGGTGATGGTCGGCCCATTCCTGCAGCAGAGCACGCTCGAGGACCAGTGGCACATGCTCGGCGCGCAGGTCCTCGGTGATGCAGAAGTCGATGGCGGTCTCGAGTCCTACCTCGGCGAGCTCAGCGCGGGCAGCTTGGTATGCGAACCATTCGTCCTGTCCGGCGCTGTCCTCGCGCAACGCGGCGATGAGATCGGCCGCCTCCGTGTAGTCGTCGAGGTCGAAGCCGAGTTCTGTGCCCCTGCCTGGTTCGAAGGCCGCCAATAGCTCGGCGCGAGCCGCAGCCCACCGCCGTTGGAGGTCGTCCAGCTGTGGCGTCGGGACAATGTTCTCCAGGGCCGCCGCCTGGGCGTCGGTCAACGGGACATCGATTCCGGTGCTGCAGGTGCGCATCTGGGTGGCCCAGTCCAAGGCCGTATATGCGGCAGGAAGGTCGGTCTGCTCGCCGGTGTACAGCGAACCGAGGGTCGACGAGTAGTCGTGGCCGCGTGAGGCGAGCGCGGCTAGGGCCTCGTCGACGGATGCGCGCAACTGCAGCAGGTGACGAGATTCGGCGACGGTGAGCTGCCGGTGCACCGCCTGGCTGACGGTCCCGGCCAGCGCAGCCACCGACCGCAGCGGGGCCAGGTGGCTGTTCAGCCATCCGGCCGCCTCCGCAATGGGGAGCAGCATCAGCTCTGGCCTCGCAGCCGGCAGTGGTTCCGGTGCCAGGCGCGACTGCCATTCCTGCAGCCGTGCGCGTGTGTCGTCGGCGACGGTGAGCACGGTGGTGTTGGGCGAGGTGTCACGGGCGATGTGATCGGTAATTTTCCGTAGGTCGCTGGTGCGGGCCTGGCGGATCGCGGTGTCTGCCGTCACCAATGCCCGGGAGATCCGAAGGAAGTCGGTGGATCGGCCGTCGTAGCGGGTACCGAGGGCCGCCGCGTGCCGTGTTTCGGCCTCGGTGAGTGCGGCTGCGGCCTGCTTCCAGGCGATCGCCACCGGCAGCCGGTCGCGGGCCGCCTTCCATTCCACGCCGGCACGGGTGAACGTCGCCAGCGCACGTTTGTCGGTGCGGTAGGCACTGCTGAGCTTCTTCAGGCCCCGGTGCTGCTGCACGAAGCGGTGTGCCAGTCCTTCGACGTCGGCCGCGAGCGCGGCATCGGTGAAGTGCGTAGCTGCGGCCTTCTCAGCCTCGAGCAGCGTGGCGACTGCCTGCTGCAGCGTTTGCGCGGCCTGGGTCGCAGCGGCATGGCCCTCGGTGGACAGCCACGCCCGTTCGGGTCGGTCGTCGCTGCGGCCGAGGCCGGCCACCGTCAGAGTCGCCTCGGCATCGTCGAACGACGCTACGGGCGGCAGCCCGAGCATGACGGTAAGTCCGTTGAGCGAGCGGCTGGTGGCCTGCAGTGTTTCGGCGTCAGGCTGGAACGTGTCGGCAAGAATCGTGGCCTGTTGCGAGGTCAGCGACGCGAGGTGCACGGGTGCGATGGTGAGGCTCTCCAACGCGGATGTGTCGAGTTCCGGCATGCTGTCCGCAGTGGGAAGCTCGGACCAGGGCACACCGGCGGCACGGTTGGCGGCTTCCTGCCGATCGGCAAGGTCTCGGAGTTCTGCCGTGAGCCGGTCTGCCGATTCCTTGGCAGAGTCGAGGTGAGCAGCAACCAACCACTGCTGAGGAACGCCGAATGGCCGCACCGCACAAGTGGCGACAATCCGTGCGAGTTCGGACGCCTGACACAGCCGGCTGACGTCGAACGCCGCGGCCAGTGGCGCATAGGCCGTAGTGATGCCCTTCAACGCATCGAGTGCTGAGGCGGCTCCGTAAAGACAGGCGTCCAGGGAGCCGCGATGGGTGACGCCACGCCAGACGAACGAACGTCCTTGCGTTGCGGGGCGCCAGGCCCGAGCCAACGCCGCAGCCGTTCCCCTCACGGTTCCGAACATCTCGACGGTCAAATCGACCGGTGCGATGCCGCTCATCGGAGCTGCGGGAACATGATGCAGGTTGGCGATCATGCCGAGGACATCGTGCAACGAATAGTTGAGCGGTGCCCGCGGTACGTTCATGGCCTCGGCGTACGCGTTCAGTTCACCGCGGCGGCGGCGGGCGTTGTCCAGATCGATGTCGCTCATCCCGCTCGGGGCAACCGGAACGGACTCCAATGCCTGCCCCAGCGCCGACGCCACTTCCTTTCGCGTCGCCTTATGCGAGTGCAACTCCAGCAGGTAGGCGCTGAGCCCGACGTCGTGGAGCCGGTTCCGGACCACTTCAAGCGCCGCGGCCTTCTCAGAGACGAACAGCACCCGCTTGCCGGCATGCAGAAGCACTCCGATCATGTTCGCGATGGTCTGCGATTTGCCGGTTCCAGGGGGACCGTCCATGACGAACGAACGGCCGGCCAGCGCGGCGGCGATGCTGGACCGCTGCGAGGAGTCAGCGTCGAGCACCAGCGGGACCTGCTCCGCCGGCATGTCCTGGTCGATCCGCGCTTCGGGTAGCTCGTCGAAGAGGAAGCCGCCGCCTCCCGAGCCTCGCCCACCGGTCGCCAGCCCTTGGATCACCGGATGCTCGGCGATTGCCGCCTCGTTGTCGAGCAGGTCGCGGTACATCGCCTCCTTGGCAAACGAGAAGTAGGAGAGCGTGACTTCGTCGTTCACACGCCAGTCGGCGTGATCAGCTACTGCGGTCTTGACCTCGGCCAGCAGGTCGGCGTAGGCGATGTCCTCGAGTTCGTCGATGTCCGGCAGCGTGACCATGAGCTGGTTCAGTTTCAGCGTCAGCGCCGGGTTGACGACGGGGTCTTCGTCCGCGCGTTCCAGCAAGGGCAGCTGTCGCGCTCCGGTCGAAACGAGCCGGACCGGGACGAGCAGCAACGGACTGGTGTACCGGGCCTTGTCACCATCGGTCCAGGTGAGTGACCCGAACGCGAGATAGAGGATCCACAGCCCGCGGTCCAGGAACTCCTGGTTCGACCGGCGCATGAGGTTGCGAAGTGCCGCGCTGAGATCACTGACCGGCTTGTCCGTGTGGAGAACATCCAACCGGGAACGCTTGCCCGGCGCGCCGAGATCACCTTCGGCGAGCGCCGGGCTCGACTCGGTCGCAACACCATCGGGCCCATCGTCAGCCTCGTCCGCGGGACGGAAGACGAAGTCGCGGCCGGCACTCAAACCAGCGAGGACCTCTTCGGAGGCCGGACTGAGCACCCGGACCGCGCCAGTCTTGCTCAGCCGAAAGTTGAGAAGCCGGTTGGTGCCAGAGAGGTTGATGAGGCTGTCACGCCATTGACGAATAGTCGCCTGCAGCAGCCGATCCTTCGCGGAAGGGTGGTCGATCATGCCGGCGTTGCCGCCCATTCAAATCTCCCCATCCGCACTGCTTCGTCGTGAGGCTTCCGACCGCGCAGCTGCTGGCCAGCTACCTGTCAGGGTCAGGACGCTCCGCGTGCCGTAACGATGTCGCTCGGGGCAAAGAATCGGCTTCGGACGACGCAGGTTTAGTGACCGGCGCCGCGTAGTGGCCACAGCGCATGCAACACCCGCGAACAGTGATGTTCCTCACGGTAATCGACCGCTTCGAGGCCGCATTGCTGTTGTGTGCGCATGACCGTTGGCCGGCCGGCCGCCCGGCCGAGCCGCGGGGGCACGGGAGGCGGCAAGGTCCCCCTCGAACACGTAAATGATCTTGTGGCACTTGGAACTTCACCTGGCCATTCCCCAGGTGCACCGACCGACGCGACAGCATCGACAGGGCATCAAGTGCTGGCACCGCTTCGTCGACGGACAGGGAGCACCCACGTCGCTGACCTGGATGCAGATAGCACGCGCCTTTCTACGGGCGATCGTCTAATCCGGGCCCATCCCACAGCGTTGTTAAACTCCAGCACCACCCGGAGTTGGGGACGCACGGGGGAACGGGGTTGGCGAGCATGTCGGAAATGTCCGATACGGAGGCGTTTCTCGATCCGGATGCCTCACGGGAGTATCTACGCTCCTGGCAGAGTCGCGTCGAGGAAAGGTCCGCGCGGGCCCTGGACATGGCAGCGCAACTGCAGCAGCTGCGGACCACGGCCAAGGACGACAACGGACTGGCCGAGGTCACCATCGACTCCTCGGGAGTGTTGCTGCATCTGGAGCTCACCGAGCGCATCCACCGATACCAGCCGGATGTCGTGGCGCGCGCGGTGATGGACGCGTTGCGGCAGGCGCGGACGAAGGCAGCCGAGCAGGCGCAGCAGATCGCGGTCGCCGCGCTGGGACCTGATTCGCTGTCGGCGCGCACGATCGCCGAGCAGATGCGCCAGGTGCTGGAGCGCCCGGACTCTGGTGACGACGTGCCGGGCCGGAACGGGTAGCGGCGCCGTGGCTGACCAGTTCGACGTCGACCCCCTCCAGCTGTACCGGCACGCGGCGAACGTCAAGGCGGTGCGCGACCAGCTCGCGGCGATCAAGGGCGCCAGCCAAGCCATCGCGCAGGACGCCGCGGCCTACGGCCTGTTGTGTGGCTGGATCTCCGCGATCCTCGAACGCCGGCACCAGGGCCAGGACCGGCTCTACGCGCGCGCCGAGGAAAACCTCGCCCTAGCGGCCGAGGCGCTGATCGCCACCGCCAGGGAGTACGAGGCTGCCGACAGCAGGGCGGCGACCGAGGTCCGCAAAGCCGGGAGGGTGAGCGGAGCGTGACTGACAACGCGCTCGTCGCCCCGGTGCAGTCCACGCGGACGGCGTGGACCGGCTCGTCGCTCGCCGATGGCTTGCAGGGCCTGCAGCAGTCCGTGGCGGGTGGCAGCTGGGTCGACACGATGCTGGCCGGCGGATCGTTCGCTCTCGACGCCGCGGCCACCGTGATCGACCCGTTCAGCGCGTTGCTGGCCAACGGGCTCGGTTGGGCGATGGAACACTTCGAGCCGCTGCGCGAGATGCTCGACAAGCTGGCCGGTATCCCCGACCGGGTCATGTCGCACGCCCAGACCTGGAGCAACATGGCCGGCGCGTTGCAGACGATGGCCGAGGACCTGCGGGCCGACCTCGCCGTAGACCTTCCCGACTGGTCCGGCGCCGCCGCCGACGCCTATCAGGGCCTGATGGCCAACAACGTCGATGGGCTCGGCGGGCTCGGCGTGCTGGCCGTGACGATGTCGTCGGCCACGCAGGCCGCCGGCAATCTGGTGCAGTTCACCCGTGACATCGTCCGCGATCTGATCTGCGACCTGGTCGCCAAGGTGATTACCTGGGCTGCCGAGGCGCTGCTGGTCGTCACGATCCCGGTCGTCACCGCGCAGATCGTCTCGGCCGTCCTCAAGTGGGCAGGCCGGATCACCAGCTACACCAGCGCCCTGATCACCAGCCTCGAGAACCTGACCACGCTGTTGGAGGGCTGAGGCGATGGCGAGGACGCACGGCGGCTCGCACGTCGATACCCCGACGACCCGGCCCCATGGAGGGGACGACCAGTCTGGCGGTGGCAGGCCGCGTACCCATGGCGGCAACGTAAGCAACGTCGCCGGTGGCGAGGCCGCGGTCGCCGACGCGTTTAGCGCCGGCCAGGTACGCAGCGCCGGCACCGCCAGCACCGGCGGCGCACAGCCGCCCGGCACCACCCAGTCTCCGGTGACCAGCACGATCACCGGAGAGCCGCTGCCACCCGGTTACAAATACGATGCCAATGAGGCACTGCACGGGCCGGACGGTGGATTCGCCAAGGATCCGACGGCGCCGCCCGACGCGCACAACCGCGACAGCGAATACCCGGGCGGCTTCCGCGAGTCCACCCATCACGAAATGGCACGCCGCTACACCCTGGAAGGCGCCGCCGCAGGGGAATGGCCGCGCGGGCCGGACGGCAAGCGAGTGCCCAGGGAAGACCTCACCTGGGTCGACGAGAACGGTGTCGTGATTGAGGTTCCTGCCGGCGACGTGATCACCTACGGCCACCAGAGGCCGGTCGTTCAGGACTGGAACGACAACGGCCGGTTCAATCCCAGGGCGGACAGAAATGAATGGTACAATAACGTCGATAATCTCCGACCTCAGCTGAGGTCGGAGAATTCCAGTGAGGGTGCAACATTGGGTATCAGATACAAACAGGAAACGGGCGGCAATTACACCGTAGACTGAGCTTTGAGTCCCCAATCATGCATGGTTACCGCTCATCGGACAGGAGTGTTGTGGTCGATATCGCCAACGTCGTCCAGGGTTTCCCCGGCGTCCGGCCCCTGCCGGGTATCGAGGACGCCTGGACCTGGCCGCTGAGCACCATGTTCACCTACGGACTGGCGCTGACCTCCGACGGCGCGCACGCGGTACAGATGAACATGCGCGGCGCCGGCGACGAACAGCTCCTGACCGACGTGCTGTCCTTCGCCCGCGACCGCAGCACCGAGGTGCTGGCCGCCGTACCGTTCGCGGTCCTCGACGACTTCCAGCCGCGATCGTCCGACTACCGGTTCGACACGGTCGCCGCGGTCCTGCCGACCGTCTACAACCTGCACCCGAAGACACCCGAGCTCGGCAAGGTCACCTACATGGTGTTCCCGGCATGGCGCTGCGAGTTCTCCGGCCGCGAAACCGAGATCGAGGCGAAGGCCCGGCTGACCAAGTTCCTGGGAGCCGCCGACCTGCACCGCCTGCCGGCGCCGTTCCTCAAGATGCGTTTCGACAACCCGAAGACCGGCGGCGGCAGCATCGGCACCGAGCTCGGCCTCGCCCGCACCGATCTGCTGTTCACCGAGTTGCGCGAACTCGAGCAGGCCGAAGGCGCGTGGATCGAGTTCCAGAATTTCCAGAACAAAGTGTGCCGGGCCTACTGGCAGGACGGCCTGCGGCTGGCAATCGACGGCGGCGAGGGCCGCCCGATCGAGCAGAACGACTTGCAGACGTTTGCCTACCGGTTCCTGTTCGAGGGCGTCGACGATGAATCTTGACACCGAGGACCAGGACGAGATCTTCGGCGCGACCGAAGACGACATCCGCGCCGCGATCACCCGGCTGACCAGCACCAGCCGCCGACGGTGGGCAGTCCTCAGGCTCCGGCCGCACTACTACATCCAGTGCTACATCCACGGCGACGACCTGCTCGACGTGTACTACCGCGAGGGCGGCCCTGACCGTCACTACATCTCCGGCATGCGCCAGCCCAAGAACGCGGTCACCGACGCGTTCCTCAGCTACCTGTACGACGACAACCGCTGGCGCACCGCCTTCGAATGGCAGCGACAGCCGGAAGAAGACCAGTGAGCTACGTCGCCCCCGTCACCGACGCGACGTACCGGGCCCGCGTCATCGACAGCCTCACGCCGGTCCTGCTCGTGTTTCTGGACAACGACAGCGAAGCCCGGCGCGCGTTCACGCCGGTGCTGTCCGAAACCGCCCGGCAGCTGGGCGACAACCTGCTGGTCGCCACCGCCGAGACGGCCACCAACCCCGACACCGCACAGCGGTGGGGCGTCACCCGCACACCAACCGCGGTGCTGCTCCACTACGGCATCATGCAACGGGTACTGCTCGGCGTACGCCCGGCCGAACGCCTCATCGAGGAAATCCGGCAGGCCCTCGGCCCGGACTTCGGCACGGCGTAGCGCAGCAGCCGCACATACCCGCCGCCGCAGCAGCCATCTCGGACGGCTCCGGCGACCAGCGGTGCACTCGGCGACCTGATGGGCGCCGCCTGCTTTTGCCACACCAGGCAGATGCCGGCCACCCGCGACTCCGTACACCAGCTCCACACCCGTCACGACGGGCACCCTGGTGAGCCAAAGGCTGCCACTCGCGGTGGTCGCCTACGCCCGAACCCGGCGTGCACGTGGTCACCACCACCGCTGCCATGCCTCACCTCGATGTCCCGCAGCCCGGGCCCTACGGGGCTTGTCACGGCCGCCGCGCCTTACACTCCGCAAGCATCCTAGGAGCCTGGGCCGAGAGTGCCAGATCCGCCTCACGCCATGCACTGCATTGCATCTTCTGCACTGCGCTGTATATCATGCATCATGAGTCTGTTCGATGTGGTTGCTGCGATCCGGTTTCCGCTGCCCGACCGCGAGGAGTTCGCCGAGGTGAATTCCCACCTGGACGACGCCGATCTGGACCTGGTGTACAGCGAGGCCTGCCAGAACGCCTTGGACGAGCGGCGGTCCTATCTTGCCCGTCTGGAGCAGCTGGACGACGCGGCACACGAGCAGGACGAGGAGTTCGACGCGCTGCTGGCCGAGCTCGAGGCCTGCCGCGCGCAGATCGACGAAGCCGAGCACCGGATGCGGCTGTTACTCGCGTATGGCCGCGAGTTCGTGCGTCCTCAGCCGTACCAACTCAAGGACCTGGCCCGCGCCGCGGACATATCGGTCTCCGGGGTGCGCATCGCGTACGGCGAAGATGAGATCACCGAAGCGGCGCAGGTGACCGGGGCCAAACCACGCCGCCCCGCACTGGGAGCCGGGCGATGAACGGCTCCCACGACGCGGACACCCCGACGCTGCTGCGGGCCGAGCTCGCGCAGCTGCGCCGGCAGCGGATCGCCGACGAGCGCGAAGGCGCGCGCTTCGACGGGTTGCTGCGCGCTATCGCGGCGGTCCGCAGCGACCGGGATGCGGGCCTCAGCCCGCGGATGTGCGAGCAGCGTGACTACCTGGAGCGGGTGTGGGCTGACGCCGAGGACGTGCTGATGATGGCGCTGCGGGTGCTGCTGCACACCGAGCGGCTCGGCGGCGACGATCCAGCCATCGCTCGGGCGAGGCGTGCCTGTGAGCAGGCGAACCAAGCCTTCTCGCACCTATACGAGGCGGAATGGGGGACGCGATGAGAGGTCGACACCAACGTACTCAACAGCGGCGCCGCAACCGGGCGGCCGCCGCCGACCTGGAACAGCTGCGCGCGCAGGTCGCCGCCGAGGCCGCCCGTGCCGCCGCCGCGGGCCAAGCGGCCGCGCAGACCGAGGCTGCGCACCGGCGGCTGGCCCGCGAACAGGCCGCTACCCGGCCCCGGCTGCGGCACAGGGAGGAGTCCGTGGCCCGGCTCATCGCCCGCATCGGACCTGCCCACACCGCCTTGCTCGCCGCCCGCCGCGAGCTGGAAGCCGCCGAAAAGGCGGTGCTGGCCATGCCGGCCAGCACCGTCATCGACCAGGCAGCCAAGGCGGGAGTGACGTTCCGGCTTCCCGAGGTGCACCGCGGCGCGTCCACGCAATACGCCAAGGTGTGGTTTCGCAAACACACCGGCGGCGACCTGCGCGTCGACCGCCCAGTGTCGGTGGCCGGCTGGGTTCCCGACGACGTCCCCGATGAGCGGGCGGCGCTGGTCCGCTACATGATGAGCACCGCCGCCGACCGCACGGCCGCCGCACGGGTGTGGACGATTCCACCCTGGCTGAGCCACCCCGGCGATGAAACAGACGCCGCCGAGCTGCGCACCGCGTTGGGCGCCACCACCAGCGGCGCACCACACCAGCCGGCCCGTCACCCGGCCAGGCCCGCCCTCCGTGATGACGCCACCGTCACTCTGCCCTGGCGTCACTTCCCGCTGGTTCCGCACGCCGCCGACGCCACTGATCTCGCCCACTGGTACCAGCACAACATCACCGCCCAACAGTGGCACCCCGACACAGCGCCGGTGCCGTTCTGGCTGCCCGCCGAGCACAGCAGCGCCTACCCGCACGCGCGAGCGCTGCCCGCCGGCACCGACCTACGCTTGCCGTTCTCCCTGGTCTTCGCCGCGTTCGCCGCCCCCTGGCAGCTGCCACCCTCCAGCGACCCGCTGCCGGAATCGCTGCGTGCCGTCCTGGGACCGATGCTCTACGCCCGCGGCCACGCCGCCGACACCGCAGCTCCATCGCTGGAGAAGGTCCTGTACCGGCTGCAGGCCGCCGGCGTCACCGACCGCGACATGCTGCCCACCCCGCTGCAAGCCCTGCACCATTTCGGCGGCGCCGTCGAAGGGCTCCTGCTCACCGCCGACACCGACGGCCGGCCCGGCGACGAGTTCGCCTGGTGCCTGACCATCGCCCATCCTTGGGGGCCGCCTCTGGCCCGCATCGCCGTCCCTGCCCGCCGCAGCCGCACCCACTGGCGCCGCGAGGTCGACGCGATCATCGCCGGCGTCGCCCTGTCCAGCTGGCACCAACCGCACATCCTGCCGAGCAGGGCACCGGTCCCCCGCCAGGCCAGCGACGTCGTCGACAGCACGGTGCACATCCTCGACGTCGACGCCACCTCACCACCAGCCGCGCGGCGCCGCACCCCCAGCGCCGGCCGCGGCCCTCGCTCCCACCTGCGCCGCGGGCACTTTCGCCGCTACCCACGCCGGGCCGACGACCCCCACGCGCCGTGGTGCTGGGTACGCCCCACCACCGTCAACGGCACTCCCGGCACCGCCAACCAGGTCTACACCCTGACCCGACCGAACCGGTCCACCGCAGTCCGGAAGGCGTCCGCGTAGTGCTTGCTGCGCAGACGCATCGCGGACTTGGCCGTTTCGAGGTCTCCGAGCCAATCCAGCGCCCCGGCGAGCTCTACTCAATTAGTGCGGGCAAGCACGATACGTCGTAGCTGTCGGACGCCGCGTTCGAAGTCGTCCATGTCGGCCGGGCTGACGCCGGGCAGCGCGGCGAAGCTGGCTGCGGCATCGTCGATTGCCTCGAGGACTGCGCTGGTCTCATCGTCCTCCATCGCGGCCACGGTGTCGGCTGCCCGGCCTGGCGGGGCCCATGGACTGGCTCCCGGCTCCTCGCTCAGCATGTCGCTGAATATGAGGTACTCCGCATCGTCCGGCGCGATGCCCAACTCGCTCGCCCACGCGGACGCCATCGTCAGATACCGGCCGTAGTCGCCGACGTGCCAGTCGAGACGCACCTGAGTATCGGCGTGCTGGCGTAGCCACCGCTGGACAATCCGGTCAAGAATCAGCGCCGGCGGCGTGTCAGGGGCGTTGCAGAAGTACAGGTACTTGGTGGCGAAGGCGACGCCGAGACGGTGCAGCCGGTGTTCGCTAAGCCAGGCAAACGCTGCCGCTCCGCCGTCACTACGCACGATGCATGCCGCTTCGTGGAGCACCTGCGGCGCTTGGGTGTTCTCCCGCAGCACCCGCGCCGCGCGGGAGGGCCCGTATCCGGCAGGTCCATATCCCCACGCCATCGTGACGACGAACGCCTGGACCGCCTGCGCCTCGCTGTCGGCTGCGCCGGCGCCCCACTGCGCAACAATCGTGCGGTCGAGCCTGTCCGGCAAGGTCGCTAACAGATTGTGATGCTCGGGGAAAGTGGCCTGCCACGCGGGGCGGTTCCACGCCATGGCTTGTTGGCGCTGCCGGCTCCCGTTGTCCCAGCGCACGAACGCTGCCCGGAGCTGGTTGGGAATTTCAGGCACCACGTCCGTTGGCATAAGCGCCATGCTGCCACCAGCGGACGCCTACGACCTCGCAGACACCAGAGTCCCATTGCTTCGGCCACGCCAACGGTTCTCCCCGAGCCAGCCGGCCTTGCCGCTCACTGATGACGGGCCCCGTGCGCGCAGAGTACCTCGTGCGTGACCGCCGCCGGTCAGTCCTCCGAATCATCGTCATCGGCCCAACCCAGTTCGACCAGCAGCCGGGCCCAGTCATCGTCGCTGACACAGATGCCGAGGTAGCCGTCGCCGAGCAGCCAGTCGGTCATGAACGCCTCGACGTCGTCAGCGAGTTTCTCGAACTCGAAGCTGTCCATCCAGACGACGCCGGTGTCGGGGAACCACCACACTTCCCCGGTCTCCCGGTGGACCAGCAACGGTTCGTCATTCAACGTCGCGAAACGCATCCACGCGTCCGGGTCGGCGACCGCTTCGACGCCGATGAGCTGAAAACGTTGCCGGGCCAGCTCCGCCGCGGAGTAGACGACGATCTCCCCGCCGCGAGGCCCGTCAGTGATCGCCAGCACCTCGGCCAAGCCGGCAGGCAGCTCACGGTCCGCCGAAGCTCGTCCGGGCGGGAACTTGCCGAACTTGACGCTGTCAGGGCGTTCGGCGAGCACGGTACGGACCTGCTCGACACGCCTGCTCAACTCGCTCATCGATGACCTCCATGCGGATCGGTGCGCTGTCTTGCACTCCGCCTGTCACGGTCCTATCTGATACCTCCCTCATGTTCTCGTACATCCGACGTCAATTTTTCGCTGACCGGTCGGGCACGGGGTAGCGCGATCACGCGAGAATGCCCCGCACAGCCAGCAAAGGCTGACACAGCTCTGCCGGACCCTGCAGATGCAGTCCGTTCATCCGCACGGCCGCCCCGGTGAGCCACCGCCAGGCAGCATCGCTCGTCAACTCCGCCCGGGCGTCCGGCTTGTCAGCCACGCCTTCCTCGAGCGACCACCGTCCCGAGCCGTCGCTGACCAGAACCCAGCTACCACCGGCTGCCAGGTCGACCTGCACCGCGGTACCTGCCGCCGCAGCCACGCGGTACTGGTGCGGCAGCGCCCAGACGAAGGTGCGCAACACAGCGGGCAGATACCGCTGCGCGAAGTCCTCGACCCGGTCGACGGCCTCGCGCATCTGCATCTGATGCACCCACCGTTCGGTCAGGTCCTGCGCGATGTCGAACCAGATCGGTACCGGGCCGTCACCGGCCCAACCAACGCGGCCCTCGCCTAGCAGATCCATGGAAGCGTAGAAGGTGTCCATCTGCTGCCCCGACCACTCGAGCAGCTCGGTGATCACCCGCCCGCTCATCCCCTGGGCGCCGTCGATCCACCGCTGGTTCTTCGCCGCCAACGCGGCCACGAACGACTCGTGGTCGTCCATCGCGAGTCTGCCGCTCAGATCCCCGTCACGGCCACGCGAAAGCCAGCCGAGGTCATCATCAAGCAGGTGCAGGGCCAGGTCCTTGACGCTCCAACCCGGTGCTGCGCTCGGCGCTAGCCACTGTTCAGGCGAGAGCACCCGTAGCAAGCGCAGGAGATCTTGACGCTCCTCGCTCAGCAGCGGCCGTACGTCGGTGACCGACGCCTGGAACAGGTTCATGTGCGCATCATGCCGTCGGACGAACCGTGGAAGCCTACGGACATGCCGAGCTCGACGCGCCTGGGTCGCCAGGGCGGCCATTCGCAAGCGCCCGAGCACTTGTACGCCATCCTGCGCATTCTCCTTGCGGCGGGTTCCGGCGCTTCAGTCAGGGTATCTAGATTCGGCAGGAATCTTCGCATAGCGGCCGACTCTCGCAAGCACAAGCCTGATTTACGTTGGCGGGCTGGGGTTTCATCCATCCGCACATAGAATCACCTAACAGGAATATTTGAGCGCGGAGAATCCCCGCCGATGCCACGATTAACGGGAGCAAAAATCCTATCCAAGAACGGTAAGCACCATGCCCGAAGAAAGCAACAAACGGCAACGAGACGAGCTGCTGACTATTGACGAGGTCGCCGAGCTGCTTAAGGTTCCAGTCGCGACTCTCCGGAAGTGGCGAACCTCCGGCAACGGACCCCAAGGGTTCCGTATTGGGAAGTATATGCGGTTTCGACGATCGTCGGTGGAAGACTTCATCGCCACCCTCGAAGCAGGCGCGAACCAATAACCTGCCAGATAAGCGAGAATCTATCACTATTGCCGTTCAGCGCCTCCCGACATAGTCTGCCACCAGGACTTATTCAGACCCATCTCATTCATGAGCGCTCGTCATTGATCGACGATTGGCGTCATAAAGTATGGGTAAAGGGAGGCAGGAAATCGATGGGACGGCCACCGCTCGCCCTGGGGACGGCCGGCAAGATCCGGCACTACGGGTCCGGCAACAGCTGGGTCGCAACGTGCAAGTACCGCGACTACGACGGGGTCACGCGGCCGGTCGAGCGCAGCGGCTCCACGAAGGGCGCCGCCGAGCGCGCTCTCAAGGAAGCCCTCCGAGACCGGACCCACTCAAACCAAGACGGAGAGATCGGCCCGGACACGAAGGTGGACGTGGTGGCCGAGTCATGGTGGGCCGGCTTCTCGGTGACCCCAGGCTCGCCAGGCACCAAGCAGAACTACCGTGACCGCCTCGACAACCAGATCATCCCAGCACTGGGCAAGATCCGATGCCGAGAGTTCACCACCGGTACCGCCGAGCGCTTCCTGCGCAAGGTCGAGGAGAACCACGGCTCCGCCCTGACCAAGACCGTCCGGTCCGTGCTGAGCAACGTCTGCTCATACGCCACACGGCTCGACGCAATGCCCCGCAACCCGGTTCGAGACACGTCTCCCATCAGCGTCAAGCCCAAGAAGGGCAAGCCGAAGTCCCTGACCGCCACCGAGTTGAAGCAATTCCGGTGCTACCTCACATACGATGTGAAGGCCAGACGGCGCGACCTTCTTGACCTGATCGACTTCATGGCCGCAACAGGATTGCGAATCGGCGGAGCGCTTGCCGTGACATGGGATGCCATTGACCTGAAGAACGGAACCGTCGAGGTACGGGGTACGGTAATCCGCATCAAAGGCGAGGGTCTCGTCATCAAGCCTGAGCCAAAAAGTGAGGCCGGCTACCGAACACTGATCTTGCCCGGATGGGCAATCCAGATGCTAACTGCACGCAGTCACCGCGACGACATTTGGTGGGGCGACCGGGATTTGGTCTTTCCATCGTCAGCGGGGACGCTCAAGGATCCGTCGAATACCTCCCATGCGGTCAAGGAGGCGTTCATTTTTGCTGGACTTGACGACCTCACCTCGCATATCCTTCGCAAGACCGTGGCAACCCTGATGGACGACGCTGGGCTCTCCGCTCGCGCGGCCGCCGACCAGCTTGGACACTCGAAGGTCAGCATGACGCAGGATGCATACTTCGCCCGCAAGGTGCGTGAGACCGGCGCCGCAGCAGTCCTCGAGGCGCTCGCGTTCTACAGCATCGAGGCTGACGACCCGAGGGTTCTCGGCCGGGCGGAGCTGATCAGCTAACTCTAACCTCCCGATTAATTGGTTGCTTGTTGCGTCAAGGCTCAGAATCACGCCGCCAAACCTCAACTCGCGACGTACTTCGACGGGCAAGTGACATAGGGATATTTGAAGCGCTCGGCAGAGTTGGAGGAACAACCATGACCGGCTCCAGGATTCCGCAGCAGCGTTCAGGCCGTCGCGAATGCCTCCAGTGCCACCAAGTTGATAAACTCGCGAGCGTAGCTGCGGTTCTACGAGATGAGCGTTCTGTCGGCGTTATACGTGGGCGCGTGCCGGGCCGGTTCGGGTACGACGTTCCCGTCAAGGCACGCGTGACATATACGAGCGCAACAGCTCGCGCATTAGTTCCTCCACGGAGACCGCGTTCTTTAACCGTGCCCGCTATCTCATTGGGTGTCGCTGTTCTTTTGGCGATGTGGAACCTCCAGATGGCGGTAATGGAACCGGGTGACAGCACGGTGTGGCTCGGCGTGTCGTTCTTCGCCATCGTGGCTGTGGGCAGCGGCGCCCTGCTGCGCGCGCGGTACCACCGGTTGCAGGCTTGGGGCCCGGTGGTGGATGACGCCATCGAGCTTTGGACGCGGTCCTGGTACTGCCGTCGGTGCGGCACCGTGAGTGTGTTCGGCCATAGCGGATCGGCGACGGTGGGCGTGGACCGCCTTGCCTCGTCCTTGATCAGTCTGGCCCTGCGGTGGCGTATGCAGGGATCGGGCGCGAAGACACCGTCAGCTGCGGTGGTCCGCTAGCGTTCAGGCGTGTCTGGCCCTGGGGTCACGGCCTGAAACCTCAGCCGCAAGAGTGGTCGATCCCGACGGCGAGTGACCTGCGGCGGACCGAGTCGTTGATCATGTTGTGTTCGTCTGGTCGGGTGCGGCGGGGCGCGGTTGGCTGCGCTCGCAGTGCCCGGGCGTGTCTCGGCCAGCCGCGTTTGTGTGCTCGGCCGGGCCGGGCCGGACAACGGCTTCGCGGTGGACAACCAGATCATCGGCTACACCATCACCGGACCCGAGCGCCGCGCTGGGATGAACGTGGGGCTGCTGCCGGACTGTGATGCCGGCGACGGGGCTGCCGAGGATGACCCGCGCGTGGCGCCAGCCAACCGCCGCAGATGTGGCGGCGCGGCTGTCGTGCCGGTGGACGGCCGGGACCTGCGCCGGTGGTTCGTACCAGATCTGTCAGCCGGGTGAGACATTCACTCTTGGCCGCCCAGGCCCATAGCCAAGGCACCCTGACGTTTGATCGGCGTGCTCTCCGCCGAAGCCGCATCGTTGCTGGCCGGGATCTTCCCGGCCATGTTCCTCAGTATGAACCCACCCCGGACCGCGGCGCTGGCTTCGGCCGTTGGCGGCGCCGATCGGGTAGTGCCGGTGCCCTGCCGATCGCCGCGCATTCGGTCGTGCGCAGCCGTGAGAACATTTCTGTGGGAGGGGCGAGCATGGTGCAGGCGTACGGCGGCAGGATGGCCGACTCGAGCCATCCCCTGTCTCCGCGCCAAGCGCGCATCGTGTCCCTGATGGAAACCCAGGTCGGCCCCGGACCTGCCCAGTTCTTCCGTGATGCATGCACACTCTTGGGTGAGGCTCCCGCCCGTGCCTCCGCCTCACACCTCATTGCTCATCTGCTCCGCGAGGTCGAGAGTGCGGTGCGGTCTGTCCTGCAGCCGCCGGACGCGCGCGGCGCCGATCGCGGCGGCGGCGGTCACCAGGCCGAGATTCGGGCGATCATGGCCGACCTCGGATTCGACCCCGATGACGCTGTGAGCGAGTTCTGGCTAGGGCTCGCCGGCCAAGGCAACCTAGCCGGACTAGCGGCTCGTGCACACCGCTCCGCCATGGACGCACCGCGGCCGATAGGTCAAGAGTTCGTCGAGTTCTTCGACCGCGTCGAGCAGATCTTTGACGCGGTACTGGTTGAATTTGAGGTTCGCTACTTCCGGGTGTTCCAGCGCCTTGGTGCGCTGCTGGCGACGGCGGCTCCGACGGTGGCCCACGCCAGGCGGCTCCGTCAAGAATTCCCGAACAATCGAGCGGTCTCCGAGAAGATCTTCGGCACAGCGTCCGCCTCATGGGTGGCAGCGTTCCAGCAAGCCGGCTTCTTCGTTGCCCCGCCGCCGCCTGACGTTGACCAGGAGACCGAGGCGGTTGGCTTTGCGTCGTGGCCTGAATCGCAGTACCTCGCGCGGGTCGCGGCCGACGATCCGCAGCGAGTGGTGGCAGCCGCGCTCCAGATACCCGGAACAGACAACTGCCGCGTGGGCCAGGACGTGGTCGCCATCGCTCTGGCAGTCCCAGCGGTCGAGGCGGTCCCACTGGTACCGAAGATCGTCGACGTTCTGGAGCGTCGCTTCGGTCTCTTGCTCCTTGAGCCGGTAGGCCGCCTCCTGGTGCACCTGTGCGAAGGCGGCCGCTCAGACGAGGCGCTGAGCGTCGCTGCCGCCCTCTTGGGACGCGAAGCCGTTACTTCTCGATCAATGGCCGACAACTTTGTCACCTATGAGTACGACGCCATTCTGCGTACCCATCTGCCGCCGGTCGTGGCCGCCTGCGGGGTGCCGGCGCTGCAACTCCTGGCGGGCACGCTGGACAAGGTCATGCAGGGCGAGGCGCAGCGGCTGGGTGTAGAACACGCCGACGACGTTTCCCGGCTTTGGCGGCCCAATATCGACAAGGGTGGGCGGCCGGGGAGATCCGACATCTGGCACGCGCTGATAGATGCCGTGATCGCCGCGTCCCTGAACCTCGTCGATCGGGCCCCGTCCCGCATGCCGGCCGTTGTCGACGAACTAGAATCCCATGAGGGGCTCATCTTTCGCCGGATCGCCTTGTACGTGTTGTCCAACAGAGTCGACGCGGCTCCGGACCTGGTGGCCAAGCATCTCACGGACCTGGTAGGCGGCGAGCGGGGCGTTGAGACGGAATATCTCCGCCTCGCGCACAGCGGTGCGGCGCTCCTGAGCGCTGCTGACCTGCGGCGGTATCTCACCGCCGTCCAGAACGGGCCCCAAGCGCTGTTCCATCCGGACGAGCGTGAGCCGATCCGATCCCGGTCGGCCGCCCGATGGCAGCGTGATCGGCTGTTTGCCATTCAGCCGGTACTTCCCCCGAGTTGGAACGCCCGCTACCTGTCATTAGTCGCCGAGTTCGGCGAACCCACGGACCCGTCGATTCCGCGCCCCGAGACATTCGCGGTGTGGTCGGCGAGCGAACCGCTGTCCGCCGGCGCCCTTGAATCGATGTCTGCGCAGGCTCTTACCCAATACCTGCAGGAGTGGCAGGCTCGCCCCGGCAGCGACCCCGGACAGAGCCGAGCGTCGCTGCGCGGGGCACTCAGCCTCAAGGTACGCGGTGACGCCGCCGCTCTCTCGTCGGATGCCCACCTGTTCATTGGCCTCCCGGTGGACTTCGTCATCGCGGCGATCAACGGGTTCTGGCAAGCGGCCGCCGACGATGCCGTCTTGGACTGGGATGGCATCACGGACCTGTCGGCGTGGATCAACGACCAGGTCGAGCAGGAACTCGTCCAGGCCACCGCCTCCGACTCCCGGGACTGGCGGATTCCGCGAATCGACATGCTAAGGCTGTTGAGCATCGCCCTTTCTAAGGCAACCGTCATTACCCCAGATCGTGAGCGGTTGATCTGGTCGATTATCGACAGCTGCAGCCGCGACCGCGACCCGACGCCCGAGCGCGAGGCCCGGTCGGGTCCCGAGGAGCAAGGGGGCTACTGGTCGCTGTCGCTCAACACCGTCCGTTCGCAAGCTATCCGGACAGCCGTTGGCTACGGCTTGCGTCTGCGACGCGCCTCGGACCGGGCGAACCTGACCGACGTCGAGGAGCTCCTCGATCGCCACCTGGACCATTGGATGGACCCCTCCGGGGCGGTCCGTTCGATCTACGGCGAGCTGTTCGTGCGCCTTGAATGGATGGATCCCCAGTGGGCGCGGACACGCTGCGCGCTCATATTCCCTACCGCCAGCGAGCAACGAGCGCTGTTGGACTCAGCATGGGTGGGTCATGTCGCAGACGGCCGGGTGAGCGACTCGACGTGGCCGCTACTCCTCGATGTCTACTCAACGATAGTCGACCGAATCGAAGCCGACGCGGACGATTCCGCACATGAGTTCCGCACGATGGGGCTGGGACACCGACTCCTGGCGGGATACCTTCATGGCCTGATTGGCGTTGACAGCGACGATCAACTCCTACGCCGTTTCTACGCCAAAGCGTCCCCTGAGAACGCGATGGAACTGATGCGCTCGCTCGGAACGCAGCTGCAGGACAACGATCCCATTTCCGTCGATCTCCGCGATCGACTTACCGCATTCTGGATGTTCCGCAGCCGAGCAGTTGCGGATGGCGCCGATGCGCACGAGCTCACCTGTTTCGGTCACTGGTTCAGCTCGGGACTATTTGACGACGCGTGGTCTTTGAGTCAACTACTGGTCGCGCTGAGTCTAGGCAACGACATCGAGGAATCGGACGACGTAGTTTCACAGCTTGCCGACCTCGCGCCCCAACACCTGCAAACTTGCCTTGCTGTGCTCGAACGGTGGTTGCGAACTGAACCACAGTCATGGCGGCTGCAAACCTGCCTTCCGAACATCCGTCGGATCCTTTCTCTCGGGCACGCCGGTGATGACACTGCGGCGGCGACGTCGCAGACGATCACCAGCCTGCTGCTGCGAGATTACGGAATCGATACGCTGGACGTTTTTCCCGAGTAGCCGCCAAAGTGACCGGTCCCTGCTGCGCCGGCTAACAGGTCATCTGCCTCCGCATCGACATAGCCCCACGACCGTCCCAGCTGCGCGAGGCCACGCGCGAGCCAGATCCGGCGGTCGGGCCGGGCGATCGACAACGGCGCGAAGAATCGCATCCCCGTCTCCTGCCGGTGACCTTCCCTGGTGGGCTCTCCCAGGGCCGAAAGATCGATGACGTCGGTCAGTCCGAGGTTGGTCGCCGCCCCGCCGATCACGATCGGGCTGCGACTCTGCAGGTGCATCTCCACCCATGGCGGCCGGGCGAGCGGCATCCGTGACGGATCGTCGGCGGCGGCCCTCGGAATGACCGTGGCCGCGGTCCCCCAAGCCGAGGCCAGGATCTCGAGCACCTCGAGCAGAGAGAGCCGGAGCTGCGTGGCAGGATCGAGCACAGCGCCGGCGTGCACGAGTGCGTCGCGCCATACCGCGAAGTTGATCCTCAGCTCGACGCCGCCGACGACGGACGACAGATGCATACCATCCGGGAGCTGGACCATCACCTCCCCGGACAGGGCGTTGCTGCCGTCCGGTGCCCGCAGCAGCGCGCGCAGGTGCGTTCCTCGGTCGGACTGGTAGGTGTCGTTGCCCCTGGCGACCTCCCAAGTCGGTTGCGCCAGCCGCGCTCCTCGGTGCATCGACAGTACCGGGAAGACGGTCGAGAACTCGGAATCCGCGAGGGCGTTCTGCAGCGCCAACCGCCGTGCCTTGGAGATCTCCGGCTCAATCGATGACATCCGCCAAGGAAGGCTGACGACCGCGCGGACACGGAGATCTGCCCAGTCCGGGCCCGTCCATCGCGTGTTGTGGGACAAGCGGAAGTCCAGCCGCGGGACCGGATCCCACGACCAAGGTTCATCTTGACTCGCGCGAGTCAGGAAGCCGGGCCCCCACTCGCCGCCGTCAAGCTCGATACGGCGGGCCGCCGCATCGATGATCAACGGCTGTTGCCGAGCCGGTCGGGCAACAGGAAAGCCCACCGCGGAGATCCCGTTCTCCGGGCCGCCGATCCGTGAGATCTGCTGCCACACCGTCGCCGGCACGACCGCGGCGGCTCGCTCCGGAAGAGCGCACACCACCACGGCCCCAGAGAAGGGCTGTACGTACCCTGGCCCCTCTCGGACAACATCGCCGAGCGGAGCACCCAGAGCCGGAGTTCCGCCGGCCGCAGTAAGAGCCGCGTCGAACTCTGCGGCCATCCCTCCATCACCCGCACCGACACGAAACTGCGCGGGAGGCTCGACGGGGACAGCCGGGACGGGTCGGTATTGGGCGACCAGGTCCAGCGCTCGTCGTTCCGCCGAGCCGGGCGCCAGGGTACGGAGCAGGTCGCGGTGCAGGCTGAGTCCAGACTCGATCTGCGTGCGACCGATCCATTGCACCGGGATCCGGGCACTCGGGGCGAGCGTCTCATCGAACCAGCGGTTCTCCGCAGGGGTCAGATCGAGGGGCAGCACCAACGTCCAACCGAGCATCTTCGGCTGGCGCGCAAGCGCGGTTTCTAGTGAGGATTGGATCTGCTTCTTTTGCGCGCCGCCAAGCCGGCGGTGAAAGCTCTTGATCTCGAAGACGTGTATGCCGTCGCGTTCGGGCGCACGAACATCGACGCCATCGTCACCGCCCGCGCCGTCGACACGCTGGGCGCCCGGAACGACGCGCACCAGCCAGGCGGCGACCAAGGTCTCGACCTGCTCGGGAGCGTACTCACTCCAAGGGATCGCGGCGCTCATATGCTTCCTTCTGCCAAGGTTCTTCCGGTGAGACCGTACAACCTGCGGTTGCGTCCACCAGGCGCGCGACGGCGGTTCACGCTTGCGCTGCAAGCCGCAATCCGGCGCGGCGCCGCGTCCTCGACGAGATAGGTCCCGGAGATAAGCCACTGAGGCCGACCCGCGGACTACCTCGCGTTTCGCAACACCGCCATGCAGGACCCTTTTACCTCCCGGGCCATGTCGCCCACACCCGGTTCGTCTGCCGGCGGGCGGCGGTCAGCGGCGTCCCCAAGGACGGTCATCATGTCGGAGATCAGCGACAACATTTCCGCCAGGCCTGGGTCGGCGACGATCTCGGCGAGGGGGCGGGAGGCGGCGAAGGCTTCCCAGCGGCTACGGATCTTCCCAAGCCACCGTCCCACACGCCGTCCGGCGAAATACTCGTCATCCCAGAGCTCTCGCGGCCGCGGCGGGGGCATCTCGACGTTCAGCTCACACAGCCGGTCCAGTCGCTGCACGAGCAGGGCGGCTGTGCGTACCAGATCTCGCTCTCTGGCGCTCTCCCGGCGGTCGAGCGACAACACGATCTGAGCGACTCCCACGGTGGCGTAGGCCTCGTAGTAGGTCAGGATGGCAGCGGGATGCCGGCGGCGGTATCTGGCGAACAGCGGCATGGCATCGGCCCGCTCTGCGCCTTCCAGCACGTTACAGCCGTTGCAGAGAAGGCCGCGGATGAGACCGGACCAGTGATCGTGATCTACAACGAGGTTGTTGTCGGGCACCCCGCACACGGCGCATCGTCCCTCGTGGAACTCAATGAACCGCAGCGTTTCTGCCTTGGCGCGGGAGAGCCGGCGCCGGGCCAGCCCGTTGTCGTCCAGTCGTGCCGCTCGCTTGATCAAGAGGTCGAGATCGGCAGAAGACGGCCTGAGCGCCGGGATGCTCCACAACCAGCATGCTGGTTCATTCTGGTGGTCTCGAACCATGATCGATCACGTCCGGGTGCTGCGGTCGCTGTGAGCCATGTGTTGAGTTTGGCGCGAGGGTACGACCGTTTGTTGCGCCGAATCCTCCCGGCCTGACGACACCGGATCGGATCTCCCTATTTCCGGAAGGGCACTTTCGCCGAGCGGCGCGTTTCACGCATTCCGGTCTCGCCGTAGCGGCGGTGTTGGTCACACCTGCGCTGTTGGGCCGGCTGCCCTCAGGGCTTAGTGAGCCCCACGAGTGCCCGGCAGAGGGCCTCGGTGTCGGCGATGGCCTGCCGGCAGAGCTCTTCGGTGATCGTCAATCGCTGGCCGACACGAGCCGTGCTGGCGGGCACCTTGGCGAGAAACTTGTCGTCGACGAGGCCATCGTTATGGGTGAACACGTGCCGGGTCGCCCAGAACTTGATCAACCGCTGCCATTGCTGTGCGTCGACCCTGTCACGCAGGTCCGGATACCCTGCGTCGACGAACAGGTCGGCGAGGTCGACCAGCCGCTGGAAGATGTTGTTCTTCCCGCGTAGCCGCTGATCGGCGTCCGCGACCGTGCCGCGGAACACGGCCGAGCCGAGCGCTTCCACCACGCCGACCAGGTTTTCCAGGGTGTCCACCCACAGCCGGGTGAACACACCCTGCTCACGCGCGTGGGCCGCCGTCTGCGCTGGCAGCTGCTTCAGCAGGTCGAGGCGGGCGGTCTCGGCGGCCAACGCGTCCAGGGCCACGATCATCGGGGGGAGCTGGCCGCAGGCCGGGCAGAACCGGTGTTCGCCGAACACCGCGTACCGCAGCGAGCAGTCGGCGCAGGTCCGAACCCGGATCAGCTTTTCCTCATCGATTCCCGGCAGCGGCTCCGGGTAGAACGGCTTGCTGCGGTACGTGATCTGGATGCCGAACCCGGAACGGTGCCGCGGCCTCCGGGAGGCGATGCCGCCGAAGGCTCTGTCGAGCTCTTGACCGATCAACTGGACCCCGAGATCCTCCACGGCCCGAACTGCCCTGTCGAGCTGCTGTTGGGTCAGGAACTCGTTGGGATCGTCGTGATGGCCGCAGTACACGCACCACAGCTCAGCATCGTCAGGCAGCCCCTGGTGAGCGTCCGCCTCGACGCGGTAGGACTGCCGGCAGCGCGGGCATTGCCGGCCGAGGAAGCCGTGCTCCTCGGTGGGGATGCTGATGCTCATCTTGTACGAGTCGCCGGCGCGGCCGACGATCCGGGCACCCGGCGCCATCAGGAAGCCGTCACTGCCGTCCGACCATCCGCCGGTCGCGTTCCACATGGCTGCAATTGTGCCCGGGGGGGGTACGACGTTCCTGCCAGCGATTTTCCTGTGGGAGCGCTGTGCCGGCCCTGTCGCGATCGAAGCGGGCGTGATCGGCGCGGCCTGAGGCGTACCGGGTCGCGACGGCTGATTGTCGGCCGTTGTGCGCCACCTTCACCGCATCGGGCACCCCGGCGCTGCTCCCGCCTTGGGCCGCCGCGAAGAGCTTGAGAGGCGCAGGTGTCACCTCTTGGTCGTCGGTGTGGGTATCGAGGGCACGGACAGTCCTGAAGATCTTGGAAGAATCATGTCCCCCTCAACCGCAACCCCTCAGCCGAACTAGGACGCAAGAAGTCGTGACCACTTCTGGTTCGGTTGAAGGGGACAGCGGCCTTCAAGATCACGGCGAGACAGCGGCCGCCCGCGTCGGCACTATGGACTCCAGCGCGTCGCCCGGCGGCGCATCAACACGATGGCCCGCCCGCTGGAGGCCCTGAGAAAGCGCCAGCGAACGAGCCTCATGCCGACTCCCGAGGTGAGCCTTACACATGAAGGACCTGTTCGCCCATACCGGGTGGGCGACCATCCTGGTGGCCGTCGTCCCGACGGCGCTGATCACAATCTGCGTGGTCGTGGTCGCCCTCGCCGCCCTGGCCGCCCGACGGCCGGCCACCCGACGGCACTATCTCGCGGTCCTCACGCACCTCACCCGGTACGCCGGCGTCCTGCGGAACCGGCGATGAGCATCTCGACCGACTCCGCCGCCGCGACGATCGCCCGCACGCGGCGTCTGCACGCCCTCGACGCGCTCGAGCAGGCCGTCGACGGCCGCGACGCCCGGCCCCTGCACGAGGTCGTCGCCGACAACCTGCGCGAGGTCTGGCGCAACGGCGGCAAGAAGCACGACGACAAGGCAGGCCTGCAGCCGACGGCCATCCTGGTCCGCGACGGGTTCGTGGCCACCACGGCCGAGGACGCCCACGGACCCGCCCTGCACCGGCTGATCCAGTCGAAGGGTCTGCAGCTGCGGCTCTACCTGCTCCTGCTGTTCGACGCCCAGTGCCGGCACGCGCCCAGCAGCCAGGTACGCAACGTGCGGACCGTATCGACCGGCAACGGGCCCTACCGGTCCTGGAGTGAGCTCGTCCTGTCCGCACCGGACCACCGGCAGAAACAGCAACCGCCGATAGCTTGGCAGGCCATCCGGCGGCGCCGCGAGCGGCAGATCAAGGAAGCGATGCGGGCGCTGGAGACCACGCCGCGGCTGCTGGACATCGCCATGACGACCAGGGGCCGACAGCGCCGCGACTACGACAAGCCGACGCTGCTCGCCGAAGACAGCAACCCGGATGCCCAGTCCCGCTACCGCATCACCACCGATCACTGCTTCGCCGTGCCCCGCGAGTTCGTCACCAACCTCTGGATCTTCGCGTTGACCGATACCGAGATCGCCTGTTACCTGGCGCTGCGGTGGGCTCATCAGCAGACCCCGGAGGCCGCCCGGGACAGCTTCGTCCTCCTCGGCCAGCACCGCGAGGCGAAGCTGCGTCTGACCCGCACGACCTGGGACAGCGTCGAGCGGCTGCAGGCGTACGGACTCATCCAGCGCACCGACGACCCCGCCCGCGACCCGGTCACCGGCACCGTCCAGAGCTACCGCGACAAATGGCAGGCCGGCGAGGTCGCCTCCCCCACCTACGCCTTCGCCCCGGAGGGAATCCGGCGGCCCGCGCTTGCGGCGATGCGCCATGCCCTGCTCAACCCGGTGGCTCCGGTTCGGCCCAACCCGCTGGACGTCCTCCTGGCAGCGCCAGCCCAGACGTGACCCGGCCACCGCTCTGCGCTCGGCTATCGACACGTTGACCGCCATGACCGCCGCGTTACCTATGGACGTATCGACCGTGGCGGCGCTGTACGGGATCTTCTCCCGGCAGATCCGGCACGGTGCCGGGCACAAGGACAACGGCGTCCACAACCGAATCAACTGGGGAGTGATCAAGTATGTGGCTGCCTACCGGCGCAAGATGCGGCCCCGCTTGATCTTTTTCTACGAGTACCCGCCGAGTCTTGCTCTGACTGCGCGGGTGCCCCGGTTGCTGCGCTGAGCGGCAGTTGGGTGCGCATCAGCAACCCGAGCTTGAGGTCTGGCAGCCCTATCGCTTCTCGATCCAGCGAGTTCACGCTTGGCATACGATGTGAAGGCTTCATTCGTTGAGACCGGGAAGAGATGCGGTAGCGATCATGCCTCAGGTTCCCCCGACTCTGTCACCGCTTCAGCATGACTGGAGCACGGCTCGGAATACATCGAAGGGGTGGCCACAGTTCCTTGAGTCGGTCCAGGTATCAGGCTTGCGGGGCTGGAGTGGAGAACGCGTCGAGTTTCGGTTCCCAGTAACGGCTATAGCTGGCGAAAACGGAGCTGGAAAGAGCACAGTCCTGAAGGCAAGCGCCGCCGCTTATACGACCTCCCAGCAAGACGGCCTAACATTCTATCCGGATGATTTTTTCCCGAACACCCCTTGGGAAACCGTCGACGGCGTAGCGCTTGAGTATCAGATCCGGCGCGGTGATGCCGTAAATACGATCACGCTGCGGAAACCTAGCAAACGGTGGCGCGGAATGCCGGATAGATACCCGAGGGCGGTATTTTACCTGGACATCAGTCGCACCCAGCCAATCAATACCCTTGTCGGCTATGGAAAGATTGCCAAGGAGCTCAACTTTCCAGGCCAGGTAACGCCTTTTAGCGAAGATGATCGCGCACTTTTGTCGCGCATCATGAATAGGGCTTATGTTGATAGTGGAATGGCGAGGCATGCAGGAAAACAGGTAGGCATTCTGACCACCGCGACGGGGGCATATTCGAACTTCCATCAGGGTGCCGGCGAAGATGCCACTGCCGACCTGGTCGCCCTGATACGGACAGCACCCAACAACTCCCTGGTAATTATCGATGAGGTGGAGGCTTCACTTCATCCGCGCGCCCAGCGCCGTCTGATGACAGAACTCTTCGACATCTCAAGAAAGCGGCGAATTCAGTTCATCCTCTCTACTCATTCTCACGTTATCCTCGAACAACTGCCAACAGAGGCAAGGGTCTACATCCAAGGGCAACGCACGGGGCCACGTGGAATAATTTATGGGATTACGCCCGAGTTCGCAATGTCCTTGATGGACGACAAGGATCATCCTGAGCTTTTCCTGTACTGCGAAGACAATGAAGCCAGCGTAATGGTGGATTCTCTTATAAGGCAAGAGGCGCCGGAGATCAGCGGCCGGATTTCCGTTGTACCTGTTGGTGCAGCATCGTCGGTGACAATGCTGGGCGATATTGCGACCGCCGGAAACCTCCCCGCGAAATCATTGGGAGTGTTGGACGCCGACCAGCCTAGCCACGTTGGCTGTATAAGGCTTCCAGGTAGCCTGGCGCCCGAGAAGGAGGCATTCCAGGGTTTGGATGACGCTGCGTGGGAGAAGGTCGCGCTGAGGCTCGATGTTAGAGTGGCCGACCTATTAGATGCCGTCGACGATGCGCAGCAGATCACAAATCATCACGCTTGGGTGCGAAGGGTCGCCGAGCGTCTCGGGCCCCGTATTCGGGTCACCCGCGTTTGGGAGGATATAACCGCCGTCTGGGCAAAGGATGTTGTTGACCCGGGCGTGCGGAACGGTTTCGTGGAGAGCATAAAACAAGAGCTGAATGCCTGAGGTCGTTTTACGAGCACCTCCCCAGTCTCGAACCCGAATACGTTCCTGCTCGAGACGACCGAGTGGCCAAGGCGTTGCTGCGGGAACGCACCATCCACCGCGGCGGAGTCCTGACCGAGCGGTTACAGGGCGCCCCGAACAGCCGGATCGTGATCGAACAGGCCAAAGGCGCCGTCGCTCAAGCCCGCTAGATCAGCGTCGACGACGCATTCACCAGCATCCGCATTACGCCCGAGGCAACAACAGAAGGCTCACCGACGTCGCACACACCATCGTCACCGACCAGAGCGCCCTACTCCACCTCGCATGATCCGAGGGCCGGCGCGATCCTCCTTCGTGGCACGCACTCACATCGCCATGAGCGCGCATCGAATTCCAGGCCTTATAGCCGAGGATTGACCACTTCATTGTCATCCTTCTCGGATTCAGGCCTCTTGCGTCGCTCCTTTGCGTATTGCCTTATGGCACTCAGACCGAGAGCGATCATAAAAGCGCCTGGGACGTAAAGGACCAACGCGAGCGGATTCATGGTCCCCGGGCTCGAGATCGGCAACAAAAACAAGAAAAGGCCGCAGGCGGTATAGCTACCTGACGTGAGAAGCATCGTCGTAGCAACCTTGCGTTGCGAGAAGCGACGGCCTCGTCGAAAATGACGAAGTGACGCGAGCGCGGCGATCATCAGTGACACGCTGCCAGTGAAGGCGAGGAAGATAGCTGCTACTGCGACTACAGCCGCGTTCTTTGGGAACAAGCCCGCGACTGCACCCAATAGGTAAACGATGGCTGCCGCAATAAGGTTAGCAACCACATTGATGCCAACGTCCCGAAGGAGGCGTGTTAACGCCGAGCCTTGTTGATCAGCCGCATCTGGGACTGACGTATCGTCTGATGACACGCGGAAATCGTATATTGCCCTGCCAAATGCGCCCGGCCCTGCGCACTCTTCTCCTCTGCTTGAGCGAGGCAACAGGCGGCGCGCGGGTGCCGGCCGCAACTGTCTACCGCACGCTGGCCGCGTCTGATGGGAGTGGGCCAATTGGAGCTGGGTGGGGCCGCGTCAGACCGTCAGAGCCACGCCAACGAAGGTCAGCGCTTCGTGGGAGCTCGCAATGCGGTCCTGGTCGAAGGGCTGCGGCAGACGTAGAGGTGCGCTGGAGGAACGTTGCGCCACACGGTCCGGGTCTGGGAAACGGATCCGAAGCTTCGGTGTAGGTGGCGACGGAACCGTCGTGCTGAGGGCAGCATCCGCACCGGCAGGGTGGCCACCGTTGCGAAGGTGCCGTTCGGGTGCATGGCGTCGGTGATGGCGGCGAGTATTCGCGGTTGTGTCGCGGTGGAGATTATCGACCAGGGTAGGGCGCTGATGATGAGGTCTGGCGGCGGGAGGCCCGCGGTGCGGAGCAGTGCGGGTAGGTCGATGGCGTCGCCGTGCACGACGTTGAGCCATGGCCGGGTTTCGCGGAGGTGGGCCACCATGGTTGTGTTGATCTCGATGCTGGTCAGTGTGCTGCCGGCCGGCATCCGGGCGTGTAGGACGTCGGTGATGGCGCCGGCGCCGGGGCCGAGTTCGACGACGGTCTGTGGGTCGCCGTCGGGGACGAGCAGGCCGGCGGCTTGAGCTGCCAGGCGTGGCCCGCTTTGGGCGATGGCGCCGATCTGGTGTGGCGCGCGCAGTGCCTCGGTGAGGAATCTGGTGGTGGCGCGCGGAGCTTGGGCGTTGGCGCGATCCGAGGTGGTCGTTGGAGGGACCTGTCGCTGCGCTGTGGTCATGGTCTTGTCCTCGCGCTGGAGATGGCGCCGGCGGGCTGAGCGGTGGCGGCGTTGGCCTGGGCGGCGTCGACCGGGTTCGGCGTCGCCGAGACGAGCGGACGCCGGGGTGTGGACAACCTGTGGACGACGGCGGCGTTGTCGGCCGGCGGCGCGGTGGTGGTGGTGGTGGTGGTGGTGGTGGTGAGGTGCAGCAGGGTGACGCCGCCGATGATCAAGGCGATGGCGCTGATCTTGCGTAATGTCAGGGTTTCGCCGAAAAGCATCACGCCGATGACGGCGAGTGCGGTGGTGCCGATTCCGGACCATGCCGCGTAGGCGACGCCGATCTCCATGCCCGCTTTAAGCGCTTTGGCGAGGCAGGCGTAGGACAGGCCGTACAGGGCGACGGTGACTGCGGTGAGCGCGTGTCGGGTAAGCCCGTCGGAGAGAGTCAGCGTGGTGGTCGCGAGCACCTCCGCGGTGATCGCGGCGGCCAGTAGCAGCCAGCCCGTCATGGCTCGTCCGTTCGGGTGGGGTTCTGTCGCATCGCTACTCCGTGTCTGCCGGGCGGCTGGGAGGGTTGGGAGCGCTCGCGGTCAGGTTGAGTTCAGCGCCGGAAGGCGATGGCCGCGGCTGGCAGGGTTAGGGGCGCCATCGCTGCAGGGTCTGGTGGATGTCGCAGGTGGCGAGTTCCACGTTGGCGGGGTGGTATTTGCCCTCGTAGCGCAGGCAGGCGTGCCGGCCGGCGTGCGCGAAGGCGCTGAAGCTCTTAAGCACGATTGCCGTGGTCTTGCCGCCCCGCTTGACCGTGAAGACCTCCCAATAGGTGCTGGCGCCGAGGCTGCACGACTGGGAGTAGGGGATACCGAGACCGGTGGTCCCGGAACGTGCCAGGCACTTGCCGGTCTGGAGGTTCTTGAGTTGCCAGATCGGGTGCCCGTTCAGCCGGCCGACGAGGATGACCTGCCAGTTGCGGGCTTTGGTGGGTTTGGTGCTGCAGCTTCGTGCGCGCAGGTCGGCCGGGTTGGCGTAGGGGCGCACGCAGGTGCCGTCCTTCACGGTCTTGATCTGGCGCACGGTGGCAGCTTGCGCCGGGGTGGCGGCGACGAGCGTGGCGGTCAGCGCCACGGCGGCCAACGCGGCGACGCGCATCAAGGTCCTGGCCATGGGGTTTCTTCCCTTCGGCGGTGAATCTCGGTGGTGATGAAGCCGGCGGCGACCACGCAATCTGCGGCACCTGGCACCCGGTTCTCGATGACGACGTGACACACCTGGCCTGGTCAGGTATTCGCGCCAGGAGTCCTGTTCAGGGTCAGTTCGTCTCGATCGACTTCACCGTCGACTGAGGTCGGAATGCGGAGCGATCTCCGCCCTTAGGTCCGTTTCTGATAGGTAGCACAGATGTGTCAGCGAAGCGGAAAGTTGCCGGGTAGGGTGCTTCTGCATCGCTGCCATTGGCGTTCTCGACGATCTCCCAGAACCTGGGTGGGTGGTAGCTGTCCGTGGTAGTCCGGGGCTGTCCCGCCGTTCTGATCTGGAGGCGTCCTGCACGCCGTTATTCGCGGTTGATCGTCGTCAGTGCAGTGATCGCAGCGCGGCGAAATGCGCGCTGGTATGGTGCCGGCGAGCCGGTATCGAGACGCCGATGCGTGTTCGATGCCTCACACATAGTCGCCCCCGATGCGGGGTGGCCGAATATCGGCCTGCGGCGACTATGGTTAAGCCTGACAAGGCCGCGATCGAATACCGGTCGCGACGTTTCTGGGAGCGCTGACTTTATGGCTAAGCAAGTCATTACCCTTCTCACCGACGACCTCGACGGCAGCGAGGCGGACCGCACCGTGGAGTTCGGGCTCGACGGGGTGAACTACACCATCGATCTGTCCGAGAAAAACGCAGGCAAGCTGCGCAAGATTCTCGACCCTTACCTCGCGGTCGCCGCTCGGGGCGGGCGTGGAACGACTACCGGCGCCGCTACCTCGCGTCGCGCCGCGGCGCAGCCGCAGCGGGTCAACCGTGATCAGAACCAGGCGATCCGGGAGTGGGCGAAGAAGAACGGCCACGAGGTTTCCGACCGTGGCCGGATCCCTACCGCGGTCGTTGACGCATTCCACAGCAAGCGCTAGCCGAGGTCGGTACGTCTACGGCTTGCGCGGTAGGGAGGTCGTTTCGAGTTCTGCGGGAATGAACTCGAAACGGCTCCTCAGCGAGGGTGGTCGGACCCGGATCTCTCGGCCGAGTCGCGTGCAGGCGGATCTGCGGTCAGTCGGGGGGTCGACAGCACCTCGTGGTGGGCGATACGCAGGCCATCGACGGCCCGGTCGGATCCTCGTGGCAGGAGACGATCGACAACCACCCAGACGTCTGCCAGCGCGCGTTCCAGCGTCGCGATGCGCATCGCATGCTGGCGGCGCGCTGCCGTACGAACTTGCTCAATGCGGCGAATCCAACCCGCTGCGGCAGCCTCCGAGTTAGCTGCCGATCCGGCTGGCGTGGTGCTTGGCACTGCCGTAATGGGAACGATGGCGGCAACAGGGCGTCCTGCGTCAGTGATTACCGTGATCTGGCCGCTGAGCGGGGTCAGCCGCACGATTTGCGTCAGGCGCGTTCGTGCTTCGGGCAGCGGCAGTTCGATCCGGCGTGGCGGCGCGGCGGGTTCGACCATAGGTTCATGGTGACGAGGGGATATGACATTTTCTCCCGCTCGAAAGCCAGCGCATCCCATGTGAGCAACCTTGATCAAGCGATGCCCGACGATTTCCCGGCTCGATGAGCCGCGGCTAGCGATCTTTGGGGTCTCTTCTATTGCGCGCCCGGGGCGCTGCCCCAGCGCACCCGGCTGGCCAGCAAGCCGACGGCGTCCGGCCACCACCAGGCCCCGCCGTTCAGGTAGAGGCAGGGAGCCTGGGCGCTGATGTCGTCGCGGATTCGGGTCAGTTCCACCCCGGGCATCAGTAGCCGCACGACCGTTCCGTCTGCGGCCGGC
Organism: Actinoplanes sp. NPDC049118; assembly: GCF_040648555.1. Lineage (NCBI taxonomy): Bacteria > Bacillati > Actinomycetota > Actinomycetes > Micromonosporales > Micromonosporaceae > Actinoplanes > Actinoplanes sp. NPDC049118. The sequence goes on from NZ_JBEZDY010000017.1 coordinate 91,684, forward strand.
AGGTCCCAGCCGTACCGGCCGTCGCGGTCCGCCGCCGGGTCCCGCACCGGCTCCCCCAGCACCGCGCCGCGCTCGCGTGCCGCGGCCAGCAGCACCTCGACGTTCGCTGCGGCGAGTTCCTCGCTGGTGTCGTCGAGCGGCGCACTCCCCGGATTGATCATGGCCCGACGATACGGCTCAGGGCATCGGTGCCGCACCACACCCGGTAGGCGCACCTCCCGGCCGCCGGCCACCGCCAGCCGGGTGGAGGTATGTGCCTCATCGTCGCGGTCTGAGCGGAAGAGGCCTTGCTACGTCGGGCAGGGTCGCCAGAAAGCCGTCGTTTTCCCTGGTCAAGGCCACTGCAGGGTGACTAGCGTCGGGACGATCTCGTGGTGGGAGGTCGTTGCTGGTGCTGTGCTGGCCGGTCGAGCCGATGCGGGCGGAGCCGATGCCGTCGCCGCCGGTCCCGCCGTACGCCGAAGCGACCGTGCTCGAGCCTAAGTGGGACGGCTGGCGCAGCCTGGCCTGGGTCAACCGTGACGGTGCTCGGCTGCAGTCCCGGCACGGCCGCGACCTGACCGCGTACTTCCCCGACGTCTGCGCCGCCCTGACCGAGCATCTGCCAGCCGGGGTGATCGTGGACGGCGAGCTGGTCTGTTGGGATGGCGCCCATGGCCGCACTGCGTTCGCCGATCTGCGTCGGCGGATCACCGTGGGCCGAGGCCTGGCTGCGGAGGTCGCGCAGCGCCCTGCCCACCTGGTGATCTTCGACCTGCTCCGCGACGGTCGCGGCCGCGAGCTGCTCGACCAGCCGCTGGCCCAGCGCCGACGACGGCTGCAGCGGCTGCTCGCCGGCGGGCCGTCGCAGCTGGTGCTGTGCCCGCAAACCACCGACCCCGATCTGGCGCGGGCGTGGTTCACCGACTACGCGGTGGCGGGGATCGAGGGCCTGGTCGTCAAGGACGCCGCCAAGCCGTACCGGCCGGGCTCTGTGGGTTGGGGCAAGGTCCGCCGCAAGTCCACCACGGAGCTCATCGTCGGCGGGGTGACGGGCACCGCCGCCCACCCGGGCAGCTTGCTGCTGGGCCGCTACGACGCCCGGGGCCGGCTCCGGCTGGTCGCGCAGAGTCATCCGGTCAAGGCCATGCAGCGCAGCGAGTTGGCCGCCAGCCTGCAGCCGATGGCGTTCCAGGGCGCAGGCGCTGGGCACCCCTGGCCGTGGCCCCTGCCTGCCGGCTGGTCGATGAGCCTGACTGACCGCCACCCTTTGCCGTACGTGCAGGTAGAACCGCTGCTGGTCGCCGAGGTCGAGGTCGACGGCGTGACCGACGGACCTGGCCGACACCGGCACCTCTGCCGCCATGTCCGCCTACGCCCGGACCTCTCACCGGATGACGTCGCCCTGGTGTCGCCGTAGAACAGGCCCGCGCTGGCGATACCCGACTAGCTGGGTCGGCGCTCGGCAACCAGACCGGATTCCGCCAAATTAGCACACATGTTCGACTACCCTGGCCCGGTGGAGTGGCGCACACAATGGCGGATCACCATTCGCTGGGACCACGCCGACAACTCCCCCGTCGGCGCGGTCACGCTGGAACGCGACTGCAGGACCCCGGCTGAGCTCCGGTTCATCCTCGGCCGAGCCCGATCTGACGAACATGTCGTCGCGTTTCCGTACCGGCAGGTCCGTGTCCTGGTCGGCGACGAGCCCCAGCAGTGCCGCGCCGGGCACACCTACCGCGGCGGGTCCGCGACGCGGCCGGCCCGCGATTGGTGGCCGTGCGCCTGCGGCGGCCACCTCGTCATCCGCTGTGTATGCGGCGACGTGATGGTCACGCCAGTGGTCGGGGACGATTGCAACGCGCGCGCCCGGTGAAGATCGGATCAATCGGTCACATCGCCACCGGAACCGCGCCTCACGGCCCGCAGGCTTGGTGCATCCGGCTGCTGTTTCAACTGTCTCTTGCTGCCGTCTTTTCTGCGCAGCGTGGGCATTGTGCTGGGCATGGGGTGCCGGCTGTTGCACCGCTCAGACCGCTGCCTTCGAGGATCATCGCGACAGCCTCGTCGAACGTCGTGGTCTCCGGGATGATGACTTCGCCGGGCACGCCCAGCACGTCGCTGCCGACGTACCACTCGCGCATCTGCTCTGCGGTGACCGCAATCGGCTCCTCGCGGCGGTGATGCCGGCGCACGGTCTCATCGAACGACACTCGCATCCAGTACACGGCTGTCGGCCCTGTGTGGCTGCCGATGAGCTCGCGCAGCATTACGCCATACGAGCCGGTGGACAGGATCCCCTCGACGATCACGTGATAGCCGGCATCGAGCGCGCACCGCGCCATCGTGGCGATCATTCCCGGCGCGACCGGATCCTGCTGGCCGCCGTGCTCCCTCAGCACCACCCGGCGCACAACATCGAGCTCGATGAGCGCGGCACCGCGACCGTATCGGCGGCGAACTTCCCGAGCTGTCGTGGTCTTCCCGCTACCGGAGTTTCCGCGAATCACGATGAGAACCGGAAATGGCGCCGAACGCTGATCGACGGTCACCGCGGCCTCGCCGGTACCGTCCAGGTGACCACGATCGTGGCGTCCCGGCGGGGCACGGCCAGCTGAAGCTGGCCGGCCGCGATCAGGGATGTGCCCGTGGGATGCACGGTGATGTCCGGGCCGGGACCGTGCCGGTAGTCGCGGTCCCAGGCGACGACGAGATCGGTCAAGTCCTTGGCGAGGGCGGCAGCGTCAGGTCCGAAGCTGTGGGCGCCAAACTGCCAGGTGTTGTCGTCGGTCCTCCGCATGGTGAGATGAAGCTGTCGCCGGTGAGCAGGGTAGGGCAGGTGAACCGGTCCTGGGGGTCCAACAGGCCCTGGGTGGCGTCACGGTCGACGGCGAGGGCACCGAAGAGGCGCGGTTGGCTGGACAGCCAAAGGTGCAGGCTTTCGAACGAGTCATGTTCCTGCATCGTGATCGTGACCGGCGACCACACATCCGTCCGGGGCCACGTCAGCGCTGCGGTGAGGGCGCTGACATCGACGTCGATCGGGTCGTCGAGCAGCAGGACGATGTCGTCGCCGCGTAGCGGGATCCGGCGGGCGAGCTGGCGGCGGTCGCCCTGCATCGGGACGAATCCGCATTGCAGCATTGCCGCAGTGGCGAGGTGATCACCGGATCGTTGCAGGGTGAGACAACGAGTCAGGGTACGCATCCGTAGCGGAACGACGATCCTGCCGCCGGGGGCGAGCTGCTCGACCCAGTGCGGTGAGACGTCGCCGGCTTCGACGGACACGATGATCGCGTCGTAGGGGCCCGCCGGCGGGTGGCCGAGGGTGCCGTCGCCGTGCACGACCTGCACCTGCGGGTAGCCGGCCTGGTCGAGGTAGTCGCGGGCGCGGTCGGTGATGTCGGCGTCGATGTCGACGGTGACGACGTGGCCGGCCGGGCCGACGATCTCGGCGATCAGGGCCGCCTGATATCCGCCGGAGCCAATTTCAAGGGCTCGCGAGCCCGGTCGAAGGCCGGACTGTTCCAGCGCATAGGCCTGGACCCAGGGTGCCGACACGGAGCTGACCGTCTTGCCGTCCGGGCCGCGTTTCGTGGTCACGGTGTTGTCGTCGTACGCGTCGACGAGGGAGACGGCGTCCGGTACGAACAGGTGTCGCGGAACCGTGTTGAAGGCGGCCTCAACCTCGGGCGTGCGAATCCAGCCCTTCTCGACCAGGTGTGCTGTCAGGCCGGATCGCAGTCGCTCCGGCGCGCTGCCGTCCACAGCAGTGTCCATTGATGTTCCTTTCTGCAGGTTGATAGGCCGGCATCGCCGCCGCGCGAGTCCTGCGGCGTAGACCGTCAAGGCGGCCGGGGGTCGCAGTTGCTATCGCGTGCCGGTGTCCAGGGCGCCTGGCGACAGCTGCGGAAGGGGCCAGTCGTCCGGCACCCGCCAGGTGGACCAGTCCTCGGCCAGTGGCCCCTGGCCGGCTTCGACGAACGCGACGGCTCGCAGTCGGGCCGCTTGTACCCGCCGGTCCTCGGCGTCCGAGACCAGGCCGTGCCGCCGGATCTCGTCGTACTCGTCCTCGTCTTTCCAGCGCCATGTCGTGCTGGCCGGGTCGGTGATGAGGTCCAGCAGCAGGTCGCAGGTGTCGATGCCGATCGCAGTGCGGGTCACCGGCCGCTCAAAGTTGATCTTCCAGTGTGCGGGACGGTCGTCGGTCGGCTGGTAGAGCTGCACGTTGAAGTCCGGGTCGAGACCGACCCACGTCACGACGATGGTGTCCTGCCAGATCCAGCGGCCGAGTTCCCCACCGCCGCCGGCCAGGTCGGTGACGGCCTGCTTGCGGGCTGATTCGTCGCCGTCGGTGAACCATCTGATCCAGTTGGCCGGGGTGTAGCCGATGGTGCCGGGCCAGGTCGCGAGCACCAGCCGGGTGCCGTCGTCGGAGAGGACGCGGTGCGGGGCCGCGGTCCAGACTCGGCCGTCGAGCACGTCACGGCGAGTGACTGTTGCGCCTTCAGCGAAGGGGATCATCGGGGATCTCCGTTCACGATCTCGGGCAGGAACATGGACGACGTCGGCAGGTTGCTGACGGTGGAAGTCGACCCCCCAGCCTTCGAGGGAGAACGGCCGGCTTCTGCTGATCTGTGCCAGGGCGGCAGCGGTGTAGGCGATCGTGTTGGCGGGTGGGCTTGCAGGATCCGCCCAGATGAGCTGGGCGCATTTGTGGGGTTCACGATTGACCGGCTGGCCGTCCCAGAGGGTGGCGAGGAAGAAGAACCCGAGGCGCGGGTCATCGTGGCCGTAGCGACGGTGAACGACATGGACGAACTCGAGATCGGTGGCGTTCAGGACGACACCGATCTCCTCGGCGGTCTCCCAGATTACGGCGGCGATCACCGACTCCTCGTCTTCGAGGTGCCCGCCGGGAAGGCAGAGTTGGCCGTCGGCGACGCCGGTACCGGCACGTTCAAGGAACAGGACCTGGCCGTCGGCGCGACGCAGCAACACGTGAACCACAACGATGGTGCGGTAGCGGCTGGTCACGGGTCTCCTTTGCACGTCACTCGCCTGCACGCCTGCTTCGATGAGGCGCTATCGAATCGGGGCGCGGTTCACCGGCTGCCGCCCGACCGCGGGCAGGTGGGCGCGCAGGTCCCAGCCGGGCTGGCCGGGGCCGTGGTGCGGCACGAGGGTGGTGGTGAAGGAGTCGGCGGCGGGGCGGCCGGCCTGTTCCCAGCGGCCCAGCCAGGTCCGCAGCGTGTTCAGCGACGGCGAATCCGGGCGGTCGGCGAGGATCGTCGCGTCGGTCAGGATCATGGCGGCCGATGTGGCGGTGGTGTGGCCGAGGCCGCGGATCCGGTTGCGGAGGGAGGCGAGGCTCAGATGCGGATCGGTCAGGGCAGCGGTGAAGGCTCCCCACGAGCGCCAGTCCGCCTCCATGGGGCTGTAGGTTTCGGTGTGTCCGGGGTTCAGCAGTAGATCGAGGGCTGTGCGGGCGCCGGTGTGCTTTTCGTCGTCGTTCGTGCGCCAGCCGATGGATATCCACGAAGGGTCCGGCTGCTGGTCGCAGTAGTCGACCCAGCGGCCGGGGACACTCACGGCGTCATCGACCGGCACGGTGGTGCTCTGGGCATAGGCGCCACCGGTGATGGCTTCCACCCGGGGCTGGCCTGCCTCAATGACGATGGTCGCGATCAGGGTGGTGGACGGCAGCTTAGCGATCGGCAGGGCTGCGACGATCCGCCCGCCATCAACGACCTGATCCACCCAGGCCCGGGGCAGCCGTGGCGGCGAGCACCAGGCGATCACGCGGTGATAAGGCGCTGCGGGCGGGTAGCCGGCGAGGCCGTCGGCGACCCGGCAGTCCACGCCGGCGACCCCGCGTTCGTCGTGGATCGCCATGGCTCGGGAGGCGAGCTCTTCGCTGATGTCGACGCTGGTGACCCGCCCCTGCGGGCCGCACAACAGGGCGAGGATCGCGCCGCTGTATCCGGAGCCGGTGCCGATCTCCAAGACCCGATCGCCGGGGCGTACCTGCAGGGAGAGCAGTTCGCGGCGGATGAAATCGGGCTGCGAGCGGTGCAGCGTTTCGCCGTGCTCAGGGTGGTGGGTGTAGTAATGCTCCGGCACGGTGGCGAAGGCGCCGTCGAGCGAGGTCGCAGCTGTGTCGGTCATCGCGAGTTTCTCCGTTCTCGGCTCGGTCTCGTCTGCCAGGGGAGCCCATCGGGCCAGCACCAGTCTTCGCGCACCCTTCTGGGCTGGTGCGCGTCACCGTTCGGGCAGGCCGGTCACACCGCCTCGCCGGTCGAGCCGGCCGGCTGGTATCCGGCAGCCTGCAACGTGAATAGCTCTCGATATCTGCCGCCAGCGGCGATGAGTTCGCGGTGCGTGCCTTCTTCGACAAGGCGGCCGTCGTGCATCACGAAGATCCGGTCAGCGTGGATCACGTTGGCGAGCCGATGCGTGATCAAGATCGTCGTGTGGCGGCTTTGGCGCCCGCGGATCGCCTGGAACAGGGTGTCCTCGGCGCGCGGGTCGAGCGCCGACGACGGCTCATCCATCACCAGCAGTTCCGCGTCGCGGTAGAAACCGCGGCCAGCGGTGATCCGCTGCCACTGCCCGCCGGACAACTCCTGACCGTCTTTGAACGTGCGATCCAGCAACGTCTCATACCCGTGCGGCAAGGCGACGATCGGATCATGGGCGGCGGCCTGCCGCGCCGCGGCCTCGATCCGCGCCTGCTCAGGTACCGCGTCGAGGTCACCCATGGCGATGTTCGTCGCCGCCGTGTACGGCCAATGGTGATGTTCCTGCATCACCACCGCCAACCGGGCCCGCAACCCGTCTGTCCCAGTGGGCGAAGGGCTGCCCGTTCCACTCGATCACCCCTGCGGTCGGAGCACGGAGACCGGCGATCATCGCGGCGAGGGTGGACTTGCCCGAGCCGTTCTCCCCGACGAACGCCACCGTCTGCCCGGCCTCGATCGTCAGGCTGACGTCGTCGACGGCCCGGTCGTCGCGGTCGGGATACTGCAGGCTCACCCCGCGAACCGTCAGCCGCGTCAACGGCGCGGGCACCGCACGGGTGCCGGGCCCGCTCGCCGGCAGGTAGTCGACGGCGCGGTCCAAGAACTTGACGTACTGCTTCATTATGTGGAATAAGAAACGGCTGGTCACCGGGTTCCTCCATGCGTGTCGCTGAGGGTGCGGGAACGGCGATCGCCGACGGTTCTGAGCTGGCCGATCGCTGCTGCTGGCGCCACGGTGATCTACGAGTCCGAATGCCAGTACAGTCCCTGTGCCGACGCTGTGGCATCGGCGATGTGTCGGCACGTGGCGTGCCTTCAACGGGGAGGTACGGCTGTGCGACGTCAACTGGTCCGGTCCGTCATCGCGGTGGTCGCGGTGGGGATGCTCGGTGGTTGCGCTGTCGATCGCAGCGTGGCGGGCGTCGAGGACATCTTGATCGACAACTATCTGGAGCCGTTGGAGAAGGCAGGAATCGGCGTCACCGTGGAGAGCGCCTGCCGATACCCCGGGGACATGACTTATCCCTGGCACGTGAGCGTGGCGCTGCGCCTGGACGCGCCGGTGGACCGGGTGGCCCGGTTCCTTCAGGACGAGGGCATGGTGGTCCGCACCGACCGCAACCCGATGATCGTTCAGCAAATCTTCAACAACCCTGATGACGGCTGGAACGGAGGGCTGGAGGCGAAAGGTGAGCAGTCCCTGTTGTCGCTGGTGTTCAACAACGCCGACCGCTCTGGCTGGTCCGGCACCGTGGGCTGGTCTGACACGTGTCCTCCTCCGCTGGGCCCGACCGAGTGACGGTGAGCAGCGGTAGTAGCTGACGAGGAGTGGGGCCGGCCGGGGTGGGGACGTCGGCGAGGCGTTCCAGGAGCTGGTCGACTGCTTGTTCGCCGTCGTCGACGGCGGCCTTCTCGTCGTCGGTCAGCGGAATGCTGACCAGCATCCGTTGCAGGTTGGACTTGGCTTCCAGCAGCAGCGCTCGGCTGGATTGCTTCGGGGTGTAGAAGTCGCACCGCGCGCAGGCCATGCGGTGTTGGCATTGCTCGAAGAAGGTGTAGGTGCAGTAGCCGTGGCCGAGGTCGTAGTACTGCCAGGGCTCCCCGGTCGCGGCGGCGCCGGAGGCGACTGCCTCACGATCGAGTAGCACCTCGATGGTGCGTAGGTTGCGGCCGAAGTAGCCGGCGTCGCGGTATGCCTTGGACAGCGCGTTCGGGGTGATCTTGGCGTAGTACGCGGTGGCCTGGGGTGTCTTGTGGCCGAGCCAGGCTTGCAGCTCGAACAGCGTCATCGGCTCCTTGGCGTTGTAGAGCTGGCTGGCGATCGTTGACCTGGCGCGGTGGCTGGTGATCTTCCCGCGGACGTCGGTGTCCGGGACGCCGGCCTTGCGGCAGAGCGCGGGGATGATGGTGTCGTTGATGTAGGTGGTGCTCAGCGGCTTCGCGCGGTTGGCGAACAGCAGATCTACCAGTTCTCCGGTCTTGCGGTCGGGTAGCCGGGGTTGCTGGGGGCGCACGGCCTGCCAGATCTCGATCGCCTGCCCGAGGAGCGGGTCGACGGGTTTGGTGAACGCCGTGCCGGTCTTATGGGTGGGGATGTCGAGCAGGCAGATCGCGTCATCGACGAGGACTTCGCGGTCCCCGGCCGAGACCGGCTGCTCCTTGTGCTGCCAGCGCACGCAGCCGACGCGGAGTCGGACGATCTCGTCGCTGCGCTGACCGGCGAACAGCCACACGCTGGTGATCGCCCGGATCATCTCGATCGGATAGCCGTATCGGTAGCCGCTCTGGGACAGGTCTTCGGTCTGCAGATTGATGCCGGCCCACAGCAGCTTGGCCCAGGTCTCGTCGGCGATGACGCGAGGGTCGGGGCCGACGATCGCGCGCAGGGAACGCGGGGTCTCGAACGCCCGGCGCGGGTCGAACCGGCGGCGGATCCATTCCCATTCCTGTAGATCGCTGAAGAACACCCGCAGGGGGCGCAGGTAGGCGATCTTCGTCAGCGGGCTCAGCGGCTTGTCCGGGTCGCTGCCTATCTTGGTCGGGTCCTTGACGAAGGCACCGCGATTCATCCGGTCCACCGCGGCGACCCAGGCCGCGCAGGTCTGGCGAGTCCATTGGCCTGGCTCCGTGACGTCCGGGTGGTTGACGGTCAGCCACCGGCCGGCACGGGCCAGGATGGTGCGGTAGCCGCGCCGGACGTTGCGCGAGAGGGTCGAGGTCGCGAACCACTTCTCCACTGCGGCGGTCCACGCCGGCGCCGCGTCGGTGATCTCGGAACAGGGCTGGACGCCGCGTCGTTGCGGTGGCTCCGTGATCCCGAGGGCTGCCAGTGCGCGCTGCAACCCGAACAGCGCCGACAGCGGCTTGCCGGCGAACGACGGATGTAGCCGCAGCTGCTCGACGGCATCGGTCGTCAGGTCGTCCAGCAACGGGCTGCGGTTCATGAGCAGCGCCTGGATGAGGAACGTCCGGAACCAGCTGTTGGCCGGCACGCTGTCCTGGTAGCCCCAGCCGTGCATCACCTGCTGCACCGAGCTCAGAGCGCGTTCGACGGGTTCGACACCGAACACCTTGTGCGCCACGTAGCGGCGGCTGAACTTGCCGAGCAGATGGAAGTCCTCGAAGTCCGACAGCGTCCAGGCCATCGCGATCAAGATGGATCGGGCTCCGGCGTCGACCTCCTGATCGTGGCCGAACTCGGTCGCACCCTGACCGATCAGCCGCGCCCACGTCGCTGGATCGAACGCCCAGTAGCTGGACTGCCGCTCGTGACAGGCGCGCAGGAGCACGGCGATCGCGTCGACCGCCGTCGGGTGCCGGGAAGGTCCCGCCGGGAACCATCCCTTCGCCGCGGCGAGATCGACAAGTGGGCGGCGGAGACGTCCCAGGGCCTGCCACGCCACCTCGTTGGCGCCAGTCTGCCGCCGCAGCTTCCAGTCGACCGCCGCGAGCGCGAGCCTCTCTCGCTCAGTCAGTTCCGGGCTGATGTCAAGACCGGACAGGTCCACGGGATGGGTCCACCGGCTGGTACCCGACGCCGTCCCGGTCGGCAGACTCGCCGCAGCCGCGGTCATCGGACCGCCTCGCTGGCGGTCAGCATCTGGACCCGCCACGCGTGGATCTGCGCCATTCCGTCGGCCAGCTTGGCCGCCAGATCGCGTCCAGACAGGTGGATGTAGCGCAGCGTCGACTCCGGGTTGCGGTGCCCCGCGAACGTGGCGATGGCGTGAAGCTCCCAGCCGGCCCGGGCCAGATCCGTCAGGCACAGATGCCGAAGCGTGTGGGTCGAGAATCGAGTCACCCCGGAGGTCAGCGCCAACTGGCGGACGACCTTCGACCACGTCCACAGCGTCAGCGGCTGCGCCTGGTTGCGCCGGGACTCCGACAGGAACAACGGACCCCGTGCCCGAGTGAGCTTCGTGCGCAGGCCAAGGTATTCGCCCAGCAGAACACCGGTGGCCGCCGAGTAGGGCACGATCCGTTCGCGCCGTCCCTTGGTCGTTTCGGCACGCACCCGCAGAGTTCGCCGACCCGGATCCAGGTCTGCCGTGGTCAACAAGCAGAGCTCCTCGCGCCGAAGCCCGGCGTCGTAGGCCATCGCGAGCATCAGCCGATCGCGAACCCGTCCTCCACGTGCCGCCTGCAAGATTGCCGCCCACTCGGTCTCGTTCGGGATCCAGGGCAGCTTCACGAGCCGCGGAATCAAACCGCGTTTGCTGCCGAATCCGTTGCGGGGCGTATAGCGGCCTCGCCCGACCGGGTTCGAGTCGCGTACGCCCTCTTCGACCAAGAAGTCGTAGAACAGCCGTACCGGCACCAGCCGCTGCTGCATCGTCGCGTTCGCCAAGCCGACGCCCGAGTCGATCGACACCACGTTCTTGCCGCGTCGGCTGGGCCTCGAGCCCATCTCGCGCACGTACCTGGCGACGTGCGGCCGATCGGCGTTCGCCGGATCCATGCCCGCCGTCTCGCACATCGTCAGGTACTCGCTCAGCCCGCGCGCGTACGCATCGACCGACCGAGCAGCCAGCCCTAGATCACAGCGCATCTGAAGCCATCCGAGCGCCTGCTCATGCCGTGCCAGAACCGGCCATCGTGCCGCCAACTCCACCGCCATGCGAACTTCCAGTCACTTGGGAGCCGCGGTCGGATCCGCGGCCTCATATTCCAAATAACTGGGAAGTGCTGCCCCTCGGCGAAGACATGATCCACATGGAAGGTGACCTGCGTCAGTGCCCGCTGCGCCGCCTGCACCGCGACCACGCACGTCGCGGCGGCGGCGAGGGGGATCCGGCCGTCGAGCAGCAGCACACCGAGCAGCACGTAGACGCCGGCCGACGCCAGCCCGCTGACGATCGCGCCGATGCTGGTGGTCGTGGTGACCCGTCGCGCCAAGGCCAGGTCGATGGCGGTCTGCGCGCCCATCACCCGGTCGTACTGGCCCAGCAGGAAGTTCCGCAGCCCGTACGAACGCAGCTCGGATGCCGACACGCGTTCGGCCATCAACTTGTGCAGGACCCAGAGCCGACGACGCCGCGCCGAACCTTGCAGATACGTCTGGAACCGCTCATGACCGGCCCGCAGCGCCGCGTACGCGTTCGGGGTCGTGGCCAGCAACAACGCGACCAGCAACAACGGGTGAATGACGAGGACGGCGACCGTCACCGCGACCAGGCTGACGACGCCCGCGAGCAGATTCATGACGCCCTGGATCAGGTCGATCACCGACTCGCTGCCCCGCGACGCCCGTTCCATGCTGTCGGCGAAGTCGTCCAGGTCGAACGAGTCCAGCCCCACCGCGGTCGTCGTCTCGAACAACCGACGCTCCGCCTGCTGATTGACCCGAGGCGTCAACCCGTTCAACGCATACCCGGTGACGATCCCGAGCCCGCCGCGCACCGCGATCGACGCGGCCAACAGCGCCAACGCCGGCACGGCCGCCTTCACCCGATCCGGGGTCGGCCCGGCAGCGAACAACTCGACCAGCACCCGCTGTGTCGCCAGCAACCCGAACGTCGCCATCGCACCCGCCGCCAGCGTCGCCGCCGCGACGATCGCGGTCCGTGCCCGGTCAGCACGCCAGCTGATCCGCAAAGCCTCGACCACCAGCCGCGGCATCTCGGTGAACACGCCGAGCAGGCCGGCGTCGATCCGGGCCATCATCCCCTGCTCCCACCACATCGGCCGAAGCTCAGGCAACACCGCCTCATTCGGCGTCGCGTCTCGCTGCGTGGGAAGGTCACCGTGCTGAGCTTGTCGTGCGGTCGCAGTCACTCGATCAGCGCTCCTCGGTGGACGTGGATGGGCCGCCTGTCGTGCAGGCGGCGGTTACCGTGTCACCGCCTACAGGTACCGCACCGCGACGGCGACGGACTGTCGGGCGCGCGACCCTGCCGGCAGGATTCGCACATGTGGTCGAACGCTGCGTGTCGCTGACGGACGCCCGTTGAGCCCCGGATTGGCCGGCGCGGTGACGCCGCGAAGTCCTTCGCCTGATAGCCCGGGAAGGGGAGGGGTTGCGCTTCGGGCCGATGATGCCGGCGGCATCACCGGCCCGATGGACGCGCGTGATCACATCGCTCGGCTGAGCACGCCATCGGTGGCGAGCTGGCGGACACGGTCGGCGGCCTGCTCGGGTGTCATGCGCTTGGCGGCAGCGGCGGCGGGGTCTTCGGTGGCGGCGCCGTACTGCCACCAGGCCTCGCCGGTGGTGCGGTCGCTGACCATGAAGCGGTCTTTGACAGCGGGGCCTCGCACGATCAGCGTGGTGGTGTAGGGCGCGGCGGTGACGGAGTGGATCGACGTGTGGTGCAGGACGTAGGTGTCGCCGGCGGTTTCGGTGCGGACCATGCGGGGTCGCAGGGTGGACACGTCGATGGGTTCGGCGTCGGCGATTTGGTCTTCGGTGCCGTAGAGGGTGTGGGTGTAGCTGCCGTACAGGATGCGGCTGGCGTAGGTCCAGCGGTGGTTGTGCGGGCGATCGTAGTAGCCGGGCAGGAAGATGTGCAGGCGTAGCCGCCAGCCGGTGGGGTCGTCGTGCAGGACGATCTTGTCGAGGATGTCGTAGTGCTCGCAGAGCGCGGTCAGGTGCGGGTCGGCCAGGGCCTTGCTGACGAGGTCGTCCAGCAGGCCGCGGTCCTGGTCGAGGCTGGTGAGTAGCTTGTCGCTGGTGTCGGCGACGGCGCTCAGGTCGTCCCAATCGAGGGTGCGCAGGTCGTCGAACAGGTTGTCGATCACAGGGGCCTCCTTCAGACGGTGGTGAGGACGTCGGCGGGTATTTGCCGGGGTACCAGGGCTGCGGGGCTGGCGCAGTGCTGTGTTCCGGCGTTGCAGCCGACGGTCAGGGCGGTGTCGATGTCGGCGCCGGTGAGGATGGCGCGGGCGTAGCCGGCGGAGAACGCGGCCCCGGCGCCATGGGTGTGGTGGATGGCAGCCTCGGGGGCGGCCACCCGGTGGAGCTGGTGGCGGGTGCGGGCGAATGCGCCGTGACGGCCGACGGTGACGACGACCGTGTGCGGGGCGAACAGGTGGAAGAGGGTGTCGGCGACATCCGCGGCGGAGTCGACGGCGGAGTCGTCGACGCTGGTCTGGACCGTAAGCAGTCGTCGGCTCCTCGCGGCGGCGATGACGTCCGGGCTGGGCTGATCGCCGCCGAGGTTGAGCAGCAGCGGCGTGTCCTGCGCCGCGGCGACGGCGCGGGCGGCGGCGTCGGCGATGACGTGGTAGCAGTCGATGTAGGCGAGTCGAGTGCGGGTGAGTAGGGCCAGGTCGGCGGTGAGCAGGTCGGCGTAGGCGTGTGTCAGCGCCGCGAACCAGGTGCGGGTGCCGCGGTCAGCGATCACGGTCAGGTGCGGCGTCGCGGTACCGGCGACCGCATGCACGTTGTGGTCGACACCGAAGTGGTCAAGCCACCCGCGCAGGCGTTGCCCGGTGTGGTCGGCGCCGACGCTGTTGGCGATCAGACCGGTCCGCAGGCCGAGGCGGGCGGCGGTGATGGCGGTCAGCGGACCGTCACCGGCGATCGAGGCCGCGGTGGCGTCGACGGCGGCGCCGCTGTTCGGAAGCGGGTACGTGTCGACGTGCATGACTTGCGCGTCGGCCAGGTAGCTGAAGCAAACCAGATCGAGGAGACGGTCCGCTGCCATCGCTGCTACTTCCAGCCACGCTCGGAGTACGGCTCACCCTTGGCGTAGTGAGTCAGCGCCTGCCGGGCGTAGGGGATCATCTGCTCGGGCAGCTCCGCGATCGGGAACCATTTCCAGCCGGCGCACTTGTGCGGCTCGGTGTTGACCGGCTCACCGTCCCAGCGGGTGACCTCGAAGAACAGCGCGGCGCGGGCGGACTCGGTCCAGTGGTGCAGCAGGTGCGCGAGACGTACGTTGGCGGGGTCGATGGTGACGCCGATTTCCTCCTGGGCTTCGCGGACCAGGCTGAAGGTGGCGGACTCGCGGTCCTCGCCGTGCCCGGACGGCGGGTGCCAGCAGCCGTCCCCAAATCCGGTGTTGATGCGCTGGCCGAGCAGAATGTCATCACCGCGGCGCAGGAGCAGGTGTACGTCGATCTGGGCGCGTTGACGGCCGGCGGACTCACTCATAGGTGTCTCCTCATGTTTTCCGAGCGAGATGGGTTCTCGCCTAGGGTTCAACGGCGGTGCGGGGTCAGGCGATGGGCACGTCGGCCTTCCACAGCCGGCAGACCGGGACGATGTCCTCGACGGCCGCGCAGGACGCGGCGCCCATGACCAGTTCCTCGGCCGGGCAGCCGCCGCCGCACGCGGTCGGCGCCTTGCAGTCCCCGCAGGCGGATCGGGTCATCGCCTTGGCGAACAGGTCGAACTCGTTCCCACCCTCGGCGCGGTTGAGCTGCACGTCGCCGTCGACCATGTTCGCGAAGTGCAGCTCGGTGTCGAACAGGTACGAGCAGACGTAGCAGCGGCCGTCGGGGAAGACGCTGATGCGGTCAAGGGTGCGGCCGATGCATCCGCAGTAGCCCTGGGCGGCGTAGTGGGCGACGCGGGAGCGCCGGGCGTAAGTGGGCTGGTACCAGATGCGGGTCTGGTGACCAGGCCCGACGCGTTCGAGTTGTTCGTAGAACTCGATCCACTCCATCGGGCTCATGGCGAGTTCCTCGGCACCGTGGCCGGTGCCGATGGTGGAGAACACGTGGTACTTGACCAGGCTGACGCCGAGCTGGTCAGCGATGTCGAGCAGCTGCAGGGCGTCGCCGGCGTTGGCCTTGTTGACGGTGCAGATGATCCGGGTGTCGAAGCCCGCCTCGGCAAGGCGGGCCACGTTGCGCAGCGTCTCGTCGAAACGCCCCGGCCCGCGGATCTGGTCGTGGCTGGCCGCGCTACCGCCGTCCAGACTGATCTGCACGTACGCGAAATCGGACGGCCGCATCTGGCGGAACTTGCGCCACGCCGGGTCGAGGCCGTTGCTGGTGGTGATCACGTGCCCGAAGCCGAGCGCGCCCGCGGCCCGGATGATCGCGATGTAGTCGGGATGCAGGGTGGGTTCTCCGCCAAGGATGGTCAGCTTCGAGCTGCCGAGTTTCCGCCACGTCCGCAGGGTGTCGACGACCTTGTCGTACGGCATCTTCAACGCCCGGTCCAGGCGTTCGCCCATGTAGCAATGCTCGCAACGCAACTGACACGCCTCAGTGATGTACAGGTACAGGTTGCGGAACCGTCCGTACGGGACCTGGTCCACGTGCTCGGGCATCGGGGCGTGCGCGCTGGCCGGCAGCCGGGCGTGCCCGTACCGGTCGGTACTGTCGTCGGGGCGCAGGGTCGGGATGGGTAGCGGGACGAGGCTCATGACCAGGCGCTCCTCAACGGCGTGGGGTGAAGGGTGAGGCGACAGGCGGCCTGCACGGCGACGGCCGTGGTGGTGATGTCGCCGGTGGAGTCCAGGAAGTGGCACGGCACGTGCGCGGCGAGGGCGGCCGTACGGATCGCGGGCAGCGAGGCACGGAACCGGCCCAACCGGGCCTGGAACAGCTCGGGTGTGTCGGAGCGGCGGGCCGCGAGCCTGCCGCCGCACCGCCGGCACCGCTGCGGATCGTCGTCTGCGGCGTGGGCGGGCTGATGCGGGTCACCTCGAGGATCCGGCTCGCAGCTCGCGCACACCCGCCGGGTCTGGGCCCGGTCGGCGAGAACCCGATCGGGGGCGGTCAGGACGACCAGGTCCAGCCGGGCGCCGATAGCCGCGGCCCGGTCCCGGAGAAGATCAAGCTGGGCGGCGTTGCCGGGCAGGTTCTCCAGCACCATGACGGGACAGAGCTCGGGAAACGCGTCCGACAGCGCGGCGCCGAACAGGACCGCGACGGCGGTGTCCGGTAACCAGCCGAGGGGATCGGTGGTGGCGAACGCCGCCGCCTGAGCGGGGTGCGCCTGCCGGTAGGTTTCGGCGAACTCGCGCAACCGGAAGACGCCAGCGCCAGCGGTGTCCTGCAGGTGCCGGCTCAGTGTGCTCTTGCCCACCGCAGGTGGCCCGATGACGGCGATCAACCTGACCGGAGGCCTGCTCATCGTGGTTTCCTACCGGTCTGCGCAGGACCACCCATCGGCCAACAGTCCACATCGATGGCGCCCGTCCACATCCCCGGCAGGCCGGGCAGCGCTCTGAATAGAGAGCCTCGGCTGCCCATACATCCTCCTAATCGACGCGGCGCGTGAGCACGCCTATTGAATTCTGGTTCGCGAGTCCCGCACCGCCATCTGGCCATGACTGCGACCTCCCGCGAGATCTCCTGGGTTCATGGCATCGTCATGACCCCTACGATCCCGGAGTGCGCAGCTGGCAATTCGTCCCATCCGGCGAGCAGTGCGATGAGACAGTCTCGCGCAACGATTTCTGAACGCTCAGTATTCAAACGGTGCCGAGGTCATGTCGGAAAGTGCTTAACGGAGTCTCCGACAATCTTCCGGCAACGACGTTTCGACTTCAGTCGATCATCCGCGGCGCTTGGGAGGCGCGGAGGTGCTGCTGGCAAGCCTGCGCCGCTGGGGCCGAAGCGTCCGGCCGATACCTCGCTGCTAATCCCGAGTTCGTCGACTCTGTGTCGGCAACCTCCGACAAGATTCCGACATGCCCGCCGTGCGACTCTGGCGCCTTGCACGGGAGTCTGAGAGTCTGGCCTTGCAGCGCGGCCAGGCGATGGAAGGGGTCTCATGCCGTCCGACCAGGAGGTTCGATTTCGCTCTCTGGACGGCTTAGACCTCGTGGGAGATCTTGCTGTTCCCGACGGCTCGGCGGAGCTTGGCGTCGTGCAGGTCCATGGCGGTGGGGTGACGCGGCATGAGGCGGGGTTTTTCGATCGCATGGCGGCCGGCCTCGCCGATGCAGGCGTAGCGGCGCTGCGCTTTGACCTGCGCGGTCATGGTGAATCCGGAGGCAATCAGGAGGATCTGACGATCGCCGCCGTCCTCAACGACATCCGCAGCGCGTTCGCATTTCTGCGCGAGGCCACGGGGGTCGGGCGTACCGCGCTGGTGGGGCAGAGCTTCGGCGGCGGCATCTGCGCCTACTACGCGGCATCGCGGCCCAAGGACGTCGACCGGCTGGTAATGCTATGCCCGCGGATCAACTATAAGAGGCGCACGATTGATGACCGACCCTATTGGGTAGACGATCATTTGCAGCCAGATCAAGCGAGAGAGCTTGAGGACCGAGGGTTCATTCAGTACTCCCCCACGTTTCGGCACGGACGCGCGTTCCTGAATGAAGTGTTCTGGTTGCAGCCACACACCGTCTTAAGTGATATTCAGGCTCCCACGCTCGTCGTTCACGGCACGGCGGACACCCTGGTCCCGATCGACACAACGTTGGCCGCAATGCCACTCCTCAACTCTGCATCGCGCCTGCTAAAGATCGAGGGCGCGCAACACGGCTTCGCCGTCGACGGGGACCCGACGTATCTGAATCCACAGAGTCAGGAATGGCAGGCCCAGGTCATCCGAGCTGTCGCTGACTGGGTGACTGTTCCACCCGGCTGAGCGCGTCGGCGAGCACTGCCACCGCCTCGCGCGCCTCCCAATGCCTGAGCAGCGAGTGAGTCTCCTCGACCGTACGCCGCGTGCGCAGCGAGCCCGTCCTTACGGACGCCGACAGGGCCTGCTGCGCGCGATCGGCGGCGAGATCCGGCTCTTCGACTCGGGCGAGCGCCACCGCCTGCCGGGACCGGAAGTAACCGGCGTCGCGCAGCGACACGCCCTCGCCGGTGAGCCCGTCCTCGTACAGTTGCACGGCACGCTCGGGCTGGGCGGCCTCGATCCAACACGACGCCTCGCGCAACGTCAGGTCGTCTCCACCTGCCACCTCCCGCGCCTGCCCGACCGCCCGATCGAGATCGACGGTCTGACCCACCATCAGGTCCCCGCGGGCAATCTGAAGCAAGGCCTCGGCGTGGAACCTCGGTGACAGCCGCCACGGACCCTCGATCGCGGCCCGCGCGAACAGCCGAACGCGGTGGCCCGATCTCGACTCGTAGGCCATCTGCGACTTGCGAAGCAGGACAAAGCCCTGCATCGACGTGTCTCCGCACAGCTGCGCGTACTCCATCGCCCGGTCATACCAGTACGTCGCCTGCGCGAGGTTCGCAAGATCCCGAAACAGCCACCCGATGAACTCGGCCGCTTCGGCGCCAACCGCGAGTGCCTCATCTCGCAGTCGGTCGGGCATGTCCGGCGTCACGGACTCCACGACGTCGATAACCCCGTTGGCGGTCGACAGGGCCGCTGCCGGGCCGTACCGGCCGTCGATCATCTTGGCCGTCTCCAGTTGCAGCCTGACGACCTCGAGAAACTCGGTTCCGACGTTGCGGGCCGGAGCAGCCACACCACGCCGGATCTGATCGGCCCCTTCCGGATTCCACGCCGCGCTGCCGGGTCGTTGGTGAGCCCGTTGGTGGGCTTTGGCAGCGTCGTAGCCTCGGACAAGTTCCCCGCCAGCGCCGAGCAGGCCATCGGCACTTTCCCAGAAGGACCGATTGACGTGCTGGAGCCCAGTCTCGATGTTGGCGATGCTGCTTCGGCTGTACAGCGTCCGCTCGCCGAGATTCTCCTGGTTGAGCCCAGCCGCTCGTCGCCTTGCGGCCAGCTGCCGACCCAGGTCGCGCCAGGCCGCTCGGACGGATTGGGGATCGGCCACGGCAGCCTCGCTTCGGATAGGGGTTCGCCGGCTTAAGGCTGTCCAGGAAGGTGCCCACCACGAGTGAGCGCGCCGGCGAGGCAGCCATTGTACGTCTACCAGGATCGACCGACTGGCTACTCTCGGTGACCGGCGAGGCGGGTCCTTATTGCATGGGCCCCACTTCGGCCTCGCCGATTTTCATTAGTGGCACGTCGTAGAGTTGCGGCTGCCTTTCACGGCGTAAAACGGGCGCCGCGACCTCGACGATGATCATCTCGGTGAGGAACTGGACGGTGGCGTCGAGCAAGTGGCTGGTATGGGCCGTCGCGCTGTACTGCTTCAGCCCGACGCTGAGGTGAATATGCGGTGCGACGCGGCCGGCGGCGTCGTCCCAGGCCAGGGTGCCGCCTCCTATGGCCTCGACGTTGGTGAGCTGGACGCGGGACCACACCGGCGCTTGGGGATTGTCCAGCCGCTCGCAGGTGCCGACGAGGTCGGCAGTAGCGAAGCCGGCAATGAACATCGGGATGTAGCCCTGGCGGATGTCGTTGTCAGCGCAGGTCTGCTGCAGGGCGGTGTAGAAGTCCTCCCCGTGGTCGAACACCACGACGAACGTGCGGCCGGTCGTTACCTTGCTTGATTGCATCACTGTCCGCCGAGCGCAGTTGGTGACGGTGTGGCTGCCGGCCAGGGCCAGTTGTTGTGGTCGCCGAGGCCGCCGGCCGCGGCAAAGGTCGCGGTGATCTGCTCGTGATCCGCGCCAGCCGCGAGTGCCAGTAAGAGCAGGACTCGGGCCTTGTAGGGGTCAAGCAGGCCGGCAGGGACGAGGCCGCGTTCGATCAGGTCGCGTTCGGAGCCCGCGAAACCGTACGTCGATGCTAGGACCGGGCCGCTGCCAGTGCGCGAGGTGAGCACGACGGGGATCCGCCCGGCGGTCTTGGTCAGGATGGGAAGCCAGGACTCTGGGGTGTGGCCGACGCCGAATCCGGCCACGATTAGCCCATCGACGTTGTCCGCGATGGTTTCCAGCAACGCGCCGTCGTCGCCGAGCGTCGCGGTGTATAGCGCGACCCGCGGCAGTGGGCTGGTGGGTGCTGGCAGGGTGTACCGGCCAGCGGGAGGGTTGACGATCACGGTTCTGCCTTCGATGAGGTAGCCGAGAGGGCCACCGTTCGGCGAGACGAACGTCGCCAGGCTGGTCGAGTGCGTCTTGCGGACGCGGTGTGCGGTGTGGATCTCGTCGGCCAGGACGACCAGGCAGCCGAGGTTGCGGGCTGCGGTACTGGCGGCGACCAGTATCGCCGCGAGTAGGTTCGCTGGCCCGTCGGCACCGGCGAGCGTCGGGTTGCGCATGGCCCCGGTGACCACGATCGGTTGTGGCCCACGGTGCAAGAGCCCGAGGACGTAGGCGCTCTCCTCGATCGTGTCAGTCCCCTGGGTCACTACCACCCCGGTGACCCCGGCGGCCAAACTTCGGTCGATTTTGGCGGTCAGCTCGGCGAGATCGGCGATGGTCAGGGAAGCGCCTGGTTTACTGCGGAAGGTCAGGACGTCGATCTCGATGCCGGCGTCTTCGAGGCCGGGAACTGCGTCGACGAGTTGCCGGGCACTCAGCGACGGTGTCACGCCGCCGGCCGTGCTGGTGGTCATCGCGATGGTGCCGCCCAAGGCGACAACGAGGACGCGCGGTGGGCTGTCGCTAGCAGACAAAGGTGCGGATCTCCTCTCCAACCATGCAACTGGGCGATCATGAACTTAGTCGGCATAGTGGCCGCTCTTGGCTAGAAATCGGCATGCTTGATCGACGCCGTCCAGGGACAGCAGGCGGCTGCGCGGCTGCGCGAGGCCTGCAGTGCCGTGCAGGGCCAGCTCGCTGCACCGGGTGGTCAGCCAGGCCCAGTCCAGATCCAGGTAGGCGGCCAGGTTCCGCAGCCGTTCGTGCGGGGAAGGCGCGGCGATCACGCAATGGTTGATCGCATGGCCGGTCGCGTCGCGGTAGGTGTGCAAGGTGGCGCGATCGTCCGCGACGTCGACGTACCAAATCCCGTCGGCACCGACCCACGTAGCGGTAATTGCCTGGCTATGCCGATCGGTAACGAACCCAGCCGTGCCGGCGAGTTCAGGGGCATCGGTGATCGCGGTATGGATGCCGCAGGATTCCATCAGGGCTACGGCGAGCAGGAGCAGAGCACGCTCGCCGGCCGGGGAGTCAGCGACCGCGTCGCTAGGGATGCAGAACACCCGCACGATCGGGTCACCGCCCGACGGCATCCCACCCGAGGTTTCCCTCAGATAATCGTATTTGTGGGTAAACAGAAGCCAGGTCGCGGCTTCCTCACCACGCTGCTCCCGAGTCCAGAACACCGGCGTATCGGTAAGGCGAGTGGCGTGCCTTCGGATGTGATCGGCGCAAAATTGCGAACCCAGCCACATGCGACCGGCGGTGCTTGCGTCGGTGACCAGGTCGCGGCTGACCGCTGACTTGCTCATCCGCGCGTAGCCGTAGCTGTCGGCAAGGCCGGCAGCGAGTAGCGCATCATCAGCTAGCAGCGCTGCGTCGAAATTTGCCACGGCCCACAGCAACGCCAAGGTGAGTTGATCAAGGTGGTAGGCACGGGGGATGAGCAGCCGGGCGTCCGGTGCCGCCCCGCGCAGATTCCGGCGAGCCTGTCTGCTGTCCAGGACGTACGCCGTTGGGCGAGGATCAGCGGTCTGTCCCACGACGAGCGCACGCCCGGGGTGCAGCATGAAGGGGTCGTCGGCGTACTGGTGTGGCACCCGTGTCACCACCTGCTCTCCCAGCACGGCTGGAAAGGTCTGGGCAGGGATGGCCATCGTGGGAAACCACTGTCCGGGCGGCGTCCAGAGAGTACAGTCCGCGCTTGCCGTGGAGTCGCTAGGAGTGCCGACTCGGTCTGACCGGACCAGGGCACCCATCGTTGCCGGCCGCCACGGCGACTGCCCCTGAGCCTGTGGAGAGGGCGATCGGGACATCGCTGAGACTTGGCTAATGCCAGCGATCCGCTGCCGGTTGAGTGCAGCGCAGATTCGGTCATATTCCGCGCTGAGTAAGCCGCCGGTGCCGAGGATCTCATCGCAGCGTTGCCAGAAGGCACGGCTAATTCGTTGCCGGCCCCGTTCCACGTTGGCGATTGTGCTCCGACCAAAATGGGTCAGAGGCGCGAGAGTTTCCTGGGTATGGCTGCAAGCCTTTCGGTGCTCGGCTAGTCGGCGACCGAGTTCCCGCCACTGCGCGTCCATCTCGGGTGCACCATCGGGAGGCACTTGACCTCCTCCCGATGCTGGCCTGGAACCTCTATGCCATCAAGCCGCGCCCTCGCCGCTTAGGCGCAAGCGGGCGGCCCGGGTGGACCGTGCCGATCGGACTGTAGTGCACGACGGTGACGCGTTGGACACTCACAGGTTAGTTCCGACAATTCTCCGACAATTTCCCGACGCTGCCGCGTCCTGCCGAGCGGGCCGCGAAGCCCGCGGGAGCACCTATGCTCTGCGCCCATGGTCAGTCAACGCATTGGGCACCACCTTGAGGTCGAGGCCAAATATCGCGTCGTCGATCTTCGTGGGCTGATCGCGGCGCTCACCGAGCGGGATGTCGTGTTGTCTGGTCCATGCGCCCAGGACGACCAGGCGTTCGCGCCGGCCTGGTGGTCGTACGGAATGTCAAAAGTCGGGGTGCCGTTCGCACGTCTCCGTACGCAGGACGGCCGGCATCTGTTCACGGTGAAGAAGCCGATCGACAATGAGATGGCGTGCCTGGAACACGAGTGTGTGATCTCGGACCGTGAGGCGATGGAGGCCGCCTTGGGCGTGATGGGCTGGGTGCCGACGGTCCGGATCGTCAAGCAGCGCCGAACCGGTGGCTGGGGCGGCGTTGCCGTGTGCGTGGATGTCATCGACGGGCTCGGCACGTTCGTCGAGGTGGAGTGCGTGGTCAGCTGCGCGGATTCGGGCGAGCGGGTGCAGGCTGAACTCGACGCGCTGGTGCGTTCGCTGGGTGTGCCGGTCCAGCGTGTCACGGACACCTACGACACGCTGATCCGGAACATGACGAGCACGGCCGGTTAGAACAAGGTTCGTGCGGCCGATGTCAGGTCCGTTGTCGGCAGCAGCCGTGGTGCCGCCGTCGCCATCGTGAACGCGATGGCGTCGTGATCGGAGAGGCCCGTTGTGCGGGGGTCTTCCAGGTGGCGGTAGCTGACCGCGGCCACGGTGACGGCGTCCCCAGTGTGGAAGTAGTCGAAGCGGTATCCGTTGCCGCCTCGGCCGTACCAGCTGTGCACCTGGTCACCGGGGTGCAAGTGCTGGTGGACATCGGTCAACCCGAGGTCGGCTAGCTGGTCAAGGAATGCGTACTCGAATGCCTGGAACGCCGGATAGGTCGGGGTGTGGCCGCGGTGGATCACGTTGTAGTCGCCGGTGAGGACCAGGCGACGGCGCTCGTGGGCAGGGATCTCGGCCACTGCCTCGATCGTGCTGCTCAGGAAGGCCTTCTTCTTGGCGACCTTGGCTGGTGCCCGGTCACTGGATGGCACGTAGATCCCGAGCAGGGTGACTGGAGGGTCGGTATCGAGGGTGACCGCGACGGCTCGGCCGGGCAGGGAGATGCGGTCGGTGAGCTCCGATCGAAGTGTGGCAGGGACGCGGCTGATGAGGGCGCAGCCGCGGTCCCCATCGGGCGACGGACGGTACGCGACCAGCAGTCCTGCCTCGTGGCAGCGGTCGAGTAGATAGGCGGTGCCGGGACCGTTGCTGGTCTCGGTGAGCACGATCGTGTGATCGTCTCGGGCGGCCAGCCAGTCAAGGATGCGCCCGGCGCGTGGCACCGCGGCGGCTTGGAGGTTGAGCGTGAGCAGCGACAGCACGCCAGCAGTCCTATCAGATCAGCAAGCAGGGCTGATGAGGGAGCCGAGGATGTCCGCGACGACCTGATCAGGTCGTCTGCCGGCGCAGTCGATGGTGTGCTGCCGCCACTGTTGATCGGCCAGGAAGTCCCTCGCCTCGCGGTAGAGAGACAGCTCGCGTTCCGGTGAGCCGCTGGCTTCCAAACGCGACAGCACGGGGCGTCGGGCGAGGCGGTCGCGGATCGTGGCGGGATCGTCCTCGAGGTAGACGACGGTGGCCGGCAACGCGTACCGGTTGTAGGACCAGATTTCGTCGAGGTCGAGGCCGTCGATGCGCTGCAGGACCAGCGAGGACGGCACGTATCGCGCCGTGACCACGTGCCGGCCGTCGTCGAGCTGCGGGATGATCTCGGTGTCTACGTGTGCGGCCCGGTCGGCAGCCAATGCGAGGGCCAACGCTCGGCCGTGTAGGAGGCTCTCCTGCCGGCGCAGCAACTGCCCTAACGGGGTACGGGTCGGCTCGCTGGTCAGGTGCACCCCGAAGTCTCCGATCGCGGCGAGCTGGTCAGCTAGTAGCTCCGCGATCGTGGTCTTGCCGACCGCGTTCGGTCCCTCGATCGCGATAAACAGCGCCGTCATCGGGCCACGCCGACCAGCGGCAACCGCGGCCTGTGGCGCGGTTCTACGACTGGGCACTGTTCGGCATCGACGTCACCGATGAGGCCCCCTCGCGCCACCACGGCCGCCGGGCAGCCCTTGCCGCAGCTGGCACTGAGCGCGCAGCCGCCGCAGGTCGGGTTGTCGCCGACCATGAATCGCTGGTGGAAGTCGTATTCATCCAGAGTGCTGGTGACCGTGTCGTGCGGCCCGAGAATGTTGCCGGCCAGGAACTCCGTGTCCTGGTACATCGACGCCGGGGTGCGCGCGGCGAACACGAGGTAGGGGCAGACCGCCACCTGTCCGTCGGTGAACACGTATATGAGCCGGCCCGCATCGCAGCCGCCCAGTGGCAGGGTGTCGTTCGGGAAACGGATCTGCACCACGTCGAGCTGATCGGCGAACCGGTCCGTCACCGCCTGAATGGCTCGCATGGCATCGGTGTCGGCCGCGAGCCTGCCCTGACTCTTCACGCCCCGTCCGAACGACGACAGCGGATTCATCAGCACATACTGGGCGCCGATCTCCAAAGCGAACGCGCATAGATCGGCGAACTCGTCCGGCCGGGTCAGCGCATTCGGCGTCGACAGCAGGCCCTGCAACAGTCCGGCCGCGGCGAACTTACGCGTCGTGGCCATCGTCGTCTCGAACGACGTCCTGCTCCCCCGGAACTTGCCGTGGCTCTCGGGCCGGAAACCGTCGAACGACACGTTGACGTGCACCCCGCCTAGTTGTGCGAGCTCGGCAATCTGCGCGTCGCTGGTCTGCGTCGCGTTCGTGCACAGCCCGAGCGGCAGGCCGGACTCGATCACGGCACGGCACATCGCTAGTAGATCCGGATGCACGAACGGCTCGCCCCCGGTCAAGGTCATTCGCTCCACTCGGGCGCGCACTAACCGGGGCAGCACTTCATTGGTGAATGCCGCGAGCGGCATATCCGCGCCGGCCTGTGTCGACGAGACAAAACAATGGGCGCAATGCAGATTGCACCTTTCGGTGATCTGCACCAGTGCTTTGCGGCCCCCGCCGCCGACCGAGGTGCGGAAGTAGCACGACGATGCGTGCGTGTCGACAATCAAACGCTTCATAGACGACTCCCGCCGATATAGAGGCCGGCCTCCAGCCGTCTCGCCAGGCATCCCACAGACACCACCTTGAGTCGACCACGGCCCTCGTGATGTCGGAAAGCGTCGGCGTGCAGCTCCGACATTCTCCGACAGCAACGGGGCATCGCCGTCATTGATCGCCAACCCTGCGCTGGGCGGTAGACGTGCAGGTAGGCCCACCTGCGAAATACCATGTGCTCAATCTCTGCACTGCGTCGACGTCGTTTCCGTGGCGACGGGTGGTTGGCCAGTCGGTGACGCCGACGTGAATACAAATCCGAAGCCCGAACGAGTCAGGGTCGATGTCGGAACTTTGTCGATCCACGCCTCCGACACTTCCCGACATGTCTATCAAGGACGTTAGCTGATCCAGTAACTGAATCAGCACACGAGAAGTACCACCGAAACACGCACCCGGGGAGACGCCGCACGTGTCCGGTCTTCCGGCCTCCATTGCACCGCAGTCACCGTGCTGCCCCTTGGCCGGCTGTTTCTTCGACTCGACCGTGGTTCAGCGCAGACGCCCTGCCACGGCGCACACATCGCCGGTCTGCCGTGCCCGGTAAGGCGGGCGGCACCACACAACGCGGTCGATACGCGGGCGCGGTCTTGGCCCTGGGAACAACGTCGCTTTAGGAGAATCGATGATCACTGCTGAGGCGCCGCCGGTGACCCGCAAGCAGCTCAGCGCGCCAGCTGCGGCCAGCCTGCTCGTCTGCGCCGATGCCGCTGACGGGCCCGCCCTGACCGTGCAGGTCATCGAATCTATGGCGCAGATGGGCCCGGTAAAGGCCAGCGAGGGCCCCGCCACTGACGTCCGGCTGCGCCTTCCCGGCAACGCCCGGATTCGGGTCACCGTGACGCCCCCGGCGCGACCGGAGGCGCACCCGAGCGCGACGATGCTGGTAACGGCGGTGGTCGAGGATCCGGGAGAGCTGGGCGCCGCCCAGCTCGCGGAGGTCCTCGCCGCGGTGGAGCGGATCGGGTTGACCAATCGGGAGATGCGGGCGCTTCACGAGCAGATGCCGTTGACGGCGACGATGCCGGACTTCCTTCCCCGGCGGTGCCTGGCCAGGATAGCCCCGGTGCTCACGGTGCACCACATGACCGACTTCCTCGTGATGGTCGACGCGACCCAGGCCATGGGCGTGCCATCGGATGTGATCACCGTGCTGGACAAGGGCTACCGATACCGGCACACCGGGCGGGTTGACGCGCATCTGCGCCGCGCCGGCATCCGAGTATGGCCGTGGACACGCGCGAGCGAGGCTCTGGCCGATCACGCCGCCCGGGCGAGGCGTGCCGGGCGGGTCGGGATGCTGGTGGACGACGGCGGCTATTCCCTGCCGGTCCTGCTCGACGCGCATCCGGAACTGGTGGACGCGTTCGCCGGGTTAGTGGAGCAGACGACGTCCGGAATCACCAAGCTGGAGCGCTTCGGTGATGCCCTGCCGATGCCGGTCTTCTCGGTGGCCGAGTCCCGACTCAAGGCGACGATCGAGCCGTTCGGGGTGGCTGACGCCGCGGTCCGCAACGTGCTGGCGTTGCTGCCGGATGAGAAGTTCGAGGGTCAACCCGCGCTGGTGCTGGGGTACGGCCGCATCGGTGAACAGATTGCCGAGTTGCTGCGGGACCGGCGGATGCGGGTCGCGGTCTTCGACCAAGCGTTGGTGCGGACGGTGGCCGCGCACGAGCGCGGCTTCGTCACCGGCCGCCGGCTGCATGATCTGCTCGCCGCCCATCAGCCGCTGCTGATCATAGGTTCTACCGGGCGGACGTCGCTACACGGGGAACACGCCACCGCCCTGCGCCGCGACTGCTACCTCGTGTCGACGACCTCCCGCAACACCGAGTTCGCCCTGGCCGACCTACAGGAAGCAGCCCGCTCAGTGTCGGACGCTGGCGTAGTCGGAATGCGGCTGCACTTCGGGCACGGGCCGACCGTCACCGTGGTCGGCGACGGCATGCCGATCAACTTCCACTACGCCGAAAGCATGCCGAACAAGTACGCCGACCTGGTGCTGGCCAGCCTGCTGGTGGGCATGGCCACGCTCGCCCGCGCCGACCGCGGTGGCCTGAGCAGCGGGCACAATGTCGCAGCCACCGATCGCATCCTGGAGAGCTGCGGTCTGCTGGAGCGCTACTACACCCGGTTCGGGCCACGATCATGACCGGCACGAGCCGCGAGCGGGTGTTCGCCCACGCCGACCTCGGCGACCTGACGGCCGTGCGGGAGCCAGTGCTCCTGAGCACTGGCTCCCACCCCGGCGCCCATGGCCGCTGGGCCGGCCAGAGCGGCGCCGGCTCGGTGATCTGGTCGACGCCGATCAGCGACAACGTCGCCGAGCCGGCCGCGATCCGCCTCGCCGTGCGCCCGGGTGTGCGAACGGTGACCGTGGTGGCGGGCGCAGCAGACGATTCGCGGTGCGGATTGGCGTCGGCCTTCGCCGTCCATCTGGCCGAGGTTCGGGCCGCAACCTTCCTGGACGGTGTGTGGATCACTGCCGTTGACCGGCCGGGCCTGCGGCCTGGCTGGGTGCGGCTGCCACACCTTGTCACCACCACGACGGGCGGCGATCTGGATGACGCGGTGGTGTGGGAGCTGATGCCCGCCGCACTCGTGCCGCGCTGGCTCGGCGCCCCGCTTCCCGACCAGGCGTTCGTCGAGGCCCACCTAGACGCGTTGCTCGCCCTGCGCCGCGCCGCGCGCAACGGCCATCTTCCGGCGACCGCCGAGGGCCGCCACCTGGCGTCGTTACTGCGTGACCGGTACCTGTCGCTGCGGTTGGTCTACCAGCATCCGCACCTGTTCACCGCCCTGCTACCCGCCTTCGAAGGATCACGATGACCAACTCCTGGACCGAGGACCTCGCCGCCGCCTACGCCCGCCACACCGGCGGCCTGCGGGGCGCGCTGCGCCACGCCCTGCTCTCCCGCGCCCTGCTCTTACACCTTCCCGCCACCCCGCAACGGCTGATCGACGTCGGCGGCGGCGCGGGACACCAGGCGCTCACGCTGGCCCGCGCCGGGCACCACGTCACGATCCTGGACCCGGACACAGCGATGCTCGACGAAGCCGCCGCAGCGCTAAAGAACGAGCCAGACACGGTCACCGACCGCGTCGTCCTGCACCCGGCTGGATGGGAAGACGCCCTCAGCATGTTCGAGCCGGGCAGCTTCGACGGTGTCCTCAACCACGGCGTGCTGATGTACGTGGATAAGCCGGAGGCGTTGCTGACCGTCCTGGTTCAGCTGGCCCGCCCCGGCGGCCTCCTGTCCATCATGACCAAGAACCAGCAGGTCCTCGCGATGCGGCCCGGGTTGCAGGGCCGCTGGGGTGACGCCCTCGCGGTCATCGACGCCGACACCGAGACCGGCAACCTCGGCGTTGCCAGCCGGGGCGACGACCCCGACACGGTCGCGGACATCCTCGCCAGCGCCGGAGCGCCCCTGGTGCGCTGGTACGGAGTCCGCGTCTTCACCGACCACCTCGCCGATGCCCCGGTCGGCGCGGACTTCGACGAAACCCTCGAAGCCGAATGGGCCGCCGGAAGCCGCGACCCCTACCGCCGAGTCGCGCGACTGTTCCACCTCGTCGCCCAACGCGACACGGAGAACCAGCCATGACGTCCCTCGCCGCGGCCCCCGCACCGGAGACAAGGCGGTGGCGGCTGAGCGTGCCCGGTGCCGCGCTCACCGCCCGCCACTACTGCCAGCCAGCCTGCTTCGGGTACCACGCCGCATGGCGGATCTGCCGCCGTACCGGGCTCAAGGGCAATCCGCGCTGGCACGTCGGCTTCTACCGGACCGCCCTCGACGCTCACGCGCTGCCCGCTGGCCGGCTGCTGCGGGTGTTGATCTGCGCCGCCTCCGACGAGACGATGCTCGCCGTCCTCGCACGGCTGCTGCCCGCACACCGCCTGGAGGTCAGGCTCGTCGACGCCTGCCGGACGCCACTGCTGCTCGCCGCGGCGTACGCACGCCGCCACCACCTCACCCTGACCACCGTGCAAGCCCACGCACCGAACCTGCCCGACCTTGATCAGTTCGACCTGATCGCCACCGACGGGCTGCTGTCCCTTCTGCCGCACCGGGCAGACGCCGACGCCCTGCTGGCCCGGCTCGCCGCCGCGCTGCACCCGGACGGCCTGCTGCTCTACACCACCCGCCTGGCCGGCACCGGCGGCGTCCTTGAGTACGACCGTGCCGGCCGAGCGCTGCAGTCGGCCGCCTTCCGCGCACTCTGGCGTGGCCCCACCGAGCAACGCCGAAAGCTCGCCGAAGAGGCGTGGCAACACCGATCCCGGCCCAACCCTTTCAGCAGCATGCGCGAGATCGCCGCCGCCTTCGGCGAGACCTTCTCCCAAGTCCGAGTGCACACCCGTACGCAGCCGGCCACGACCGCGCAACGCCTGCACCCCGCCGCTCGAAGAGGCGCCACCAGCGTCAGCGTCGGCGTCGCCGCCGCTGCCCCCCGGAGCCAACCATGACCTCTCCTACGAACGGTCAGGTGACCCGGCGAAATCCGGGTGCGCCCTCGCTTACCACCGGGAGGCTCTGGACCCGCCCTTCCTCGACCGTGCCCCATCCGCCACCTCGTTTAGGAGGCATCGTCATGCACATCGCCCACGCCCGCTTCCTCAAACCCGGAGGGTTCCTCGAAGGGTGCTGGCGGATATGACCTATCCGCGTCGACCATCTGGGCGTTCGGTACACGACGATCAGGCCGGGCCCCGCCACGCCGCGGATCCCGACATCGCGCCGGGCATGCGGCCCGCCAGGCCTCAGACCGATCACACGCGGCCAGGCGAGCAGCCCGACGGCTACGGCGTTCGGCCGGTACAACCCGCTGGTCCCGGCCACCGGGAACCGCTAGTCCGAGCGCCGCAACCGTCCGTGTATCCAGCCGCACGCACTCACCAGGAACTGCTGCCACCGGGACAGCATCCGTCCGGGCGGTCCCCGGCATGGCACGGCCACCGACCGGGCAGGCCTGCCACCGATGAGACGGCGACGTTCTCGACGGTCGGTGAAGCGGAGCCGCCGCGCGCAGTGCCGACCCGTCAGCTCGCCGACGACCTGTTCTTCATCGCACTCGACGATCGCACCGGCCTGCTGCGCGTGCACGGCGACGTTGTCGGGTCGGTCTTGGCCGGAGCGCTTCTCGTCGAGCTGGCGCTCGGCGAGTGGATCGAAGTGTTGGACGAGTCCGTGGAGCTGACCGGAGATGCTCTGCTGCGGCGAAAAGTGCCGTTGGACTCGTTGGCGCACAAGATTCTCGACACGGTCCTCGGCCAGCCTGACCTACTGTCTCCCCGGGAGTGGATCGTGTTCCTGGCCGGCAGCGCGGAGCGGGAGGTCGCCGACCGGCTCGCACGCTCGAACCAGATCTCCATCGAACGACGCCGCCGTGGCCTGAGCCGAGGCACCGCGTACCAGCCTGCGGAGATCAACAACGCGGCCTGGCCACGCGCCAGGCTCTCGGAGCACTGCCGCTCCCGCCGGGATCTGGACGTCTACGACGTCGTGCTGGCCGGCTTGTGTCACGCCTCCGGCCTGCTGCACAACGTTCTCGACGCGGCGCCGGCCGGGACGTACGAGCAGGCGATGCAGCAGGTCCATGCCCGGCTGCGGCCGTTTCCATCTGTGGTTGCCCTGCTGGATGCGGTGGAGAACAGGGTCACCGCGGACGCGGCGACGCTGGCCTGACCAGTGCCCCGGAACCGGCCCTACGGATCACCTCACCCCTGATCACAAACCCCTCGTCTTCTGGAGTCTCTCCGTGACAGCAATAGCTCCCCCAGCGCCAGCGATAAGTAACGTGAAATCAGGTCTGGCCCGTGGCCGGCTCGGTGTCTTCGCCGTCACCGCTCAGGTGATGGCGGCGGCGGCGCCGCTGACCGTCATCGCCGGCGGTGCGACCGGCGGGTTCGCCATCGCCCAGCAACGCGGTGTCCCGATCGCCTACATCGCCGTCGCCGTCATCCTCGGCATCTTCGCGTTGCCGTACGTGGCGGTGGCCCGGCAGCTTCCGAACGCGGGCGCGTTCTACGTCTATGTCACCGCCGGGCTCGGCCGAACCATGGGCGCCGTGACGGCGTTCCTCGCCGTGCTGGCGTACAACGCGATGCAGGTCGGCCTGTACGGCGGGCTCGGCTACGAGGCGTCGAAGTTCATGGCCACCTTCCTCCACCAGGATGTCGAATGGTGGGCCTGTGCGCTGGCCGCCTGGCTGGTGGTCGCGGTCTTCGGGCTGCTGCGCGTCGACTTCAGCGCCAGGTTGTTGGCGGTCCTGCTGATCGCGGAAGTCGCGATCTCCGTGGCGTTCGCCGTAGTGCAGGTGTCCCACCCGTACCAGGGCCAGGTCAGCTTCGAGACGCTGTCGCCGTCGCGGCTGCTGGAGGGCAGCGCCGGGGTGATGGCCACGATCGCGGTGGCCGGGTTCGTCGGCTTCGAAAACACCACGGTCTTCGCCGAGGAAACCCGGAATGCCCGCCGCACCGTGCCGCTCGCGACGTTCATCGCGCTGACGGTCATCGGCCTGCTCTACGGCGCCTGTGCCTGGGCGATGACCGTGGCCACCGGCCCGGACAACATCGTCGCGCAGGCCAGCGCCGAGGGCACCAACCTGATCTTCGCACTGGCCGGCGGGTTCCTGCCGTCGTTCGTCATCACCCTCGGGCATCTGCTGTTCGTGACCAGCCTGTTCGCGGCGCTGTTGTCGTTCCACAACACCTCGAACCGCTACTTCTACGCGATGGGCCGCGACGGGATGCTGCCCGCGGTGTTCGGCCGCACCGCGCAGCGCACGAAGTCCCCGTTCGCGGCGTCGCTGCTGCAGTCGGGCATCGCTCTGATCGTCATCCTCGGCTACGCGATCGCCGGCCTGGACCCGTACACGCAGCTGTTCTTCTGGATCACCGCGTCCGCCGGCCTCGGCGTGCTGGCCCTGATGGTGCTGACCTCGGTCGCAATGCTGGCCTACTTCGTCCGCCAGCGATCCCGGCGGCGGCGCGCCGAGAACACCGCCGAGCTGATCCGTGGTGTCCCCGGCCCGGCCGGTGCCACCCGCTCCACGGCAGATCAGATCAGCGTCTGGCGCGGGCTGATCTGCCCGGCCCTCGCCGCGGTCCTGCTGGCGGGCATCGGGTGGCAGACCGTCGCGAACTTCCACCTGCTGCTCGGTGTCGACCCGGACAACATGCTGCGCTGGTACTTCCCGGCCTCGCTTGCGGTGTTCGGCCTGCTGGGTGCCGTTGTCGCCCTGGTCCTCAAACTCGCCCGGCCAGCCGCGTACGAGCGGATCGGGAACGGCGTCACCCGCCCGAGCCGGCGAGGTGCCCGATGACCCTCACCGCGCAGCAGCGTGTGCCGGTCATCCGCCGCGCCGACCCGAGCGACGATCAGATCCTGATCATGCTGCTGGTGGCCGCGTTCTTCGACGGCGACCTCGCCCCGTACCTGATTCCCGAGGTCGCCGACCGCGCCAGCCGCTACTTCCCCTACTTCGAGATCATCACCGCGCACGCCCTCGCGCACGCCCACGTCGACCTGATCATGGACGCAGGTACGGACGCACCGCTGCCCGCCGCCGCCGCGATCTGGTACCCAGTCAGCGCCGACGGCCTCACCGCCGAGATCCCCGACTACGACGAGCAGCTGGCCGCCGCGGTCGGCCCCTACCTACCAGCATTCACGACGCTGGACAGCTCGATGCACCGGCACCACCCGACCGGCCGCGACCACGACTACCTGGCATTCCTAGCCGTACACCCCGTCCTACAGAGCAAGGGCCTGGGCAGCCGCCTCCTCGAGCACCACCACGCACACCTCGACTCTGCGCGCCGGCCCGCCTACCTGGAGGCGACCGGGCCACGCAACCACGCGCTGTACGAGCGCCACGGCTACACCCCCCTCGAACCGTTCCCCATCGCCGACGCCGGTCCGCTCCTGCA
Organism: Actinoplanes sp. NPDC049118; assembly: GCF_040648555.1. Classification (NCBI taxonomy): domain Bacteria; kingdom Bacillati; phylum Actinomycetota; class Actinomycetes; order Micromonosporales; family Micromonosporaceae; genus Actinoplanes; species Actinoplanes sp. NPDC049118. Next base: position 125,399 of record NZ_JBEZDY010000017.1, read on the forward strand.
TCCGATGTGGCGCCCCGGCGGCGAGCCCGGGAAGGGACATCACGAATGAGCCGCCAGCACCCGGCACGTCAACGCAGTTGCCCGATGATCGAGAACGGCACCCGTCACCTCGCGCCGCCGGCGCCTCCCGCACCGCGGGCCGGAAGCGACAACACCCGGCTTGACCTGTCGGCACTGCCTGCGGTGAGGCGCCGCGCGCGTTGCCTCCTGACCCGCCGCGAATACTCGGCACGGCTGCGGCTGCTCGCACAGGCTCTGAGCAGATTCGACCCGATCACCGCGCCGAACGATCAGCGCCTGGTCTGGACCGCGCTTGATTACCTTCAGGCGGCCGACCCTTGCTATATCGATGTGTGCGTTGGTCATCGCGGCGCCCGCGACGAGGACTTCCAGCTCAGCTGGTCGTTGTACGCCTACCGAGCCGCCGACCGCTGCTGCGGAACGCGCAGCGAGCTGTGGCTGAATGCCGCCTTCGCCCACGGAGAAGTCCTGACCGAACAGGGCCTCACCGTTGACGCGGTCACGGTGCAGCAGCGCCTGCTGCCCGTGTCGCGGCAGTTCGATCGCCGCCCTGAGCGGACCGCCCACGCGGGTCGGTCCCTGGCGAAGGCCCTGCACGCCGACGGCCGATGCACCGACGCCCACCACGAGATCAGCACCGCGCTGACCCGATGGCGACTTCACCCGAACCCATTCATCGACTCGGGCAAGTCGCTGCTCTTCGATTACCTGAGTCTGCTGGCCGGCTGCGGCCAGGAAGAACAAGCCCGCGCCGTGCTGGACGAGCACGGTGACCTGTTCGGTGCGCCTGGCAGCATCAACCGGGAATCCGCGATCTGGGTGACACTGATGCTCCAGCGCGACCTCGACCGCACACATCCGCCGATCTGCCAGCTGCGGCCGAGGCCGGCGACGCCCGTCGAGGACGACGACACCGCCATCGCCACGCGCGACTATTGGTACACGCTGCTTACCGACGGGCTGCCTGCCAGCAGCAGGGCGAGCCAGTGACCCGCATGGCGGTTACAGACGACTCCTCCCACGCGGCGACGCGTTCGCCTGGGCGGGAGCCTCCAGCAGCGCAGCCTCGCACGCGTTCTCGCCGTGCGGCGAACGCACTACTCCAGGCTGCGCTGACGGGCACTCGCCCTGCGCACGGTGCTTCCCAACAACGCAACAGAGAGCCACGGCCATGATTCCCGCACAGCACGACGCACCCATTTCGGCCGACGAAACCCCGCAACGTAGTGAGCTGCCATCCGGCGCCGCTGCCGCGGCCCAGTACCGAGACGGTCGTGGCGACCTCAACGTGGACGTGGCGCACTCGGCGCGGATCTATGACTACTGGCTCGGCGGGAAGGACAACTTCGCCGCCGACCGTACCGTCGCCGAAGCGATCAAGGCCGCCGTGCCGGAGGTCCCGATGATGGTGCGCGCGAACCGGGACTGGATGCTCCGCGTCACCCGGCACCTGGCACGGGACGCGGGGATCCGCCAGTTCCTCGACATCGGCACCGGCATCCCGACCACGCCAAACCTGCACCAAGCCGCGCAGCACATCGCCCCGCACTTCCGGGTGGCGTACGTGGACAACGACCCCCTCGTCCTCACCCACGCCCGAGCCCTGCTCACCAGCGATCCCCGTGGCCTCTGCGAATACCTCGACGCCGACCTACGCGACATCGACCAGATCCTTGCCAGCTCTGCCCTCGGCGGCACCCTCGATCTGAGCCAGCCCGTCGCGGTCATCCTCGCCTCGGTGCTGATGCTGTTGTCCGACGCCGACAACCCGTCCGCGATCGTCGCTCGGCTACGCGACTGGGCACCTGCGGGAAGCTATCTCGCGATCAGCCACCCCACCGCCGACCTCGACCCGGAAGCGATGGCCTCCGTCGTCGACGTCACCGAGGCCTCCGGGATGACCTTCGTCCCGCGCTCCAGGGCACAGGTTACGGAGATGTTCGGCGACTGGGACCTCAGCGAGCCGGGACTCGTGCCTGTGCTGGCCTGGCGACCGGACGCGCAGCCGGACCACCCCGAAGCCGCCTACTACTGGACCGGCGTCGCCCGCAAACCGGCCCGGCCCGCTGCAGGCCGGCCATGCCCTCCCTGCACCCGGTTTCCGTAGCCTGCAGCACTACTCGCCGGAGCCGGTCGTTCTGGTCTAGCTTGGCCTCGTCGACATTGACCCACCGCACGCCCGGGTCGAGTACGGCGTCTGCGGCCAGCACCTTGACCCGCGCCTGGCGCTCGGTCTCGGCGCACTCGCGGACTGCTGATCCAGGCGGTTGAGCGCCGGCCTGGATCCCGTCCGGGTGTGCGCCTGTCAGCCAGCCCTGTTGTCAGGCGCAGTACCTGAGATCGCCCGTGTGGCGTCCTTGGCCCTTGATGTTTAGCCCATGGTCCGAGTTTGTCGAGTAGTACGTTTCGAGCTGGGCGCATGCCTTCTCGTTCGGCGCGTAGAAGATGCGCGAGTTGTAGGCGCCGGCCTTGAGGTATCGGACTCCGTTCTTCTTCTTGTTGTACTTCCAGTTACTTGCCAGGCTGGAGCCCCACGGGTCGCGCTTGTAGGCCATCGTCGAGTACTTGGTGTTTGCCTCGTTGCGCACGAACCCCAGATCATGGCTGAAATGAAAGCGCACCCATTGGTAGCCGGCGCAGCGCTTCGTGCGGCTGGCTCGCCATTCCACCCAGCCGTAGTCCTTTCCGGTGTCGGTGACCAGCCGCGCGGTCTTACCGATTCGATAGTTGTGGTTGCAGCCACTGACCTGGCTTACCCACTTGCCGTGGTACTTCGACACGCTGGCCGAGGCAGAACCTCCTCCGGCCAGGACGATGCCGGCGCTCAGCAGGCTCAGTGCCGCCATGACCGCTGATCGGCGCACCGTCGCCGTTCGAGTGAAGCGCAGCATTCTTTCTCCCCTGCGAGAAGCCGGAACCCACGCAGGCAGGCGTTCCTCTGCAGGAAACGGAAATCACCCCGGGCAGAGCAGAATTGACAGGGACCGCCATTCATACCGGATTCCGGCGATGCGAATTCGTTGAGAACGACAATTCCAGTCACCGACGGAGTCCGGTAGATAACCGCAGCTGTCCCAGGCTGTCCGCTCCTGTCTCAGGAATCAGCCGAGACTTTGTTGTGCAGCCGCTCGCCATGGGATTCCCTTTCGGCCCGTGCGCGCTGCCCCGGACGCTTGTACCGGCCGCGCCGAGGCCGCGCCGGTCGGCGGCTACTTATCTAATTGATCTACGACCGCAGCCCGGCCAGGCTTGGTCGAGGTGACCGGCGGAACGCTCTGTCGGCGGCTGTCCACCGCGGTTTGGTGTGACTCTCATTTGGCATGCGCTCTGCCGGTCACCGCGGCGCGGAGAGGCTCAAGAGGGGACTGCCCAGCTCGAAGTAGCGCTGCCCTCCCGCCGACGTTGTCGTCGGAACCGGGGAGGAACAGCATGGCGCGAGTCGTCATCGGCGTGGACCCGCACAAGCGGTCCGCAACCATCGAGATCATGAACCACCGCGAGAAGGCCGTCGGCCGGGGCCGGTTCGGCACCGACCGGAACGGATACCAGGCCATGCTCGCCGCCGGCCGCAAGCACACTGACCGCATCTGGGCGGTCGAAGGCTGCAGTGGCATCGGCCGGCACGTCGCCCAGCGCCTGGTCGCCGACGGCGAAACCGTCCTCGACGTGCCCGCGAAGCTGTCCGCCCGCGTCCGCGTGTTCGCTACCGGCCAGGGCCGCAAGACCGACCCGGTCGACGCCCACAGCGTCGCCGTGGCCGCCCTGCGCACCGACAACCTGCGTCAGGTCACCATCGACGACACCACCGTGGCGCTGCGGCTGCTCGTTGACCGCCGTGAACTACTTGGACGCACGCGTACCGAGACCGTCAGCCGGCTGCATCACCTGCTGCTCGAGCTGGTGCCGGGTGGGGCGAAGAAGTTCCTGTCGACCCAGCAGGCCCGCGCGTTGCTCAATACCGTGCGTCCGCGTGACGTGGTCGGCAAGACCCGCCGCTGGCTGGCCTCGGAACTGATCCACGAACTCGCCGTCATCGACAAGAAGATCAAGATCGCTGACGCCGAGCTCACCGAACTGGTGAAGACCACCGGCAGCACCCTGCAGGACCTCACTGGCATCGGCCCGTCCGGATCCGCTCGTCTGCTCGGCGACATCGGTGACATCAGCCGCTTCGCCAGCCGTGGACACTTCGCGTCCTGGAACGGCACCGCCCCCATCGACGCGTCGTCGGGCGACCAGAACCGGCACCGCCTGTCCAGGGCCGGGAACCGGCGCATCAACCGGGTCTTGCACATCATGGCCGTGGTCCAACTCCGACGCGACACCGAAGGCCGCCGCTACTACCGGCGCAAACTCGCCGCCGGCAAGACTCCGATGGAAGCCATGCGCGCTCTGAAACGACGCCTGTCCGACATCGTCTACCGACGGATGGTCGCCGACGCCAAACATCTGGGGACGGGCCCGGGAGGACACGTGGGGGCGACTCTGCAATCCAGCGCGGCCGACCCGAACCCCATGGCCGACACTTCGGAGAAGTCACTTCCCGGACCCGCCGAACCCCACCCTAGAACACTGCTCCCGACGGGGCATTGACATAGAGGGGTGCCAAGGGCGTGCCGGCCCGGCCCTGGACCCGTCGAAGCGGCTCGCCGGCGTGTGTCTACTGCGGGTGCCGGGCCGGTTCGGGTCCCTTGTCCGCCCGCCCGGCGTCCCGGCCGGTCTGCGCGATGGGGTCAGCGCGGCCCCGGGACCGGGTAGGCGCCCGGCTTGCCCGGACGTCTGCTTCGGCGTCTCTGGGGCCGCGACGACGTCGTCTGCCGCACCCGCGGTGGCGACATTCCTCGTCGCGAAGGGCCTCATTCGATGAACAGTATGAAGGCGCGCTGCCGGCTGCGATCGGCAGAGGATGTGCTGGGCGCTGTGCCGTTCCTGTTCGGCTTTCACCCCACGGATTCGATCGTCGCGGTTTTCATCGGCACGGACGCCGTCATCCGCGCCGTGGGACGAGCGGACCTCGACACACCGCCGGGCGAGGTTGTCGCGCAGTTCCGTGCGGTGGCGGGCCGTGATGTCTCGTGCGTCGTGCTACTGGGCTACGGGAGGGTTCCCCATCACGGCGTGCTCAACGACGTCATCCGTGGGCTGCGCCGCGACGTGGCGGTCGTGGGGGGCCTGTGGGTCAGCGACGGCGAGTACCGCTGCGTTTGGGATGGCTGCGACTGCGTCGCCGCGGCCGGTGTCGCCTTCGACCCGCGCGTCACCGTGTCAGCAGCGACGCTGATCGCCCAGGGGCACGTCGCGGCGCCGTCGCGGTCCGCCGTGCTCAACGAGCTCGCCGCCGATCCGGGTGCCCACGCTGAGATCCGCGCGGCGATCGAGCACCTTGATGCCTGCCCGGGGTCATTCACCGTCGCTGACGCCCTGCGGATAGCGGAGCGGGGCGAGCGACTCGACACCGCCCAGGCGGCCGCGCTGGCCGTCCTCTTGCTTCAGCCGCACGCCCGGGAGCAGGCATGGCGCGCGACCGACGGTCAGCCGTGGCAGCGGCAGTTGTGGTTCGACCTGACCCGCCGGGTTCCGGACAGTCATCTGAGCGCGGTGGCGACGCTGGCTGCCTGGTGGGCCTGGCGTACCGGCGACGAGATGCTCGCGCGCGAGGCGCTACGCCGCGCGGTGGACAGCGGGCCGCCCAGCGCCTTCACCAGGATCGTCGCGGAGTGCGTCACCGCACGCATCGACCCGGGAAGTCTGCCCTGGCCGATGAACAGCGACATGGAAACCCCGACGCTTCGGCAGCGCGCATGAACGAGCAGTGACCTGCTGATCCCGCGCGGCGTCCGGCCTGCCGCGCGGGAGGGGACCGGGCACGGTCCCAGCCGGCCGGGCCAGGTCAAGCCGCCTGCGGCGATCGCCCCACCAGGTCCGCTATCGCAGTGGCCACGACGGCCGGAGCGCCGTCTGTATGGCATCGATGAGGCGGGGCGCCGCAGGGGCTGGACACGGCTGCCGTCCGGTTGGGCCGCCTCGTGCCGTCCCCTCCCGGCGACGCAGCCTTCGTCCGCGTGCGTCGCCGGGCCCGATCCGGCTCCGGGAGGTCCTGTCGTGACCGATGACGACACCCGCACCGTGCTTGCGGCCTTGTCCTACTACGTCGGCGGTGCCCTGCCAGCAACGCTGATCGCAAGCGCATCAGCTCACGGCCTGTCGCTCGGCGGCTGGGTCTACCCCGCGTCTACCGCGTCGGCCACGAATCCCGGTCATCCAACGACGCAGTTGCAGTCGCTCGGTGCTTCGCTGCGTGAGCGCGCAGCAGATGCCGGGATGACGATGCTCATCCGCGGTGATGCCGGCTGGCCGGCGGGGACCGGCTGTGACGAGTTGCCGTGCGTGTGGGTGGGCGGCGGTTCCGATATCGCTGCGCGGCTGCACCATGCGGTTGCGGTGATCGGCTCGGCGGCGAGCACCGCGTACGGCGAGTACATCGCGGCCGAACTCGGTCGCGACATCACCGCAGCCGGCGCGACCGTGGTCACCGCGGCCAGCGTAGGCATCAGCGCGCGGGCCGTGGGCGGTGTATTGACCCAATCGTGCGGGATGCCGGTGGTCATTACCCCGGCGGGCCTTGATCACCGCTCCAGCTCCGGGGTGAGCCGCCTGGTTGATCATGCAGTACGGCGTGGCAGCGTGCTGAGCCCGTTCCCGCCGGGCCGGCTACCTACGCGCAGCCGCTTGCGGACGAGCTTGCGGCTCATCGCCGCGGTGAGCGCGGCGACGGTGGTCGTGGAGGCCTTCGCTGCGAGTTTGCCGATGGAGGTCGCCCGCGGCGCGGCGTCGGCGGGCCGGGTCGTCTGCGCGGTGCCGGGCCCGGTGACCTCCGGGGTGTCGGCCGGCTGTCACCAGCTCATCGCGGACAAGACAGCGCGGCTGGTGACCAGCGCCAGCGAGGTCATGGCCTCGATCGCTGCCGCTCGACGCACGACAGTAGACGTCCGTGGATGCGCCGACGAAGCAGCCGCGGACACCACGGGCAACGACCGGGAACACCGGTAAGCGACACCGCGCCTGCGACGCGCCCCTGATGGCAGCCGCCGCGTGCGCCTGCCCCGGCCGACCGATGCCGCACCGCCGCCGCATCCTCTTCCTGATCACCCAACCCTGGAGAGATCTGTGTTCGTCAATGAAACAGCTCACCGAGCCACCGACCTGCCAGCGCCGCAACCTTTCGTCGCCGACACCCTGACCTTTCCCCTCTCCCCCGACTATGTGCGGTCCTGGGTAGTTACCTGCATTTGTCAAGCCAAGTTGCTGGTCAAACAGCTGAGCATCTTTCAGCCATGTGAGGCACGTGTCGGCGTACGAGTTGCAGAGCCGCGTACGCCACCGAGTACACAGCGGCCATCGACGTCCGCGAGCTGAGCGGCAAACTGGCGGCCGAGCCGGCGCAAGCACACAGAATCAACGGCTACACAGGGTGATTTTCGGCGACACCAGCGGCATCCGGATTTAGCCGATGTGAGGTGCTTGCTCGTATGAGCCGTTAGCTGTTTGGAACGCGCAAATCATTTCTGCTGAAAGTTCAATATTGTTCGAGCAAGCCCGCCAGAAGGGGCGGTTAACTCAAGAGAATGTTGGACTTCCGCTCGCGCGCACATTCAATCCGTTGGATTCGATAGATAGGCTTTAGCAATACCCGCTAGAGCGATTGCTCTTGCGAAGTCCGGTTCGATTCTGCGAACGCATTCTTCGCTTCGCATCGGCTGGACTAGGGCCAATGCTGAAGCATGCTCAGCGAGCAGTTCGTACTTCCAGTGTTTTCCGAAGTCAATTGCCCGTATTGCCACCTCCGCCTTGGAGAGCAACCGGATGGCACGCGTAGGTTCCGCCATCGCGAGGAGGGGCGCTATGTCGAGCATGGTGCGAAAGTCTTCGTTGTCGTCCAGGAAGTTGCAGGAGATCCACTCCGCGTGTTCTGGATCCACCGAAGCGAACGCACGGGCAATAGCCCGCAACGTCCAATGTCCATCGATTGCGCTTGGATAAATCCCTATGCGCGCCACGTGCTCGGCGGTTCGTAGGAGTGCAAGTCCCTGCTCGCGGTCGAATGGAACGAGTGCCGATCCGATCCGGCAAAGCGCCCGGGCATCCGGCGCAAGGTAGGACCATGTTTCCGTGACGACCAGTTGTTCAGCTTCGGCTAGAAGGCGCAACGCGTGACCTTGTGCGATGGGAGGTAATACCGTCGCGATGTCGACTAGCGCCTCACCTAAGTGGGCCGGATCTTGCAAAAGCGAACGTGCAAGGACCTCTGCTTCGTCCAGGTATGCCATCGCTCGACCTGGGTCGAACCTCGCCACACCGTCGGCAATCCGAACGAGTGCCTCCATTTTCCCGATTTTGCTATATTGAGACCTTGCTAGTTCCTCCGCCCGATCAGGGTCATGTCTGGCAAGAATGCCACTGAACTCAAGGATTTCACTCGGCAGTCCAAGTTCGCTTGAGATATATTGCGCAAGTTTCACCGCTGCGTCGAGGTCGACCTTCACCAGAGCAGCAGCTACGCCAGCGAGGGCCTTGATGCGGCGCCCTACTCCGTCGATATCGGCTGCGAGTAAGCGGCTCCCAGGCACACCGACAAGCACCATCGCAGGGGTGACTGCTTCAAGCGCCATGTCTCTTTCGGTGCCGCGTCTGAGCGACCGAGCCAGACGCGTCGCGTCCCGAACTAGGTTCCTGGCATACGTTCGGTTGGCATCTTCGACCGGAACTTTCTGCAAAGCGACCAGGTGCAACCGATGTGTAACAACAGCAGCGCTCGCCGGACGATCTATGGGGCTCTTCGCAAGCATTCCGCTGATAAGGCGCTCTAGATCGGCCCCAATGTCAGGCCGCAGCGATCCTAACGGTGCCGGCATGGTGTTAAGATGCTTCATCATTAGCTTAGGCAATGCCTGCTCCGTAAAAGGCGGTTGACCCGTGAGCATGTAGTAGAAGATGCATCCCAATGAGTAGAGATCGGAACGATGATCAGCCGTATCGCCATGCCACTGTTCGGGAGACATATATGCAGGCGTACCAACCGCGAATTCCTTCAACGTCGTGGACGATAAACCTATCGTTAGATGTGCTATACCAAAATCGCAAATCTTGACATGATCACCAGGGAGCACCATTACATTGTTTGGCTTTAGATCGCGATGTATGACGCCATGTCGATGCGTTGCTTCAAGCGCCTGAGCGATCTGTGTCGCTATGACTTTGAATCGCTCAAGCGTAAGTCCCTGGGGGTGGCATTTCAAGATCGTTCCCAGATCTTGACCCTCCAGAAATTCCATTGCGAGGTACCACTGGCCGGCGTATTCGCCAACGTCATGCACCTTGGTAATTCCGGTATGCTCTATTAGTGCACCAATCCTGGCCTCTTGCTTGAACGATTTCACCCATAGCGGCGCTGTCGCGGCGATTTCAGGCAAAAGGAACTTGACGGCCACGAGGATCCCGTGAAGGAGGTCATCGGCTTGCCAGACCTGACCGAAGCCGCCGCCGCCGAGCGGGTCACGCATCCGATACCTGCCAGCAAACTCATATCCGGGCCACATCGAAACCTCCGACGTCTCAGTTCCTTCGCCATAGTGAATCAATGGTTACGTCGAGAAGGTTTAGCGCGGGATCGTGGCCAGGACCAACGTTGTGCGTTGTGCGTTGGGCGGGCGTCAAGCTTCTAACGCCGCGCTGGCAATTCGAACCACTCCACTGCTCATGATCGCCTGAAACCACCCTTGTGAGATGAGGATTATTCTCAATTGAACGCCAGGGTCTTCGCGCCATACCCTCAATCTGGGAATCGATTGTACGCTCTAAGTCAGGGAACGACCACTGAGCCATTTCCAACCTGATCGTGCAGCTCAGCAGCGTGTGGGAGGTCGATCGCCGGGTGAGGTGAGGCTCCCGGTAAGACAAGCAATCGACCAAGAAAGATGCCCCACCGGGAGCCTCGTTGCTGTCTTACCCTGCCGCGATCTCGCTGTCCACCCGATCGCTGAACCACCTCGCCGACCTGATCCGCACCCACCGATACCAGCTGCGATCCCGCTGGCGCCGCCTCGATCCCGGCCGGCAGGCGTTGCTCGCCCTGGCCCACCTTCGCAACGGCGACACCCTCACCTGCCTGGCCGCAGGATTCGAGATCGGCGTGGCCACCGCCTGGCGCTACATCCGCGAAGCGATCACCCTGCTCGCCGTCGCCGCCGACGACCTGCAGTCGGCCATGACCCGCATCCGCATGCTCGCGTACGCGATCCTCGACGGGACTCTGATCTCGATCGACCGCGTCAACGACCAGAAGCCGTACTACTCCGGAAAGCACCGCCGGCACGGGATGAACGTGCAGGTCATCGCGGACCCAGCCGGGCGCCTCGTCTGGGCGTCACCGGCGCTGCCCGGCGCGGCTCACGACCTGACCGCTGCCCGCACCCACGGCATCATCGTCGCCTTGTCCAGCGCGGACGTGATGACCTTCGCGGACAAGGCCTACCAGGGCGCCAGAGGATCAGTCCGCACGCCGTTCAAGCGTCACCGCTACCGGCCGAAACTGTCAGCCCGGCAGAAGGCCGTGAACAAGGCCCACGCCCGCGTCCGAGCCCGCGGAGAACGCGCCGTCGCGAACCTCAAGGTCTGGAAACTCCTGGCCAAGCTGCGCTGCAGCCCATCCCGGACGACCGCGATCCTGCAGGCCATCCTCGTCCTCCACCACATCGAGAACCCGATCCACCAAGGATGAAAAACGCTCAGTGTCCAACACAAGGTCCCCGCCCACGGAAAGATCATGGTCGCCCCGGCAGACCCTGCGGATCGGACGCACCTACGCCGGCGACATCGTCACCGTCCACGTCGAGGACACACTTCCGGGCCACCCGCGACGGCGCCGAGCTCGGCATCCCACCCGCGCACCAGCCAGCACCCGGTCACCCGCTGGAAGGCAAAAATCCACGCACCACGGACCTGATCCCAAAACCGTCGACGATGTCGTGAGACTGTCAACGATCTCCAGCGACCGTCAAGCATCTCGTGAGACCTCACAGGGTCCACCTCAAGACGAATTCGTCACCCACGAATCCGTGCACTCCACCGGGAAATTAGGAAAAGCGATAGTTCGGCTCAGAGAGGTAGAGAGGACGTACTCGCGATGCAGGCGCGCCCATCAGGACAGTTGGGCCAGCGCCACCCGGCATTCGACGGCGGGTTGCGAGTCAGGTCCGAGGGTTTCGACGTGGATGGCCAGAGCGCGCTCGTAAAGTACACGGGCAGCCGCGATGTCGCCGCTGCGTCGCTGCAGGTCGGCCATCGTCGTCAGGGGGTAGGCGATGCGTGGGTGATCGGGGCCGAAGGAAGCTTCATCGACGCGCAGCACGGTCTCCCATACTCGACAAGCGCGGACCAGGTCATCCATCTCAGCCAAATCCCAGCCGACATGGCGAAGAGAGATGGCATCGTAATGCGTAAGGTCGTCAACCTCGAACGCATGGGTAAGGAACCGGTCGAGCATCTCCTCCGCTTCCACGGTGCGGCCTAGCCTCCTGAGAACGACGAACGTGTCGGCCTCGATACCGAGGGTGCTCCCACGATTTTCAGGCGACGCCTTCCCGATGACCTCCGCGGCCCGCTGCAGTAAGCGAAGGGCTTCGTGCTGGTCATAGTCGCCATAGCTGAGGGCCATCGCCAAGCCATGCATGGCTTTCGCCAGCAGTGGATGGCCCTCGCCCAGAATTTCGGTATGAAGGACAAGGCTTTCCTCGAATAATTCTCGCGCAGTGGCATTGTCGGGAAGCTCAGTCATCCACCAGCCCAGGCTGACGAGAAGATCGGCAAGCTCCGCTTGCGTCGCATCATGGCCAGAGCGGGTCAGCTCAAGCACGCGAGTGAGGATCGGACGGGCAGTCTCTGGCTGCAGATCCCATCTCCTGAAGGTGCCTGCACTATGCAGCAGTTTGCGGCAAACGGCGACGTTAGGGGCGTACTCTGCCGCAGCCAGCACATGCGGCATTAACCGACGCCAGCGGCTCCAATACGCCGGGTCTGTTTCGGAGGCGGACAAGACCTCCTCAAGCACCGTCGCAGCAGCTACCGCGTAGTGGGTTCGCGCTGCACCTCGTAGCTTGCGGCGGATCGCCGCTGCCGTCAGCCGGTGCAAGTAGAAGCCATCGTTGGTACGGCGGATAAGCGAGAATGCGACGGCCGGTCCGACCGGGTCAGCCGCCTCGTCGCGCATCGCCTGCAACGCGCCGGGCGCAGCTTGGAGAATCTCTTTAGGAATCGGCTCCGGCCCGAGGAACGAGCACATCTGCACCAGAGCCGCCGAGGCTGGCGACGCCGCTCGGAGTGCATGCAGCGAGACGTCCCAGACGTCGGCCACGCCGCTCGTCGGGGAGATCGGCTTGCCGTGATCTAACAAGACCTCGCCCGGACCGGCCAGATATGCCTCTGGCGGCGTTCCGGTCTGCTCCAGGAAGGCTGCAGCCTGCTCGATGGCCAGTGGGAGGCCGCCCAGCCGCTCGGCGATCGCGTCGGCCGCGTCCAGCGCGATGCCGGGCACACGTCGGCGAAGCAGCGTTGTCGATTCGGTGCGCGACATGACGTCAACATCGATCGTTTTACCGAGCGTGCCCCAGCCGCGTTGCCTCGACGTCACGATCACATGCCCGTTGCCGCCTGGCAGGAAAGGCTTCAAAGCGTTCGGTTCCTCGGCGTTGTCAAAGATCAGTAGCCACCGGTCGCGGCGGCGGAGCTCGGTCACAACGGCGGGCAGCGGGTCGCCGCCGCTCGGTAGGCCGAGCACGGCGACAAGGGCGACTAACTGGTCTCGGAGCAGATCGGCTCGCTCGGCCGCGAACCACCAGATTATGTCGTAGTCGCGGGCATGTCGGTGGGCGTACTCGATGGCCAGCTGGGTCTTGCCTACCCCACCGAGGCCGTGCAGCGCCTCGACGGTCACAAGCCCTTTGCCAAGGTGACTCTTGATGCGGGTCAGAGACTCCTCGCGCCCAACGAAATGAACATTGCGCATCGGCAGGTTACTGACTGACGCGAGACGCCGCGGCCTCTCCACGGTGGGCCACCACAGCACGAGCTGCAGAGTCACGGCCAGCACTGTCAGCACCGTCAGCGCCCACCACGAATGCCGCCGGACCAAGTCGAACCAACCGGGCCACCGCCCAACATCGGTGGCTGCGTTCACCGCCAGCGCGGCCAGGACGGCACAACTCCCGCTGGCCACGATCGCGAGGGCTGCAGGACTGCGGCGCATAACACCATGCAACCAGGCCAAAGCCATACCGAGCCAGTTCGCCGCTCAGGCTGGCCGACCAGGTTGATTGCTCTTCACCCCTGCCGCCGGCCAGCGGTGAAATTTCTCCTTGGGTAGCAGATGAACAAATTCGTCATCGACGAATCCGCGCACTCCGCCAGGAGAGCTGGTTCACCATCCGTGCGCTACGGCGGGCGGCGGAGACCGGGCTGCGCGGTGTGGTCGCTCACGCCGACCCTCAGCCGCGGCTGCGCCGCACCGCCCGTGGACTCCAGCTGATCAAGCCTGGACATGTGGGCACGGTGTATCAGGCGTGTTCGGCGGTGTACGCGGGCCGCACCCCGCCTCGCTCAATGATCATGTTGCCGGATGCGACAGTGCCATTGCACGTGCCGCCGCGAAGATCACCGCCGGTGAGCGCGGCGCTCGCGGCGTCGTGGCACGACTGGTCGACCTCGGCGCCCGTGAGCCGGCTCCTTCCGAGGATCTGGGCGCGTGGCTACGGTCAGCGCTTGCCGCAATCGGTGCGACGCGGGTCAGGCATCCCGGTAGTCATCGATATCTGATCGTCGGTGGGAATCGGTCGCATGGGCGCACACACATCGCCGTGGCGGCGCTGGCATACCCGAAGGCATCGGATCCGCCGCTGGCAGAACCTGCACTCGTTGCTGGCCGGCCAGCAGCCGAAGAGGCGGCTCCGAACCGCGACGGACGTCGCCATGGCTGAGCATCCGTGCGAGCAACACCGGCCTGGCCAGACACCGACGTCTGTCTGAGCGGCCCGTGCGGGTTCTGTGGCGCCGACCTGACCGACATCGCTTCTGGGGAATGCCGTAGCTGTCTGCGCATCGTGTGCGAGGCGTGCGACGCCGGCTACGACGTCGATCTCGGTCCGATCTGCCAACCGTGCCACGACGCCGCAGGACCGAGCAGGAGCGCGCAGGCGCAGGATTCGCGGGAAGTGCACCGGCTGTGCGTGTTCGAGCTGGCGTTGTCCTGCGGTCATCTGGTCACCTACGCGGTGACCGGCTGGTATCCCGTGTCGGTCGCGTGCTGCGACCGGCTCGGCGGGACGATTTGGCTGGACAGTACGTCGCCTTCGCCTCGGAGGTCGACTACGTCCAGGTGTTGTCGGAACGCTATGTCGAACGCCCGGCGGGCGCTACGCCCGAGCCGAGCCGGTTGGTGTATCGACGTTTGCGGACCTACGATCCTGGTCGGCCGTCGTATCCGGGTGACCGTGCGAGCGCCGGTCCGTATCCGGCCTGGGTCGGTGCCACCTGGAGCCTCGACGGCTCCGTCGCTGAGCCTGAGCCACCGACACGAGGCGAACCCTCGGGTTGATCCACATGGCTCATCACGGCATGGCCCGAGAACGCGGAATCGCCGGCCGGGCGAGGCCAGGGCGATTGTGCTGGCCGGGCACGGTGGCCGACCCGGCGCCGGGCGCAAGGCGGAGCGAGAACATCTTGGCCTTCGGCCAGAGATCTTCTCGTTCCCAGTGCCTTGCCGCCCGGCTCGCCCGGGCGCGGCCCCGGCACCGGCGGGCCAGCACGCGCTCGCCCCGCCGGCCACGGCCGGGCGGGCGTGCCCGCCGGCCGCCTCCTGCGGGAGGCGGCCTCGCCCGGAAGGCACTACTCATGGCTCAGCCGACGCTCGCCGTCGCACCGAACCGCCACATCGGCCTGAACAGCCTGGCCACGGTACTCAACGATCAGAAGACCCGCGCGGTCGATGTCATCGCCGCCGCCGGCACGTTGCACTCCGACGGTGCCAGATTGGTCATCCCTGGGACCTCGCCGGTATTGAGCTCGGCGGGGGTCACCATGGCCCCGGGCAGTTTCGCTCTCAGCGACATCGCCTTGGGCGGGGTCAGCGCGAAGCTCGACATTCCGATGCCCTATCTACGGCGGATGGCCGCCGAGGACGTGCCACTGCTGGACTACAACATCAACAGGTGGCTCGAGCGTGACGACCGCCGGTTCCTGGTGCGTTGCCTGCGCCACGACAGCACCGGCGGGGACGGCACCGCGAGGGCGTTCCTGTCCGACCGGTACCTGCGCATCGACAACCTGGACGTACTCATGGCCGCCCTCGACGGCATTCGCCAGGCCGGGGTCGGCGTGCAGGTCGCCTCGTGCGATCTGACCGAGCGGCGCATGTACGTGCGGTTCGTGTCCCCCGAGGTGCAGGTCATGGCGCCGCAGCTGCTGCGCAACTACCGTTCGCCGTTCAACGGAAGGCGTGGCAGCGACCTGCCGGTCATCTCCGGCGGGTTCATGCTGACCAACTCCGAGACCGGCTACGGCAAGTACACCCTCGCCCCGTACCTGCGGATCGAGGTGTGCTCCAACGGCCAGACCGTGGACCGCGGCACGATCGGCCGCACGCACCTGGGCGCGCGGATCACCGACGAGGACGGCGTCATCGACGCGTCCCCGGAGACGATGCGTCGGCTGCTGGGGCTGATCACCTCGCAGACCGTCGACGCGGTCCGCGCCTACCTGGACGTCGACTTCGTCACCCGCGCCGTGCGTGACCTGGAACGCGATGCCGGCGTGGCGGTCACCCGTCCGGACGAGACGATCAAGGTCGTTTCGCAGCGGCTGAAGTACACGCAGGAACAGCAGACCGCGATCCTGGCGCACTTCATCGCCGGCGCCGACCTCAGCGCCGGCGGCGTCATGCAGGCCGTCACCTCCGTGGCGCGCAGCATCGCCGACGCGGACGCGGCCTACCGCCTGGAGACCACTGCGGCGGAGGCGCTGCGCGTGGCCGCCGCCGCGGCCTGACCAACCGCTTTCTGCCGATCGCCTGTCAGGGGCGCCCACCAACGCGGTGGGCGCCCCTGCTTCATTCTTGCGGAGCCTTCGATGTCTTGGCTGTTTCTCCGGCACACCACCGACTCCCATACCCCCGTTCGACGGTCGACGCTGGCTGCCACCGCGTCGACCAGGCGGTGCCTCGAGGGCAACACCGGCGCTGCCGACACGCACTTGATCGAGCGCAACGGCCTTCATGCCAGCTGGCACGGCGTTCACCACCGCGGAGCATGTCGTGACCACCGGTAACACGACAGGCGACGCGTCGGCGCGACGGTTCGCCTGCCGCACCTGCGCCAGCCCGCTCAACCGGCACGCCGAGTGGCCGTCGGGCATCGTGTCGTTCGAGCATCCGATCTGGCAGCGCGCCGACCACCCGCCGGTACCGGTCCCCGCCGACGCCGTGGAGGCCACCTACGTCTGCGACTTCTGCTCCGATGCGAAGATCCTGTTCGTCTACGCGACGGCGCACCGCGTCCAGCTCCACGTCGACACCGGCCAGGGCACCTACGTGCGCGACTACGGCACCCGCTGGTCTGCCTGCTTCGAGTGCGCCGAGTACGTCGAGTCCCGCAACCTGCACGGTCTACTGGACCGCATCCTGACACACGGCATGGCGTTCGCTCCCGAAGCTCACGAGCACCTGTCCGTAGTGCTCGAGCAGGTCCTGGCCACGCTGGATCCCGGCCGGGAACTGGCCGTCTCGGGACGGTGGGAGCCGCATCCGTTGCCGGCGCCGACCCTGCCGAAGGTCCGCGACCGGCTCGCCGCGCTGATCGCCGGCGGCGATGCACTGCCGTTCGGGCTCGGCCAGCCCGCCACCCGCACGGCGCTGGCGAACAGCTTGACGACCACACGCCTGTACTGGGTCGACGACGAGTTCACCGACCTCACCCGCAACGCGGCACAGGTCATGCCCAGGATGGCGTTCGCTCCCGGAGACCTGCCGGCCGCGCACGGCTTCGCGGCATGGTCGCAGCCGGTCGACGCGCGGCGGCGCTGCGTCGCGGCGTCCTGGAGCAGCCACGGCGACGCCGTGCAGATCATCGGCTACCGCAGCATCGGTGACGGTCTCCCACCTGCGGCGGTGCAGCGGCTCCGCGCCGAGGTCGGCTGGCTGATCCCCGCCTTCTCCGTCGTGCTGCGCCCCGGCCAGCCTGTCACCGCCGCGCATCCTGCAGCAGCACCGGTGACGACGTGGCGCCTCATCCGTCAGCGGCTCGCCGAGACAGCACCGGCACGGGTCGACAGGTCGGTCCGCAAGAGCTACCAGCGCCTGGGACGGCCCGAACCTGAAATCTCGCTGGTCCGCATCCGCGGCACCCGCAACGCGTCCTCGGCCACCCGGCACCACGGCTCGATCGCCGCGGTCGACCGCGACTACCGCTGGTGGGTCACGCCCCGCTGGCGGCACCAGCGGTACGGGCCCGGCCGCACGTTGCGGGACTGGATTGTGGTGCGGCCGCATCTGCGCGGCCCGCAGGACAAGCCGATCAAGGCCACCACGACCGTGCGTGTGCTCGGAAAGCTTCCGCCGCGCCCCGCCGCCGACACTCCGGCCGCCAGTCGATAGCGCTTCCGCGTGCAGTAGCTCGGCTCGACAGCGGCCGAGGCGGACAGCGACCGGCCCACCGCATCGGCATCGCCCTATGGCCACAGGTGCCGATGTCGCCTACCGGCGAAGGCCGCAGCTGACCGCGTCGGCGCCGCGGATCTGGTGCCGCTTCCTCCGAAAGGTGCCCTGCCCCATGACCGACCCCGTTTCCGACACTGTCTTCCGCAGCCCCAACGACCTCCTGGGCGCCGTGCCCTACCTGTTGGGCTACCACCCGGTCACCGAGATCGTCGCCGTCTACCTTGGCGCCGACCAGCAGATCCTCGGCGTGGCCGCCGAACCCTTGCGCACCTCCGCCGAGACGTTGACCGAGCACCTCGCGATACGTGCACCGGCCGACGGTTGCACCGAGGTCGCGTTGATCGGCTACGGCCCACCCCCGACGCGCTCCACTCTCGCCGGCATCGCACGGATCCTCGACCTGTTCCTGCCGCTGCACGCCGTGCTGCTGGTCGCCGGAACCCGGTGCGTCTGCCTCCTCGACGGCTGCACCTGCCCGGCCAGCCGCGGCGTCGATGTCGACCCGGCCAACACCCGCGTCGCCACCCAGCTGACCGTCGAAGGCATGGTGGCGCTGCCGTCGCGGCACGCGCTGCAGACGCTCGTCGCCCCCGATCTCGTCGCCCAAGCCGAGACAGAGGCAGCTCTGGCGGTCCTCCCGCAGGATCTCGCCGTTGCCGGGCTACTGGATGACGTGCTGGCCCACGCCAACCAGGGCCGCCGCCTCACCACCGGACAGCTCGCCCCGTTGGCCGTCGCGCTGACCGGCCGCGACGCCCAGGAAGCGGCCTGGCGCGCCGCGTGCGCCTGCATGTGGCAGCGCGACCTGTGGCTCGATGTAACCCGCCGTGTCCCGCACCGCTACATCACGGGTCCGGCAACGCTGGCTGCGTGGTGCGCGTGGCGGCGCAACGAACACGCCCTGGCCACGGTGGCGTTGAGGCACGCCATCCGCGACGGCCCGGGGGACAAGCTGACCCGGCTGGTGACCAGCGTCGTGCGCACGCGTCTGCCCGCGCAGCGCCTACGGCGACCTACCACCCATTGACGACTGCCGTCGTGGCCAGCTCGCCTCGGCACCCCGCCGTGGCCCTGCATAGCAGCTACATGCTGCTTCCCCGATATTCCGCCTTCGCAGGGCCGGCTGCCGTGGCGGCTCTGCGGCTGCGGTGCGGGTGCCGGCGTGGGCTGGCCACTGATCCTGACCGCCCGCGGCTTGCCCCGCAAGGCCCACCCCTGCACAGCCACTGCGTCAGCGATGTCGCCGCAGGGGTGGGCCGTGCAGGCCCGCGCCGATCGGCCGGCCTGGTGCGGATCAGGCCAGCCCCGCTCGGGCGCCCGCCCGAGCGAACTTCCCCTTCTTCCGTTCGTGGAGGTAATGCATCGTGACCACGGTTGTCAACGACACCAGCACCACCGCAGGTTCCGAGCCCGACATCCTGGTGCCCGACGCCGGAGAGCAGGACACGGGCTCCACCGGCACCGACCTGGTTGCCGCCCCGACTGTCATCGTCGGCCAAATCGTCGACGGGCCCGTGCAGCTCAACACCGGTCAGGAATCGCAGCAGCTGCCGTTTCGTGCGGGGATCCTCGACGCCCGCTACCTGCACGAACCTCAGGGCTTCAAGCGCACACAGCTGGGCGACCTGAGCGACCTGGTCGCCTCCGTGCGCCTGTTCGGTGTCCGCCTCCCGCTGGTGGTGCGCTCCCTCGGCTTCCTCCCGCCGACCGACGCCGATGGCGAGCCGATCGAGGATGCGGAACCCGTCGAGCACTTCGCCGTCGTCGACGGCTTGCGGCGCCGCCAGGCGGCGATCGACGCCGAACGCTTCGATCTGCCGTGCTTCATCGCGGACACCGACGACGACATTCAGCTCATCCTGCAGATGCTGGAACTCAACGACCACCACAAGGACCTGGAGCCCATCGAGCAGGCCCACGCCTACCAGATGCTGCTGGATCTCGGCATGAGCGATCAGCAGGTTGCCGACGCCCGCCGCATGGACGTCGGCCAGGTCCGCACCGCCGTCAAGGCGCGAACTCTGCCGGCAACCGCGCAGCGCGCCCTCAACCAGGGCACGCTCACGCTGGAGCAGGCCCACGCCCTGGAGGAGTTCGCCGACGACCCCGACGCCGAGCGCAGGCTGCTCGACAAGCTGGACAACGAGTACGGCTTCAAGCACGAACTGTCCCGGCTGCGCGACAAGCGCACCTACGCGCGAAACAGGGAACTGGCCAAGGCGCGCCTGGTTCTGGACAGCGTCGATGTCACGCCCAAGCCGCGCGGCTTCGGCTACGACTCGACCGCGGTGCCGGCCGACCTGCTCGTCGACGCCGACGGCCAGCCGGTGGACATCGAGGCGGTCCGGACCGAGCCCGGCTTCCACGCGTTCGTGGAAAAGGACGGCGGTCAGGCGCGCACCGTCGTGTACTGCGACGACCCCGACGCCCGCGGCTACACCCGGCGCGAGCCGACTCCGGCAGCGCACCATGGTCTGAGTCCGGAGCACATCGCTGCCAAGGAACTCGAGGAGCAGCGGGCCAAGGAGCTGCAGGAGCGTCTCGAGCTGGCCGCGCAGGTGCGCCACGACTTCATCCTCGCCACGTTCGGTACCGCCAAGGGCGCCCGGGCTCTGTTCGTGCCGGCGCTGCGCACGGCCACCCTCGGCAAGGCGATGGGCCGCTCCGCCGACCTGGAGGAGCTGTACCGCTCCCTCGGGGGTTCCGACAACGACACCCTGCAAAGCGCCGGCGAGGACCGGCTGCGGCGCAGCCTGGTCGCGAAGTACATCTGCGCGCTGGAGTACAACCTGCTGGCCGCGACGGGCTCGCGCCGGTACTGGCTCGACGTGGAGGCGGCCGTCGGCTGGTACGACGAACTGCGCCGGCGCAAGTACCCGCTGACCGATGACGAGCAGGAGCTCTACCAGTCCTGGAAGGCCGACCTCACCCCCGACGACGAGGACGAGGACGGCGAGGAGCAGGTCGAGGCGTCCGTCACGGCGCCGGACATGGACATCCCGCAGGACCCCGGCGGCGGCGAGCACGAGGCGAACGTCGACGTGCCCGGCTCGGACGGGGACACCGATGCCGTCGCGGCCGAGGTCTCGACCTTCCTGGACGACTTTCCTACCGACGACGCTGGCGAGGCGCACCACGTCGACCAGCCGCACCACGTCGACGAGTTCGCCGACGCTGCCTGATCTCTACGCGCCGCGGTGGTCTGCGCCTCGACGGCGCAGACCACCGCGGCTGCCCCAACGCCAACAAGACGCCGGCGTACGTAGGCCGCTCTACCACCTGCTGCCGCCGCCTCTGCCCCGGCCGCTGTCGTGCGGGCCGGGACAGCCTCGTCCACCAGGAGTCGCCGCCATGAGCGTTCATTTCCCTGCCGCCCTACCTCGAGAAGTCCCTCTCGTGCGCCGCCCGCTGACCGACGCCGAGCTGCACGACGTCCGGCAACACCTGCACGGCGACGCCGACTGCCCGCGCGCGCTGGTCGACGCGGTCGTCACCACCGTCTTCGACGCGCTGCTGGCCGACAGCGGCCAGACCCTGCGCGACCGCAGCCCCGGCGAAGGCTTCGACCGCAGCCGGTACGCCATTCCCGTCAGCCAGTGGACCGCGATCGTCATGGCTGTCACCGACCACGCCTACGCCTGGGACGCTGCGGTCTCCACCGGCATGGTCCTGGCAGCTTTGATGCCGGCCGCCTACGACGACCCGGCCGTACCGACCCCGCACCTCGGCACGCCCGACACCCACCTGCACATCCTGCGCCTCGACATCGGCCGCGGCGCCGCCGCCATGATCACCGCCTGCGGCAACCACCTCACCGCGCTCGCGAACGCCTACGGCGCCGACAGCACCCGATACCGGATGGCCGCCATCAGCTGGGTCCAGCAGCTCATCGCCCTGCTGACCTCACCGCCCGGCGCCCGTCACGTGCTGCACCCCGACGGGCCCCTGTCGCTGTACGCCAGCACCGACGACGGCTACCACTACGGCATCGCCTTCCAGCCGGAACCACGGCGGTGCACCGCCGTCGGCTGCCACGCCGTCACGACAGACCCCGGAGTCGGGGCGCGGTGGCAGCCCGCTACCCCGGGCGCGTTCGTGGGCGAACACGAGCACCTGCCGAGCTATCCGTTCGACGCTCCGCAGCCCGGCCGGTGGATCACCAAACCCTGACCGTGCGCCACCGGCCCTCCACCCCTCACCGCAAAGAAGGAGTGTCCCGACATGACCACACCCGCGATCACCTCATCCAGCGACACCGATGTACACGGCCAGCAGGAGCTGCCGGATGTGCTGACCGCCGCTCATGCCGCCGTCGAGCAGCAGCGCCAGCGGGCGGACGCCGCCGAGCAGCGGCACCGCGACGACATCGCCCGCATCGGCGAACGGCTCATCCAGGAGGCCGACGACCGCGGCTGGTGCCGCGTTTACGACCGCGTCATCGACGAGCTCAACGAAGACCTGACCATCGAGCTGCCGCTGCGCGAACGTGTTTTCGACGTCACCACCACGATCGAACTCAGGATCCGAGTGACGGCGACCAGCGAAGAGGCAGCCCGTGGCCTCGCCGAAGACCTCGTCCGCACGGCCGAGAGTCGACTCGACGCCATGTCGTCGATCACCGCGTTTCCTCAGGCGGCGGACAACTACGAGGTCGACCCGGTCGGCACCTGACCGCACCGTACTCGTCTCATTCCGGCGGTTCCGCCGCCACCGAGTGCCCGGTGACCGTCACACCGTTCTCCCGCCCTCGCTGAGTTATCGCTCGCGCTCCACGCCCGGTCCGCCGCTCGCGGTCCGGGCTTTGTCGTATCCGCCAGCAGGCACAGCGGACCGGCTGCCCGGCAGCCCCAGGCCAGGCGGCCGGTCCCCCGCGACCCGAGCCGTCGATGACGGCGACGCCGGTCCCCGCCTGCTTCAGCAAGGAGATGCCCCCATGGACCTCGCGCAGCTGTTCACCGACACGGAACAGACTCTGCAGACGGTGTTCGATGCCATGACCCTGGCCGAAGACGAAATCAGCAAGGCCCAGGACCGCCACCCGCAGGCCAAGGACGACATCTGGCGCAGCTTCATCCTGCTCACCCCGACCAGTGACGTACTGGCCCGTAACGACCTCGTCTTCCGCGCGCACTGCCGGGAACTGCTCGACCGCGTCGCCGCCGGTGCCGATACCCGGCCCGGCACCGCCGCCGAATGCTGCGTCGCGCTGTGCGAGGTCAGCCAGCGCGTACCGCTGAACACCAGCGCCGCCGGCCTGTACGCCCGCATGTGGAAGCAGGCCGAGCTGCCACCGATCGAGCTCGGTGACGCCAGCGTCCACTACGAAGCACTCGAGGGCGCCCTCATCGACGATCAGGAGCAGCTGCTGCGTACGAAGCTGCGCCAGCCCACCCGCCAGCTGCCGCCGCGCTGAGTGCCGTGTCCGGCCGCCACCGTCGGTGGCGGCCGGACACGGCACGGCGCCGTGCCGCACGGCGCCCGCCGCCGACCGTCACCGCGACCGGCTGCCGGCTTCCACCGCCGCGAACCCCCATGCCACGCACGGAACGAACAACCGCGTCTTCTCCTGCGCCCATCGCCGGCGCCTTTCCCTTGAAGGAGTTTGTTGTGCGTCGTTTCTCTCCTCCGGCACGCAGACCTGGCATCTGTGATCCCCGTTCGGCGCCAGCGCCGCTGTCGGGTCACCGTCACGCTGCCGCGCCCCACCGCCGCGTCGTGTCACACGTGCGCCTCGCCGGCCACCGCCCTGGTCCGCGTCCGCTACCGCCCTCGCGGCGCGTGGGTCGCCGACCGCCCGACCGCGGCTTCACCCGGAGCCACGCTGAATGCACCGGCGCCGCGGTCCGGCTGCACCGGCCCTGTGCAGGTGTGTGGTGAACGCCGCCGGATCCGTCACCACCGCGGATCTCGTGGCGGCCGCCATCGGCTACGCCGCGGCGGGAATCGCAGTGCTTCCCCTGCACACCCCGGATGCCGACGGCCGGTGCAGCTGCCGTGCCGGCGCGGCGTGCCCGTCACCGGGCAAGCATCCGCGCGTGCGTCATGGCCTGCACGACGCGTCTCGACAACCGCTGGTCATCCGGGCGTGGTGGTCGCGCTGGCCGCACGCGAACATCGGCCTGGCCACCGGCACCGTGCTCGATGTCTGCGACATCGACACCAGCAGCGGGCTGCGCCACGTGCTCGACGTGCTCGACGTCATCCGTCCGCCCGGCCCGCTGATCCGCACCGGATCGGGCTGGCACCTGTGGTACGCCGCCAGCGAGCTGCCCAGCCGGGTCGCCATCCTGCCCGGCGTGGACTGGCGCGGCCGCGGCGGTCTCATCGTCGCACCACCTTCGCTGCACGCCACCGGCTCCCGCTACACATTCCAGCAGCCCTGGAAGGACGCCCAATTACCTCCCTGCCCGCCGCAGCTACGCACCCTGGTCCTTCCCCCATCACCATCATCGCCGGCGCCAGCGGTGGCCCCGATCGCCGATCTGGACCGCTACGCGCAGGCGGCACTCGCCGGGGAAGTCGACCGCGTACGCCGCGCTCCCCGCCCGGTGATCCGCGGCGGTCGGCGCATCAGCGGCGGCGGCCGAAACGACGCACTGAACCGGGCCGCGTTCCGGCTCGGCCAGCTGGCCGCGCACACCAGCATGGACGAGGCCGCAGTACGCCGCGCACTCACGGACGCGGCCCTGAGCACCGGGCTCGGACGCGCCGAGGTCCAGCGCACCCTCGCATCGGGATGGCGCGCGGGACTGCGTCACCCCCGCGCTCTCGGCGTCGCGCGGAGCGTGTCCCACCGACGCCCACGCAGAGCCCCCGCCCGTACGTGGCCCGGACCACCCGAGTGACGGCCTCCTTGGCTGCCATTACTGCGCGCGACCACCGCGCTGCAGCGGCGCGACGCCCACCATCGCGGGCGCAGGCCTCGGCGGGGCACACCATCGGGGACGGCGGCGCCGAACGATGCGCGACCGGAACCGGCGCAGTGCCGACGCTCGGCGGCGAACATCCGGCTGCTCGTCGGCGTCGAGGTGCTGCGGTAGCCGCGTCCGGGATCGGCCGGTCCGTCGGCGGCCGCTGGTTCCGCTGCTGAGGGACCCGAAGGTCAGCCCACCCAGGCCAGGGGTGCAAGCCCCGGCAGAACATCTTGGCCCACACCGTCTCGCGATGCTCGACGCCAAGATCTTCTGACTCAATCGGGGCTTGCGCCCCTCGGCCCACAGGCGGGCTCTGACCGGCCCCGTCAGCGCGGCACCACGGCGCCCGGATCACCCGATCCGCACCGGCGCCACCGGGCCGCACCGCATCATCTGATCGGAGTCAGCCATGTCGGAGTTCACCCTCACCTTCGAGGGCAACCTCGCCGCCAAGCCCGAGCTCGACATCACCGCCGGTGGACAGACCCTCTGCCGGCTGCGCGTCGCCCACAACCGCCGCCGCCGCAACGGCGAGGGGCAATGGGTCGACACGACCCCCATGTGGGTGCAGGTCACCGCCTGGGGCGACCTCGCCGAACGATGCGCCGAGCTGAGCAAGGGCGACACCGTCGCCGTCAAGGCCCGCGACGACCTGGACGTGTGGCCGTTCAACCGTCAGGACGGCACGCTCGGCGGCGTCCTGCAGGTCAGCGCCGAGAACGTGTCCGTGTCCATGCGCTTCAAGGGCGCCCTGCCGGTGGCCGACGACAAGCCTGCCGGCGACGCCTGGGACCCCGCCACCGCCGACGAGCCCGAGCGCGAGTTGCAGCCCGCCTGACCGGCCGCCCTGGGGCCGGCCCACGGCCGGCCCCAGGGGCTTCGTGCAGCCCACATTCCGACCCCGGGGAGTTTCGTCATGAGCCAGAGCCCGTCGAAGCAACTGTTCAGCTGTCTCGTCCAAGGCACCGTCACCGGCCGCTGCGAGCAGGGGCACACCCCCGGCTCCGGGCGCGCCTTCGTCAAGTTCCGCATCGTCCATCGCACCGGCTACCGCAAAGACGGTGGGTGGATCACGACCGCCCCGATGGAGTTCGAGGTGACCTGCTGGGACGAACAGCAGATGCTGCTCGCCCGCTCCCTCAAGCCCGGTACTGAGGTGCTCGTCACGGTGAAGAAATTCTTCTCCTACCTCGACCGAAGCGACGAGCCGGTCATCAACATCACCCCGACCGACCTCCTGCCCCTGACGGCAAGCGCACCGGCCACCGACCCGGCGCGCAGGCAGCGTAGCGGCGATCTCGTCGTCAGCCCGCACGGCGAGCGCATCGCCGCCGACGCATGGCCCGACACCGTCACCGACCCGCAACTCGTGCACCACCGCTGAGCCCGCCCCCGTGCAGGCCGGTCCGCGTTCGCGGACCGGCCTGCACGCCGTCTTTCTGTACGTTCACCTATCGAGCAGTCCTGCTCGCCTGCTTCTACCAGTTCCTCTGTCTGCCCTCATTGTCAGTCGGCATACGCAGTCGAACGGGTCGTGTTGCGCGATGGCCCGGGCGGCTGGCCGATTGTCACCGCGGGTGATCTCTAATGGCCGGTATGCGACCTGCCCGGCTGGACCGCTATCGCTTCGGCGTCGCACCCAAGCGGTGGCTTTCCACCGCCGCCGGGCTTATCAGACGCTCGCCCACAGCCACTCGCGACAGACCCGGCGTGCCGTCTCACGCGAGCTCCGAGCTAGCTGGCCCGGCGAACGCGGTGGCAACCCCGGGCCACCGCGTTCGCCAGTCCTCAGTGATGACCGCCCCGATCGACGGCCGGGCAAGCCGGCAAAACATCTTGGAAGCGCAGCACTGATTCCCTCTTACGCCCACCATGCTGCGCTTCCAAGATGTTTGACTCGAGAGCTGGCTTGCCAGCCCCCGCCGCGCCGGTCCCCTCAGGTCCTGTCAGCGCGGCGGCACCGGTGTGACCCGGCGACGCCGCCCATCCGCAACCTCCGGAAGGCAGCGCCATGAACGACAACACCGACGTCACCACCACCGAGCAGGCCACCACCGGCAGCCCCCGGTCGCTGCGCACCACGGTTCGCCGCTTGGGCCACCCGGTGGTACACCTCGCCGGCCTGCTTGCCGCGCACGTTGTCGCGCTGGCGGTGCTGGAGAAGACGCCGCTGCTTGCCCTGCTCACGCTGCACTGATCAGCCCACCCGTCGGCATGCACTCCTGACTGCCTCGCTCGTCCACACCGCCGCGTCGGCGGCTCTATCGAGCGCAGTCGCCCAGCTCCCGGAGGATCTCGTGAACCCAAAGCCCACCCATGCGCAACCCGTCTGCTGCGTCATCCGCCGCCGGATCTGTCGACACGCCCTCGGCAGGCAGCCATGACGATGCATGTCGTCCAGTTCTCCGGTGGCATCGGAAGCTGGGCGACCGCCATGCGCGTCGCCGAGCAGCACGGGACCGCCGACCTCGTCCTGCTCGCCGCAGACACTCAGACCGAGGATCCCGACCTGTGGCGCTTCGTCGCCGACGCCAGCGCCCGGCTCGGCGTGGAGTCTTCACCCCCGCGGCGCAGCCTGAGTAGTCGAGGCCTGGCGCTCCTGCCCACCGACAACATGTCCGCGGGACCTCGATTCGACCGTGCGGCGATCAGCCGGGCCGTGACCGACCGGGCATACGTCCTTCTCCGGTGGCACCGCGGCGATGGTGGCCGGCGCGGACACGACGCTGCCAGCCGTCGAAGGTCGATCCCTGGTCCTGGCTGCCTCTGGCGGTGACCGGGGTGCGGTCGAACAGCGAGGACACCGGGGTCGCGTCTGCCAGCCCGGAAGCGATGACCGACCCGTCCGGCGGCGGCAAGCCCGGCAACACATCTTGGAAGCGCAGCGGACCGCACACAACCGACGGCTTGGAACGCTGCGCTTCCAAGATCTCTTGGCCGACACCCGGCTTGCCCCTCACCAGCCGGGCCGATCCCACACCGGCGCGTCAGCGCGACAGCCCCGGGCTCCCCGCCGGGCGCCGCCGCACCCCGATCTGTCCGCCAGGAGGCGACGCCATGTACCAGGATCTGCCCTTCGCCGACCGCCATCAGCGTCGCGAGGCCCGCACCGGCCGACACCCCCGCCGCCGCTACGTTCTCGCCGGCGAGAAGGACGTCTTCGACCCGGCCAGTCCTGCCGACTACCGCGAATACCGCACCGTTGTGAACTACGGCCACCGCTGACAGCCAGCCGGGGAGGAGCTGCCCGTCGGCTCTCCTCCCCACAGCCGATCTGCCGGGCGGACGCCGGCAGATCGGCGTCCCGAGCAGCGTGCCGCGCCTGGGCGCTTACCCCGGCCGGGCCTTGACGGCCCGGTAGACCGGAAGCGGCCTTCGGCCGCGCTGCTCAAAGCATTTTTTCGGCCACTGGCTACGCCACGAGTGTAGGTTGCGCCCGCCGTCCACCAAATCCGCTGCGGGCTCCTAAAACATTATGCAAACCCCGCATAATCTTTTACTCGAAACCCCCGCACCGAATTTGGCTCCCGTCGGCCGCAACCAGGCGAGCAAGCTCGCCGCCTGCGGCCGAAAAAGTGCCGAAGTGTCAAAAGCACCGCCGCTAGCTGCACAGACGCTTTTTCGGCACGCCAAAGCAATGCGCGAAAGAATCAGGACAGCCTCAACATTTATCGACTTTCATCGATAAATGGCGTAAGATGGAAATCAGTCAGGGAGGGCAAACCCTGGCGACACCGAAAAGCACAACAACAGAAGAGAGGCCACACCGTGAGCCGTCACGACCTCACACTGCTCGACCCCGGCACCGTCTCCTGTGTCGTCATCGGATGGGACCGCCCGCTCGGTTCGTTCTTCACGCACGTCTACCTCACCGACGATGACGACGAGTTCGACGCCCCCACCTTTGAGATCGGCACCGACTTCCGCGAGGTCACCGACCCGGCCGCCGCTATCGAGCTGGCGAGCATGTACGCGAAGGTTCCGGACGACATGGGCGCGACCCTCACCGCCGACGCCACCCGCGAGGGGAGCTGCGAGACCCCCGCCGTCATGGGCATCCTGCACAGCGCGGCAACACCGGCGCTGAACATCGACGATCTACCCTGCCCGTTCTAGGAACACCGATGGCCGGGGACCACACATGGTCCCCGGCCATCACCGCGTTTACGCAAGCCCGCACACCGGCAGCGGCGCATACTCCGCGTCGACGCGCATCGAGCACGCCGACACGGGCTACCGCGCGACTCGCCCACGGCCGCGCCACGGACGGGCGCAGAGAATTTTGAGGCCGACGGCCCCTCTCGGGGACACCTCCAAGGAGATGTACGGGCAAGTCCGTCGGCCAACACCGACCAAGCACGCCGACGCTTACGCGTCGGCAGAAAGGCCGCCACCAGCCTAACCCGCCCGGCACGCGGCCTCAACACCACAAGCAACGCCGAGACGGAGCCCACCCATGCCCATCATCACCGCCCCGACGGCGACTCTCACCCTCGATGAACTCGCCGCGCTCGCCGCCGAAATCGAACCCCTCGCGTCAACGAACCAACGCCACGGCACCGCAACATCGCAGCGCATCGAAGCGGTCTGCGAGCGGTACGGCCTGATCCTCACCGACACACCTAGCGCGGCGGCTGCATCCCGCTGAACGGCGCATCATCCGCCGGACCGGCAGCCGCACCCGGCACACCCGCTTCGCTCACACCGCCGGTGACCACCGTCGACCCGGCACCGGCCGCGCGTGCGGGCCGTCCGCTTCCGCGCGGACGGCCCCGGCGCCGCACCACCGGGACACCGTCGGTCAACTCCCCCACGCGCGCGTTGACGTCCTCCATCGGCGCCCGCTGGAGTCCCAGCCGCACCCGCGCCGGGGTTTCCTCTGTCAGCACCGCAGCGACGTCCGCCGCCATCAGCGACGCCAGGACCGCCAACGCCACATCCGCGCCGCGTTCCGCCCCTGCCACCATCTCATCCAGGCGCGCCACTTCCGCCGCGCGCCGTTGCTGCGCGCGGCGGACCGCCGCACCCGCGTCCGCCGCCGCTTTCAACGCGGCGCGTTCCGCCGCGTGCCGCCGCTCCAACGCCTCAATAGCACTGTTCGTCGTTTTGCTAGCCATGCCATGACGCTACCTATTTCACACGCTCACCCTCCACACTTGGCAATCGTTGAATGTTAGTTCTAAATTGTCGCTCAATCGTTCAACATTGCTCACACCGGCTCCCATCAGCACAGATATCAGAGAGCTCTCTAACCCCTTCTCGGAAGAAGCACACCCCCTGGCATTCCAATGTCGAAAAGGGCCCGGCGAGTGCCTACGGTTGGCGGCATGCTCACGGTCACCCGCATTGCGCCCGGGGCCGGGATCACCTATCTGACCCGGCAGGTCGCCACCGGCCGGCACGACTTCCGACCTGCCGCACCCAACGCCGCCGTCGCCTACCACGCCGACCCCGCCGCACATGGCGAGGCGCCCGGCTGGTGGGCGGGCGACAGCCGGGCGTTGTTCGGCGTCGACGGGCAGGTCACCGAGAAGCAGATGCAGAACCTGATCGGCGAAGGCAGCCATCCCGATTCCGGTGAGCGGCTCGGCCGGATGTGGCGCAAATTCGAGGCGACGGACGACGACGCCCGGCAAGCCGCCGTGGAGAAGGCGTGGGCGGCGTTGCCCCCTGATGCCACGTACGAGCAGATCGCGCAGGTGTGGCTGCGGATCTGGACCGCCCCCGAACGGCACCCTGTCGCCGGTTTCGACGTGACCGTATCGCCCGTGAAAAGCGTCAGCCTGTTGTGGGCGTTCGGCGACAACCGCGTCAAACAGCAGGTGATGGCCGCGCATCACGACGGTGTCCGCGCCGCCCTCACCCACCTACGCGCGCACGGGGCGTTCACCCGGCTCGGCACCAACGGCATCGTGCAGGTCGACACCGACGGGCTCGCCGCGATGGTCTTCGACCACCGCATGAGCCGGGAGAAGGACCCGCAGCTGCACTCGCACATCATCGTCAGCTCCAAGGTCCGCATCACCCGCGACGGCCGCGAAACCTGGCTCGCCCTCGACTCCAAGGCGTTCTACCAGGCCACCATCGCCGCCCGGGTCTCCTACGAACGCGCCGTCGAACACCAACTCGGCCGCCGCCTCGGCGTCCGGTTCGCCGCCCGCCAGGGCTCCCCCATCCGCGAGATCGTCGGCTTCCAACCTGCCGCGCTCGCCCACTACGCCAAGCGGCGCACGGCGATCGAAACCGAGATGGACACCCGCACCAGCGACCCCGCCGCCGGCCGAGAATGGATCCCGACCGGCAGGTGGCGGCGCTCCGCGCAGGACGCCACCCTGCGCACCCGACAGCCCAAAGACGGCCCGGAATCCACGGCCGAAGCCGTCACACGCTGGCACCGCGAGGACCGGCAAACCGGGCTCGACACCTCCGCAGAAGTCTGCCGCATCGTCGCCCGGCGGGTGCCGGATCACATCGACCAGCAGGCCCAGCAGATCATCCGCCGCGCCCAGCAGCGGCGCGCCGGCCGCCTCGTCCGCCTCGAGGACCTGGACATGGCCGCTGCCGAAGCCGGGTTCGACACCGACGAGCAGCGGTATCCGGTGGTGACCGCCGCGATCCGGCGCCTACCACACCTGGCCGTGGAACGCGCCGTCGACGAGGTCAGCGCGGACCGGGCGGTGTTCACCGTCGACCACCTTGAACTGGCCATCGGCCGGCACCTTCACGTCGACCCGGGCACCGACCGCAGCAGCGACTGGCGGCGCGTGCAACGCCTCGCCGCCCAAGCAGTGCGCACCCACGCCGGCGGGCTACGGGTCTTGACTCCGCCCGCGCTGGTGGACTGGGGCGAAACCCTCGTCCGCGAGACCGACCGGCAGAGCATCTACAGCCGGCACCGCGACCTGAAGCTGTCCACCGAGCCGGTCCTGGCCGCCGAGAAAGAACTCATCGCCTACGCCACCCGCCGCGGCGCCACCGCCGCCGCCGCGGCGCTGCTCGACAGGGTCGCCGCCCAGCTTGACCTCAGCGCCGAGAAGCGCACTGCGCTGCACTTCGCCGTCGGCGATGACCGCCGCGTCACCGGCATCGTCGGCCCAGCCGGTACCGGTAAGACGTTCTTGCAGCGCGCCGTCGGCGTCGCCGCCCGCCACGCCGGCGTGCCCGTTCTGGGGTTGACGGTCGGGCAGAACGCGGCGTTCGTGCTCGCCGACGCCACCCGCGACGGCGACCATCCCGGCATCCGCACCGAGAACATCGCCATGTGGCTCCGCGCCCAAGACACCGCGCCAGACGGCACCACCGGCAACGACTGGGCATTCCGGCCCGGGCAGTGGGTCATCGTCGACGAAGCGTCGCAGGCATCCACGCATGACCTCGTGCGCCTCACCCAACTCCTCGAACCCGTCGGCGGGAAACTCATCCTGGTCGGAGACCCCGAGCAGATCTCCGCCATCGGCCCCGGCGGCATGTTCCGCTACCTCGCCTCCCTCGGCACTACCACCGAACTGCGCGAGGTACGCCGGTTCACCGACTCGTGGGAGGGCCCGGCGTCGCTGCGGCTACGCGAGGGCGACACCACCGTGCTGGCCGAGTACGACCGCCGCGGCCGCATCCTCGCCGGGCACCGCGCCGAGCTCATCGCCCACGTCCTCGACGGATGGGCCGCCGACATCCTCCAAGACCGCAGCAGCCTCATCCTCGTAGAAACCGAAGCCGAAGCCGCCGACATCGCCCGCCAAGCCCGGCGCCTGCTCATCCGCGCCGGCCTCGTGCAGCCCGGCCGCACTATCGAGCTGCGGGACGGTACTCGCGCTGGTGTCGGGGACCTGGTCGTCACCCGGCGCAACAACCGCACCCTGACCGCAGGCGAAGCGTTCGTCGCCAACCGCGCCCAATGGCTCGTTATCGACCTCGGGCCAGACGGTGAACTGCTGGTCGAGAACACCAACACCGGGCACCACACTGCCCTGCCAGCCGCGTACGTCGCCGAGCACGTCCAGCTCGCCTACGCCGCGACCGTCGACTCCGCGCAAGGCCGCACCGTCGACGTCGCCCGGGCCATCGTCGACCAGGCCACCACCCGGGCCCGGCTCTACGTCATGGCCACCCGCGGCCGGCTGCTCAACCAGCTCGCCGTCGTCACCGCCGACGAACCCCCCGAGGCTCACCCACCCGCGCCGGAGACGGCGGGGATCACGGTGCTCGCCAGCATCCTGCGCGGCGACAGCACCGACCGCTCCGCCACCGAAACCGAACAAACCCTGTGGGCGGACGTCGACACGTTGCGGCACTGGGGGCCGATCTACGACGACCTCACCGCCCGCGCCACCACCCACCAGTACGTCGCCGTCATCCGATCAGTCGCCGGTCGTGCAGCTGCCGGCAACCTCGCCGCCGACCCTGCAATGCCCGCACTCGCTGCTCGCTTGCAAGCTCTGGCCGCCGCTGGATACAACCCTCACCAGGTCCTGGCCGCTGTCGCCTCCGCCCGCGAGCTTACTAGCGCCCATGACACCGCCGCCGTGCTCGCCTGGCGCATCGACCAGGCATACCGCGACCTGACTCCTGACCCGACCATCGCGCTCAGCCCTGCCCAGGCAGGCACCTACACCCAGCGCACGCCTGACGCCGACGGCGACATCGGCGACGCCCTGCGGCAAGTCGCCGCGATCTGCGACGCCCGCATCGACGCCCTCGCCCACAACGCCTCCACGGAACAACCGGCCTGGACCACCGCGCTCGGGCCGGTCCCGGACGACGAGCCTGGCCGCCAGCAGTGGATCGGTCGCGCCGCCGTCATCGGCGCATACCGCGACCGCTACACCATCACCGGCGACGATCCCATCGGGCCTGCGCCGTCGGCACGCGACATCGGCCGATGGGGCGCATGGCAACGCGCGCAAACCGTCCTCGGCATCGCCACCCTCGCCGGACAGATTCAGGCCGCCACCGACGCCCAGATCCGTGCGCTGATCACCGCGCAACGCGAGGCAGACCTGCAGGCACCCGACTACGTCGCCGGACGCCTACGCGTCGCCCACACCCAGCTCGTCGCCGCCGAACACCACCTCCGCGACACCCGCCTCGACCTCGCCACCGGCCGCACCACCGCCATCACCGCCGCGCGGAACGCGGACGCTGCCACGCCACGGTGGTGGCACGCCGGCCCTCTCCGCGCCCAAGCCGCCCAGCGGCACCAGACCGCTCAAGCCGACGCGCTACGTGCCACCTCGAGAGTCGACGAGCTGCAAGACCGGCTCAGCGACGCCCGCGCCCGGGTGAGCGCGGCCCGCCAGAACGTGCACGTCCTCGAGGAGGGGCAAGCCGTATGGGCCGGCTGGTACACCGACGCCCTGCCCACCCGCTACGCCGGACTCGCCGCCGCTGCTGAAACGGCTCGACGCGCGCAGCAGCTCAGTAGGGCTGCCGATCACGTCGCCGAGACCGTTCGCCAGACCACAGCCCGGGTGCGTGCCGTGGACGCCACACGACCACAGCCTCACACCCATCCGATGGCAGATCGGCTCGCCGGACACGCCACCGCAGCGCAGGGCCGTGTGTTGGATGATCCCGAGCTCGACGACCCGGGATTGGACGTGCCGGAGGTCGACCATGGCTGACACGCGAAGCGTCGTTCGGCAGCGATCAGCGCGCAACGACTCTGGTCGAGATGAGGAGAATCCGGTGAGACGAGGCTAACGCACCTCAAGTGGATCTAGGAGGTTCGAGTGCCCGTGTTACCGGGTTGAACCAGTGTTTCCCTTTGGGGCGCGGTGCTATGCGCCGGTCGGCCGATAGGCGGCTTCTTCGTAGCCTCGACGCTATGTCTCGACCTCCTTTCGGACAGCCGGGCGGCCGTTCGTGGGATCAGCAGATTCACAGCAAATCCGTACTTTTCTCGTCATGTCTTTTGGTGGGGTGTGGGCCGCGTCGAGCGCGCCGCGTTCGGTTGCTGGGTCGTTCGTCTCGGGTCGCGCTGCCCGTCCGCGACAGTTGGCGATCTTGGCTGTGCTGTGTGTCGTGACGGTGCTGGTCAGCTTCGCGACGATGGTCCCGGCATGGGCCGCGGCGCTGAGCGT
Organism: Actinoplanes sp. NPDC049118; assembly: GCF_040648555.1. Classification (NCBI taxonomy): domain Bacteria; kingdom Bacillati; phylum Actinomycetota; class Actinomycetes; order Micromonosporales; family Micromonosporaceae; genus Actinoplanes; species Actinoplanes sp. NPDC049118. Next base: position 160,171 of record NZ_JBEZDY010000017.1, read on the forward strand.
GACGACCCCGGCCGCACAGGCCAGCCCCACCGGGATCGCCCTGTCGCTGCCGATGACGGCTACCGGCGGGACCGCCCCATATACGTGGTCGGCCACCGGCTTGCCGACCGGCCTGGGCATCAACCCCAGCACCGGCGCGATCTCCGGCACCCCGTCCGTGGTCGGCAACTCCGCCGTCGTGGTGACCGCCAAGGACGCCACGAACGCGACCGCGACGGCGTCCTTCGCCTGGAACACCGCCGTCGTGGTGGTGACGAGCCCGGGTAACCAGACGGGTCCGACCGGGGTCGCGTACTCGCGGACGATCTCCGCACAGGGCGGCACCACCCCGTACACGTGGACGGCCACCGCGCTACCCCCGGGCATCACGATCGACTCGGCGACCGGCATCCTCTCCGGCACCCCCACCGCCGCGGGTAGCTACGCGACCAAGGTGACCGCGACCGACACCGCCGGCTTCGCCGGCACCGCGTCGTTCACTTTCGTGACCGGCGTGATCGTCACCCACCCCGGCTCCCGCGGCAACGCCACCGGGACCGCCATCGCCGACCTCACGATCAAGGCGAACGGCGGCACCACCGTCTACACCTGGACCGCCACCGGTCTGCCCACCGGACTGACGATCGACCCCGCCACCGGTGTCATCTCCGGCACCCCGACCACCGATGGCACCTACGCGGTCACCGCCCGCGCCACCGACACCGCGTCCGCGACCGGCGCCACCGGTTTCACCTGGAACATCGGCCCCGCCCCACAGCCGGCCGATCCCGGCCCCAGGACGGGCACGATCGGGGTGGCGATGTCGCTGCCCATGACCGCCACCGGCGGTAAAGCCCCCTACACCTGGGCGGCCTCCGCCCTGCCCTCCGGGCTGTCGATCAACACCTCCACCGGCATCATCTCCGGCACCCCGACCACCTCGACCGCCCCCACGGTCAAGGTGACCGTCACCGACAGCCTCAAGATCGCCAGCACGGTGTCGTTCCCGATCGCCGTCGCACAGCCCGTCGCCGTGACCGACCCCGGCACCCAGAACGACGGCATCGGATCCGCCGCGTCCGCCACCGTCACCGCCACCGGCGGTAAATCCCCCTACACCTGGACCGCCACCGGCCTACCCGCGGGCCTGACCATCAATGCATCGACCGGTGTGGTCACCGGCGTCCCCACCGCGACCGGCACGAACACGGTCACGGTGACCGCCACCGACACCGCCGGACGCGCCGGCACCCGGACCTTCACCTGGAACATCGGCAGCGTCACGGTGACGAACCCGGGTAACCAGGCGGGCCCGACCGGGGTCGCCTACTACAAGACGATCTCCGCGCAGGGTGGCACCGCCCCGTACGCGTGGACCGCCACCGGCCTGCCCCCGGGCATTGCGATCAATGCGTCCACCGGCGTCCTGTCCGGCACCCCGACCACCGCCGGTAGCCACGCGACCAGGGTGACCGCCGCCGACACCGCCGGCGTCGCCGCCACCGCGTCCTTCACCTTCACCACCGGCGTGATCGCCACCCACCCCGGCACCCGGGGCAACGCCCCCGGGACCGCCATCGCCGACCTGGCCATCAAGGCGGCCGGTGGCACCACCCCGTACACCTGGACCGCCACCGGTCTGCCCGCCGGCCTGTCGATCGACCCCGCGACCGGTGTCATCTCCGGCACCCCGGCCACCGACGGCACCTACACCGTCACCGCCAAAGCGACCGACACCGCGGGCACCTCCGGCGCCACCGGCTTCACCTGGAACATCGGCCCCGCACCGCAGCCGGCCGACCCCGGCCCCCGCGCCGCCACCATCGACGTGGCCACGACGCTGACCATGACCGCCACCGGCGGCAGTGCTCCCTACGCCTGGACGGCCACCGGCCTCCCCGCCGGCGTGACCATCAACAACACCACCGGTGTCATCTCCGGCACCCCCACCACCGCCACCGCCGCATCGGTCAAGGTGACCGTCACCGACAACCTCAAGATCGCCGGCACGGTGACGTTCCCGCTCACCGTCGCCACCCCCGTCGCCGTGACCAGCCCCGGCACCCACCACGACCCCGCCGGCAGCCCCGTGTCCGTCAGCGTCACCGCCACCGGCGGCACCGCCCCCTACACCTGGACCGCCACCGGCCTACCCGCCGGCCTATCGATCGACGCGGCGACCGGCGTGATCTCCGGTCCCCCCGCCACCACCGGCACCAACACGATCATCGTGACCGCCACCGACAGCGGCCAGCGCACCGACGCCGCCACCTTCACCTGGGAGATCGGCCCGGCGCTGACCGTGAACACCCCGGACACGGTGGACGCCACCGCCGGAGTCGACATCGAGGTCACCGCGACCGGCTCCGGTGGCACCGCCCCGTACACGTGGACCGCCAGCGGCCTGCCTGCCGGCGTAACCATCGACAGGACCACCGGCACGATCACCGGCGCCACCACCACGACCGGCGAGGCCAGCGTCACAGTCACCATGACCGACGCTGACGGGCACACCGCCTCTAAGCCCGTCGCATGGCGCGTCGCGACCGCTCTGGCCCTCATCGACCCTGGATTTCAGACCGGCACGACCGGCACGGCAGTAGCGTTGACGGTCACGGCCGGAGGCGGTACCGCCCCCTACGCCTGGACCGCGACCGGCCTGCCCGCCGGACTCAGCATGGACCCCGCCACGGGCATCATCTCCGGCGTTCCCACGTCCGCGACCTCGACCACGGTGACCATCACCGCCACCGACGCGGGCGGCCGCACCGACAAGGTCTTCATCTCCTGGAACGTCGCATATCCCCTGACCGCGACGAACCCTGAGTGGCTGGACGGCACCGTCGGGGTCGGCTTCTCTCTGGCACTCCCGGCCCACGGCGGCACCGCACCGTACACATGGTCAGCGACGGGCTTACCTGCCGGCTTGACCATCGACGCCGGTACCGGCGCGATCACCGGCACCTTCACCACGGTCGAGACGGCCTCCACGACGGTGACCGTATCCGACACCGCCGGCCGTAGCGCCGACGTGTCGTTCACCTGGACTGTCGTCGTGGCGACGACCGGTGTGGTCGTCACCAAACCCGACACCAAATACAGCGTGCCCCACCAGGAGATCTACGAGCCGCTCGTCGCACACGGCGGAACCGCGCCGTATACGTGGACGGCCACCGGCCTGCCCGACGGTCTGTCCATCAATGCGGCCACCGGCGAGATCACCGGTCAGATCTCCGAGAATGAACAAAAGACGAGGGTGAAGGTCAAGGCCAAGGACGCAACCGGCACGGTCGGCCGAACCTCCTTCAAATGGAAGGTCGCTTACCCGGTCGTCATCGCCGTCCCGGGCGCACAGAGCAGCGTTCAGGGCACCGACGTGTCGCTCGCGGCCACTGTCACCGGCGGAACCGGCCCCTACACCTGGTCGGCCACTGGTCTGCCGCCCGGCCTGAAGATCAACACTGCCACCGGCAAGATCAAGGGCCGGCCCACCACCGTCGGCAAGGCGTCCGTGCGTGTGACCGTCCAGGATGTCAGCAACGAGAGCCCCGGCCGGGCCTCGATCGACTTTGAATGGGAGATCACCTCTGCCACCGGTGAAAACGCCGTCACGGTCTCATCGTTCTACGGCGGATGGCGATCGCACCGGCTCATCGCCGACTCGCTGCAGCTGGAAGCCAGCGGAGGTACCAAACCCTACGTCTGGACGGCAACCGGCCTGCCGGAGGGCTTCATCATCGATCCCGGCACCGGTGCCATCACCGGCAGAGCGACCACACTGGGTACCACGACGACCACGGTGATCGCTACTGACGCCGAGGGACGCAGCGGAAGCTTCACCTTCGGCTGGGACGTGGACGAGCACGACGTACCGGCCAAGGTGGAAATCGACTCTCCCACGCACCCGATCGCGGTGCAGCAGTACGCCGGCACCACCTTCACCGCGACGTGGCGGAAGGACTCTGACGTCGACGGCTACAGCCTCGTCGTGGATCAGTCACCCACCACGGTGCCCGACACCACTATCGACACCACGGACGCGGAGTACACCACCGTCGCGGGCGACGGCACCTGGTACGTGCACATCCGTGCATACAACCCCTATGGCTGGGGCGAGACCGGCCACTTCTCCTTCACGGTCGACGCCACCCTGCCGGAACATGCCCCCAGCGGTGTGACCGCCGTGGCCGTCGGCGCCCAAACGGTCGACCTCAGCTGGTCTGAGGTTGACCGCGCCACCGACTATGCCGTCTACCGCGACGGCGACCTCATCGCCAAGACCACTTCGACGGCCTTCACCGACCGGCAGCTCGACGGAGCTACGACGTACCGCTACGACGTCACGGCGCTCGGCGCCCGCGGGGGAGAGTCGGAGCACAGCGCCACCGCGACGGTCACGACGGTCGACGCGCCGGCAACTGTCATCGACTACGCCCGTTGCACGGCCGTCGGTGCCGGCTGTACGTATACCGTCAGCACCCCCGCCGACAGCGCATACCCCGACCCCAACGGCACCGCTCTGACCGACGGTTTCCGTGGGCAGCTCGCCTCAGACCAGGCCTGGCAGGGCCGTCGCGGCGCCGGCACGTACTCGTTCACCATCGACCTCGGGACTACACGCACCATCACCGAGATCAACACCGGCTGGCTACAGGCCAAAGACGACGACGTCGCGCTGCCCGCCACCGTCACCTACGCGGCGTCCACTGACGGCGAGATCTACGAGACCGTCGCCACCATCGCCCGGCCCGCCGCGTCCGACGCCGACCAGCGCAAGATCTACCGGGCCATCGGTCTGAACAGCACCGGCCGCTATTTCAAGATCGAAGTCGATGGTAGTGGTGCCTGGACCCTCGTCGACGAAGTCGAGATCCGTGGTGGCGCACCCGACGGCCGGCTGACCCTGGCGGATCCGGGCATTCTGGCGAGCACGCTCGACATCGATGTGGTGCGTCCCATGATCGCCGGCGGCGGAACGGCGCCGTACCTGTGGACGGCCACTGACCTGCCGACAGGTCTGAGCATCGACGCGGCGACCGGCGTGATCAGCGGCAAGCCGACCGTGCTCGGTTCCTACGTGCCTGCAGTGACCGTCACCGACGCGACCGGCGTTCAGGCCCGCACCGTGCCGTTCCTCTGGGAAACCGCCATGCCATTGAGCGTGGACGAACAGGCGGACGTGCAAAGCAGTCCGGTCCGGCAGAAATTGTTGAAGCCGATGACCGACGTCGTCTCCCCTTACCACGGCGGCGGTGTACGCACCTGGTCCGCTTCCGGACTGCCGGCAGGTCTGCGCATCAACCCCGCGACCGGCGTCGTCACAGGCACGCCGACCACGCTGGGCGACTCCTCGGTGCGCGTCACCGTGACCGACACTGCCGGAGGCTCGGCAACCAGCACGTTCATGTGGAGGGTCATCGACCCGGTCCGGTTCACCGTCGCCGACCAGACCAGCCTGTTCGGTGAGCCGGTCTCGCTACAGCTCATCGCGACCGGCGGTAAGGGCCGAATAAATTGGGAAATTCTTGACTACGTCTCCTACGCGAGCGGGCTTCCCGAAGGGCTGACCCTCAACACTGCGACGGGTCTGATCACTGGCGTACCGAGGATCAAGGGCCGCATCGACAACGTGCTCCTCGAGGCATACGACAGCACAAACCGCTGGGGGGAGGGCCGGAGCGCCCGAGCATCGTTCTCCTGGACCGTGAAGGACCCGGTAGTGGTCACCGTGGCTCCGGAGGAGTACCTGAGCCACCTCGAAGGCGAGCGGGTGAGCGTACAACCCACGGTCACTGCTGGTAAGGCGCCCTATTCCTGGTCGGCCACCGGCCTGCCGGAGGGCCTGTCCATCGACGCCAAGACCGGCCTGATCTCCGGGACTCTGGCCAACGTAGATCCCGATGAGTACAGCTACGGGTTCAGGAACGAGACCACCGTAACGGCCGTCGACGCCTCAGGCCTAAAGGGGCAACAGTCGTTCCCCTGGCACGTTGACTCGATGCTCGCTCCCATTGGGGCGCGCGACCCCGCCGACGAAGTCGCGGTGAACATCAACGGCAGTTACGACGACTCCTACCGCGTGCGCATCACCGACCTGACCGCCGATAGGACCGTGGGTTCCTGCGCGATGGGCGCAGAGGTCTACGTGTGCGCCAAGCACCTGTCGTACAAGGCGATCTTGTGGCATGAGATCCGAGCCGAGCTTTACCGCGTCGACACCGGCGACGTAAAAGACTCCGTCGATTGGGCGGTGAGATTCCCGTCGAACACGTCCGGCAAACCCTTCATCACAAGTGCAGAGGTCGAGTACCTGACCACCGGTGCCGTCGACGAGGTCATCCTCTACGTCGGTCTGAGCCACTACATCAACGCTTCGCGCTTTTACCTTGACATCGTCGACGTCACCGCCGGCGAGACGATCGAGTCCTGCGGCAACGGCATCACCTGCACCGTCACGGTGCACAGTGATCGGGCTGGGCACTTCATCCAAGCGGTGCTCACCGATCGCCTCACCGCTCCGGTCAGCACGAAGGCGTTCTGGGACGGCAACCCGGCCGACTTCTCCGCCATGACCCTGACGCTGGAGCGAGCCGGCAATGGCTTCCGCGCCGAAACCAACCGCCGCACGGGTGACACGTGGGACAACGAAATCTGGCTGAATGACACCCGGCACGAAGGTGGGGAAGAGCTCTTTGGGCAATACAAGTCCTGCGACACCACTGGGTGCTCATGGTGGTGGGATTTTGGTGGTATAGAGCCGTATCATACCTATTTCGCCAGCAGTTTCGGCGTTCGGTCCAACGGCGTGCTCTACACGCCCTTTGCTCCGCCGGCGCCGCCGCTGGAGGAGACCCAGGGTGGGCAGAACCCGTCCCAGCCGGGTACCCAGACGTGCAGCTGCGACCCGGTCAACACCCTTACCGGCGAGTTCTTCGACACGATCACGGATCTCGCCCTGCCCGGCAGTGGCCCGGCGCTCGAGGTGACCCGCACCTACTCCAGCTCGGCCAACCGCACCGACGGCCCGCTCGGCGTCGGCTGGTCGACGAACTACGGTGCCGCACTGGAATTCTCCGACGACCCTACGACGTCGCGGACCATCAAGCTCAAGCAGGAGAACGGCTCCACCGTCTCCTTCTTCAAGGACGAGGACGGCGAATTCCAAGCGAGCCCCAACGTCTTCGCCACCCTCAAACGCGCCGACGACGGCGGAATGATCTTCACTCGTCGTGAGGCGGAGATCATGGCCTTCAGCCCTGCCGGCCGGCTGACCGGCCAGCGGGACAAGCACGGCAATACCATCGACTACCACTACGACAGCAAAGGTCGACTGACGACGGTCACCGGCACCGGGGGACGGAAACTCACCTTCACCTGGACCGGATCCCTCCTCACCGCGCTCAGTGACTCCGCGGGCCGCACGGTGCGTTACGGCTACGACCAGGCCGGCCGACTGAACGCGGTCATGGGGGTCGACGGTGCCGTGACCCGCTACGGCTACGACAGCGCCTCACGGATGGTGCTGGTCGTAAAGCCGAGCGGCGCGTCATTGCGCAACACCTATGACTCCGCGGGACGGGTGGTGCGCCAGATCGATCAGCTGGGCCAGACCACGCTGATGGCCTACAGCAACGCAACGGCCGGCACCTCCGGATACCGTACGACCACGGTGACCAATCCGGACGGCACCGTAACCGTGAGCCAGTACAAGGACGGCTACCTCACCTGGAAGACGGCGGCATCGGGCAGCGCCGTGGCGCAGACATGGTCGTACCGTGTCGATCCGGCGGGTAACACGACCGCCGTCACCGACCCGCTCGGCAAGACCGTCACCTCCACCTTCGACAAGAAGGGCAACCGGATCCGGCAGGTCGACGCCCTGAACCGGACGACCTCGTGGACCTACAACTACTCCAACCAGGTCACGTCCGTGACCGACCCGCTCGGCCGCACCACCACCAACACCTACAACTCCTTCGGTGACCTGCTGACCACCACCAGCCCCGACCAGCGGCAACAACGCTTCACCTACAACGACGACGGCACCGTCGCCACCGAGACCTCCCCTGGCGACAAGGTGACGAGCTACACCTACAACGCGGCGGGGCTGCCCACGTCCACTACCGCGCCCGACGACACGGTCACCCGTGTCGCCTATGACAGGGCCGGCATGCCGGTCACCGCCATCGACGCCACCGGGCGCAAGACCACCAGCACCTTCGACGAGGTCGGCAGGGTGTTGACGGTCACCGCTCCTGGGGAACGGACCACCCGCTACACGTACGACGCCGACGGTAACCCGGTGACCGTCACCGGCCCTGACGGGAAGATCGCCAAGACGACGTATGACAAGCTCGGCCGCGTCACCGCGGTCACCGACCCCACCAAGGCGACCACGCGCACCGCCTACACCGCCGGCGGTCAGGTGGAGAGCGTCACGGACCCGAACGGGAAGAAGACCCGATTCGCGTACAACGCGCACGGCCTGCGCGCCAGCGCCACCGATCCCAACGGCAACACCACCACGTACACCTATGACGCCGACGGACGGCTGCTGACCACCAAGCTGCCCTCCGGCGCCACCGCCAGCAGCACCTACGACGCCGCCGGGCAGGTTACGAGTACCACCGACGCCAACGGCGCCAAGACCACCTACACCTACGACAACGCCGGGCAACTCACCGAGACCAAGGACCCCCTGAACAGGGTCACCAAACAGAGCTACACCCCCGATTCACTACCCGACACCATCACCGCCGCCGATGACAGCACCACGAAACACCAGTACAACGCCGACGGCCTGCTGGTGAAGCTGACCGACCCCGACGGCGACAACACGACCTACGCCTACAACAAGGTCGGGCTGCGCACCACGCGCATCCAGCCCGGCGGCCTCGTCACCCGCTACACCTACGACGACGCGGGCCGCCCGAGCACCGTCACCCGCCCGGACGGCAACACCATCGGCGTCAGCTACAACGCCGCCGGCGACCTGGGCGGCATCGACCACAGCGACGCGGACACCACCGACGTGGCCTACGAGTACGACGACGCCGGTCGCCGCACCAAGATGACCGACAACACCGGAGCCACCGCCTACACCTACGACGACGCCGGACGCCTGACGACCAGCACCCGTGGCGGCGGTGACACCGTCGCCTACGGCTACGACCCGACCGGACGACTCGCCTCGCTCACCTACCCGGGCGGCGACAAGGTCACCTACGGCTACGACGACGCCGGACAGATGACCTCCGCCACCGACTGGGAAGGCCGCACCACCACCTTCGGCTGGAACGCCAACGGACAGATGTCCTCGCAGCGCACCCCGAACGGCGTCACCAGCACCTACGCGTACGACAAGGCAGGCCGCCCGCTGTCGATCGCGCACGCCAACGCCACCACCACCCTCGACACGTTCACCTACACCTACGACAGCGCCGGGCAGATGGCCACCGACGCGCAGCGCGCCTACGCCTTCAACACCGTCGGCCAGCTCAAGACCGTCACCGGCTCGCCCGCGGCAGGCACCTACGCCACCACCCCCGGCGGCAACCTGACCGGCCTGGCCGACGGCACCACCCTCACCTACACCGGACAGCAGCTCACCGCCGCGACCCGCGCCGGTGCCACCACGGCCACCTACCAGTACGACGACAACGGCAGCCGGACATCGGCCACGGCAACCGCCACGGCGAAGACGACCCGCTACCGCCACAACGACATGGGCATGCTCACCGGCGTCACCGGCGCCGACGGCATCAGCACCGACTACACCGTCGACGGCGCCGGGCTACGCCGCTCGCGCACCCGAGACGGCGCGACCACTGAATTCACCTGGGCCACCGTCGGCACCATGCCGGTCATCCTCGATGACGGCACCCACCGTTACCTGTACGGCCCCGACCTGACCCCCTACGCCCAGATCGACAACACCGGCACCGCCGAGTACCTGCACACCGACAACGTCGGCTCCGTCCGGCTCATCACGAACAACACCGCATCCGCGACCGGCCGGAACACCTACGACCCGTACGGCAAACGCATCGTCCACGGCGGCAGCAGCGACAGCGCCATGGGCTACACCGGCGCCTGGACCGACCCGGACACCGGGCTCGTACACCTGCGAGCCCGTGACTACGACCCCACCACCGGCCAATTCCTCTCCGTCGACCCCATCGTCGACACCACCCACCAGCCCTACGCCTACGCCGAGAACAACCCGCTGCAGAACACCGACCCCACCGGGCTCTGTGCTGTCTGCGACATGTGGGACGGTGTGGTCGATGTAGTCCGCGGCGCGACCAAGAACCTTAAGAAGAACGTCAGTGCCCTCGAGTGGGGCATCTCCGACGCCCTGTTCTTCGGGCTTCCCTCGAAGCTCATGGAATTCGCCGTCCCGGGATCAACCTGCGAAATCAAGAACAACCCCTGGTACACGGGCGGGAACATCACCGGCACGGTCGCCTCGCTCGTCACACCCGGCGGCGCGGTCAAGGCGGCAGGCGGAGCCTTGAAGGGCCTCCGCTCACTTATGGGTGCCGGCAAGGGTTTCAAAGCCGCGGAAACGGGCGCGGCCATGCGGAACGGCATCAAGGTAGCGGGCGGAGCGTACTGCAGCTTCGAGGGCGACACCCGTGTTCTCATGGCCGACGGCAGCCGAAGGCCGATCGCGGAGGTCCGCGTCGGTGACAAGGTGATCGCCACCGACCCTGAGACCGGGGAGTCTGCCGCCAAGGCCGTCACAGCCCTCTGGATACACGAAGACACAGTCGTCGACCTCGCCATAGACGGCGACCGGGTGACGGCGACCGAGGATCACCCGTTCTGGAACGCCACCGACGAGGAGTGGCAGCGCGTCGACCAGCTCGACAGCGGAGATCGAGTCCGCACCGCTGACGGTCGCACCATCCCTGTCGACGGAACCCGCCTGGCAACCCGGCGCACCGCGATGGCCTACAACCTCACCGTCGCCGACATCCACACGTACTATGTGCTAGCCGGCAACACGTCGGTGCTGGTCCATAACACCCTTGGGTGTGGTATTGGCCATGGCCCGGCACCGAAAAATGCTTGGGATACTCTGGATTACGTTGACCAGAATGGGGTGGGTCCGGCTGGCTACGGTCTTCCGAAGTGGCAGGGAAAGAACCGCCCCTTCTCGAACGATGGACGCGACGGCACAACCATTCTGCCACGAACCGATGCAACTGGAAACGCCATAACGTACACTGAGTATGATGTGAATCCCTTCGTAAAGAATCAGAATAGAGGTGGCGAGCGCCTGGTCGCCGGTTCGGATGGATCGGCATACCACACCCGCGACCACTATTTCAACTGGTTGCAGATGAGATGATGTCAAGAGTGACAGAACCATGGTGGTCTTCAGATGGCCCATGGCTGCACAAGCTTGCGGCCGCCACGAACGTGGACGACCTGGTCAAAGGGCGTCCAGACGGATGTCGGGTGTTCGAGCTGGATGGTTCGCGGATGCGAGACCACGACGCACTCTTTGCGGAATTTGCATCCAAGCTCGACTTCCCCGATTACTTCGGAATGAATTGGCCAGCACTGTCCGACTGCCTGGAGGACATGCTGTGGTTTGATGAAACTACCTGCTTTCTCATCGCCATCAAGAACTGGGATGAAGTGCTCGCCGATGCGCCGGTCGACCGACCAGTCTTGGAGCGAATCCTTAACGACGTTGGTTCGAATTGGGGATCGCTCGGCTACGGCGGCGCCGGAGCGAAACGAATTCCATTCAATACTGTCGGCCTCCGAGGAGTCCTAGACCCAATTCCACGTCGCGTATTTTGATGTGGGTTGATGTTCGGCGTGGTTTGGTGACGGTGGTAGCGCCGCGCCGGTTACCGATAGCTGTAGGTGTAAGCGCCTTGTCCGAGCTGCGGCACGTCGGCGATCGGGGTCAGCTTCTGTTGGGCAGGCCGCAGGCCGTCGTAGTAGACCTGGGCCGTGCCAGTCTTGAGGGTCTGGACCTGTAGAGAGACCACGCTGCGCCCCGTTGCCGGCCCGAACAGGCGCTCGCAGGCGGCGAAGACGATTACGTCGGTGTCGGTCACTCGCGGTTTGATCAGATCGCCCGCGTCGGCGCCGAGCGCGGCGGTCAGCCGTGGCCGGTCGAGGAGATCGCAGGGCTTGGACGGTGGCTTGTAGCTCGCCGCAGCGGCGGGCGGCGAGGTCAGCGAAGGTGGTGCGCTGGCGGGCTGGCCCGGCGTGCTCGCGGTGCTCGGCGCGGTCTGAGCTTCGGGTCGTCCACCGTTGCAGGCGCTGACGCTGGCGGAGGAGTACTGCGCCGGTGAGCCCGGCAACGATGCGGCCGGTCATGCCCGTGGCAGGATGCGGCGTGGCGGTATGACCTCCCTTTGGGATCGACGTCTTCGGATTTGCTGCGGTGCGGCGGTTTACCAGCGGTAGGCGGTGCCTTCGGTGAGGTTCATGACCAGGCCGGTGTGGGTGTAGAAGTTCATCGCGGAGAACAGGACGAAGCCGATACCGCTGGCCGTCCACGCCCAGTAGAGGGTCAGCCATAGGCCTCTGCGGCTGGACTTGCCGGCGAAGGGAAACAGCAGGCAGCCGATCGCTGCCAGGCCGTACAGCACTGCGAAGAAGGTGTTCTCGATTGCCGGGTAGCGGTGCAGCAGCCCGCTGATGGGCTCCTGGTTGGGTGCTGAGCTGATGACGTTGAAGCGCAGGATGGCCAGCGTGCACCAGGTCAGCACCAGGCCGAGGACGAACACGATCACGCCGGCCGGGGCCAACGCGGCGTTCAGGCGTACGCGGTCGATCGGGGTTCCGGTCCGTCGCGAGATGCGCCAGGCGGCGCCGAGCAGCAGCACACCGAGCAGCAGCGCCGGCTCACCGAAGAGCGTGTCGATGTAGGGCTTGGCTTCGGCGAGGGGGTGCGTGACGGTCATCGTGAATCCCAAGCCGGTCAGCAGCAGGCCGAGAACGCCGAACGCGGCGGCCCACCCGCCGGGGTCGACGGGGTCGCGCACGAGGCGCAGAGGGACACGTTCGCCGCGGACGGCGGCCCAGTAGCGCGGGACGAGGATCAGCGCTGTTCCGGCGGCGGCGCCGATGAGTGTGTTGTACATGATCATGGGAGTGGTCCTGTCTAATCGCGGGCGGCACCTGCCGGTTCTGGCGCTGCGACGAGGCGTCGCAGTACGGCGAGGTCGTGGGTGCCGGTGCCCGGTGTGGTATCGAGGAGCCGGGTGAGTTCGGCGATGAGGTCGGCCCGGATTTGCTGGTTGAGGGCCCATCCGGCGGCGGTGGGCGCGAGGACAGCCCGGCGGCGGTCGCCCGGCGGTCTGCTGCGGCGTAGCAGGCCGCGTTTGATGAGAATGGTTGCGGCGCGGGTGACGGTGCCTTTGGAGACGTGGGCGATCCCGGCGAGGGCGCCGGTGTCGATGGGCCGGTGCATGACGGCGAGGTGGAGCACGTCGTAGCTGGTCCAGGTGAGGTTCGCGTCACGGAGCACGGTGTGTTCCAGGTGCCGGCGGGCGTAGTTCGCGGTATGGCACAGGGCGGTCACCCGGTCCAGGCGCCGCGGGCCGTCCCTGCGCGCGGCCGTCGACGGTGCGCCGGCGGTGAGTTCGGTGCTCATGCAGGCTCCCCGCCTGCGGTGCGGCGGGGCGGCGTCTCGCGTTGAGGTCGGGTGCGGTGGTGACGCCGGTGGTCACCGGACGGCCACCGCCGCGCCGGGCGGCCAGCCCTGGTCCTCCGCAATGCGATGGAAGGGGCTGGTGTCGTCAGCTGGCGCACGTGGCGCGCCCGCTGCGGGGTATTCGGCAGGGTGACGTGCGCCGGCGGGCGGGTAGGAGGTCGGTGGTGCTGGTACTTGCCGGCCCGAGATGCCCGCCGCCGGACGGGAAACCGACCGGCGTCGGTGGCCCAGTGGCCGATGAGACCGAGCGCACCTGGGGTGCTGCGCTGCGGGTTGATGAACTGCCCACTGTCGGGGATTTGGTGGGCCTGGTGCATGTGCGTCCTCCTTTTGGTGGTGCCGGCTCGCCTTGTCGAAGGCTTCGCGGCGGCAGGATTCGAGACGGGTTACGGCTGGCCGAGGGTCGCCCCGCGTTGAGCCATGAACGGAGCAGGTGGAACCGCGTTGGCACTGGTCAGCCGGCATCGGGTGGCGCCGCAGGTGACGCTGGTGTACGGGTCGACCAAGGGCGCGGTTTCGGCGTTTCCGCCGCCGTTTCCCTTGGCCGCCCGTCCGAACCCGGCGTGCCCGTTTCCGAGCACCGGGCTCTCCACGAGTCCCGGCTGGTCAGGGTGTTGCTGGGCGCGTGCCCCACGGCGTGGGGATCTTCGTGCCCCGGTAGCGGTAACGTTGGATCTTCACCGTGCTGGGGTCGAAGAGCCTGATGCCGTTCCATTCGGGCCACCAGTCTTGGTTGAAGTACTGGCGGCGGATGTACTTCCATCCCGGCTTCGCGTGCCGACGCCGTAGCCACACGACGACCCGTTTCCACAGGTAGTAGCGCAGGTAGGCGAAGGTGACGCTGGCCGAGGAGTGCCGGAAGTACAGGGTCCAGCCCCGCACGATGGTGCCGAGATGCTTGAGGATCTCGTCGAGCGGGCGGTCCAGGGTCTGTGTCTGTGTGACCGCCTTGATCTTCGCCTTGACCGACGTCAGGGTGTTGCGCGCCGGGTAGGTGTAGATGAAGTAGCGGTCGCTTCCCCTCTGCCGGTCCCGCCGGATGCGGAACCCGAGGAAGTCGAAGCCCTCGTTGATGCCCACGACTCTCGTCTTCTCGGGTGCCAAACGCAGCCCGAGCGGCGCGATGATCGCGGCCACCTCATCCCACAGGCGCATCGCCTGCTCGCGCGTGCCGGACACCATGACGACGAAGTCATCGGCGTAACGCACCAGGCGATACGTCGCGCCTCCGCGTCGGCGGTGATCCTTGCGCGCGGTGGGATTGCGGTGGCGCTGCCACAGCTCGGCGAAGTGCTCGTCGAGCGCGGACAGGGCGATGTTGGCCAGTAGCGGCGACAGGATGCCGCCCTGGGGAGTACCGGCGTGAGAGCCACGGACGTGCCCGAGAGCATTGAGCACGCCCGCCTTGAGGAACGCCTTGACCAGCGTCAGGACACGCCTGTCAGCGATGCGTCGACGCACCCGGTCCATCAGGGCCGCATGGTCGATCTCGTCGAAGCAGGCCGCGATGTCACCCTCGAACACCCACTCATAGGAGCGGGCAGCGAGATAACGGATCTCTTCGATCGCGTCCTGACAGCGGCGTTCCGGGCGGAAACCGTAGCTACACGGTAGGAAATCCGCCTCAAAGATCGGCTCCAACACCAGCTTCAAGGACGCCTGCACGACGCGGTCTGCGATCGTGGGGATCCCCAGCTTGCGCAGCTTGCCGCTCGCTTTCGGGATCATCCGCTGCCGCACCGGGACCGGAACGAAGGTCCGCGCCTTGACCTGCGCACGTACCTGTTCCAGGAAACCGACCACGCCGGCCGCGGACGCCTCGATGGAATGGGCTGTCTGCCAATCCACCCCGGCGGTCCGCGAACCCTTGTTCTCCCGAACCCGTGTCCAGGCCATCACCAGGAACGCCGGGTCCGCCACGAGGTTGAACAGATCATCGAACCGGCGGCCAGCATCGACCACCGACCATCGGTGCAGTTTGGTTTGCATCTCCAGTACCCGCCGCTCGGCCACCAAGGGCCGCGCGAGCAGATCGCCGATATTCACCGGCGAGTCTTCCGGCATTGCAATCTCCTTCGCTGCTCGACTCGCTGCCGCCCTTCGCCATGTGATCGGCTTTCCCGACCTCGGACTACTACGGCGGCTCCGCCCCGCTGCGACCCCCTCGGCCGACGGTGGGCCTTGCCTTCACGCCGATGGCGACGACGCGGGAGGCGAGACCGCAGCGGTTCCCGTGTTCACTGACAACCGAATGCGACGGGTGAGGCACCCAGCTCCGCCCCGGAGGACGTTGCCGACCACGCGCAGCTCAGCCGACAACCCAGACCAGCCCAAAGGCCGGTCGGACACCGCCCAAATCCACGTAGGACGGTGTGTTCCTCTCTCCTGCCCATATCCGCCAGGTTCGGGGCAGGTTCTTCGCTTACGGGGTCTCACCGCTGGTTCCTGCTCGTATGCCGTCCCGTCTCGCTAGCCGGACCCGGCCTGTCTGGCAGTGCCAGACCGTCCCGACGTTGTCGGGGCTGCTCCCACCCAACCCGGACACCTCTCCGGATCAGGCTGCCCCCAGCTTCACCCCCCTCTGCGCGAGGAAGGCAACAGGATCTACAGGTTCGTAGACCTCCTCTCGGTTGTGCAGCGCCTCACGGCGCACGTGGACCTCGAAGTGCAGGTGCGGCCCCGATGAGTGACCGCTGGTACCGACCAGGCCGATCGGCTGGCCGGCGTTGACGTGCTGGCCGTAGGCGACGTCGGGTTTGCGGACCATGTGGCAGTAGCGGGTGGCGACCCCGCCGGCGTGCAGGATCTCCACGAAGTAGCCACAGCCGCCCGTGCTGGGACTTCCGTCGATGTCGCAGTTACCGGTGTCGTCGTCGCAATCAGCCCAGACGACCTTGCCGGCGGAGGCGGCGCGGATGACGGTGTACCGCTTCGCGCCGAGGTCGACGCCCTGGTGCTTGGGCCGTGACGGCCTCCGGAACCCGGAGACGATGCCGGCACGGACCGGCTGGGTCCAGCCGCCGGACGAGATGACCGTCGGGGTGTCGGTGCCGCAGTCGGCGAGGCTTGCCCCAGGCAGGTCGCTGATTGATGCCTTGCCGGTCACTGCCGCGACGACCTTCTCGGCGTCGTTCTCAAACTCCGCGTACCGATCGGGGTAAGCGGAACGCTGCACCCTTTGCGCGGCGACGGTCAACGGCAGGGTCTCCCAGCCACGTACGCGCATCAGGGCGGCGTAAAACTTTCGGGAGGTGTAGAAGGGGTCGATGAGCTGGGCCGGGGTTCCCCAGCCCTGCGACGGGCGTTGCTGGAACAGGCCGACGGAGTCGTGGTCAGTGACCTTGCTGGTGTTGATCAGCCGGGATTCGGTCATGGCGGTCGCCACCGCGATCACCCAACCCCGGGCGGGGACGTGGGTGCGCTGGCCGACGGCGACGATGACCGCCGCGTTGTCCACTTGCGTGGACTTCCACTGCCCGACCGCCCCGGCGTGCTCACTGATGCGGGCTTGCCCACCGCCGGCCGGGTCGGCGGTACAGGCTGCGGATGCTAAGTTGTCGTCCAGGATCGCGGCCAAGGGCAGGCTGCAGGCGAAGAGCACGCCGATGATGGCGACGGCGATCCACGGCCAGCGGTTCATGCTGCCGGAGCCGGTTCGGCGTCGCTGACCAGCCACCGCCCGGCGGTGTTGACGACAGTGACCCGGATGAGCCCCGCGTCGGTGGGGACGTCGGCGACGAGCACGGACGTGGTCGACGACACCGGAAGCAGAGGGCCGGTCACGTCGTGGGCGGGCACGTGGGCCGGGTCGGTGTCAGCCAATAGCTGCGCGTAGGCCGGAGTCACCCAGGTCCGGACGCCGGCGTACCAGACGTCGCGGGCAAGGCTGGGCCTGGCCCACAACCGGATGTAGGTCTGCACGGCAAGCATGGCGGCGGCGGCAGGCGGAGCGGTGGCGGCGGCCCCAATGTCCTCGTTGCCGCTGTCTACCTCCGACGGCCCGGCCGTGATAGTGATCGGCTCAGTGGGGCCGGAGCCGGGATGCGCGGCCACGCTGCAGCCCGCGGCGGCGAGCGCTGCCCCGGCGAGCAGCGCCAGCAGGTGGGCGCGGCTCATCGCGAGCCTTCGTCCTGCTCGGGCCAGCCACCGAGGGCGGAGTTGGCGGTGGCGGCCATGATGCGCAGCCGGGTGTGGAGGTCGGTGAGCGCTGCCCGGCACTGGGGCGGGGTCAGCGCGGTGTGGGCTTCGAGCAGGGCGGTGTTGACGGCGGCGCTGTGCAAATCGAGTTCCGGCAGGACGTCGAGGTAGCGCAGGACGTCCGTAGTGAGCGGCCCGGCGGGCGGCTCGTGGATGAGGGCGGCCATCAGGCGTCCAGGCCGGGTTCGTCGTAGGGGTCGATGTCGTAGTCGCCGTCGACGCGTCCGTCGGTTTCGGCGTCGAGGCGGACGCGTTCCTCGTCGGCGTACTCGGCGGCCCGGTCGTCGACTTCGGCTTGGCGCTCGGCGTCGGTGTAAGGGTCGGTCATGATGTCGTCCTCCTCGGGCTCCTGTTGCTCGTCGGCTTCGGGGTCGGTGATGCGCTGATAGAGGTCGTCGATGTCGCCGTACTGCGCGCGCAGGGTGGTGACCAGGCGGTCCCAGTCGGTGGCGGAGGTGACCTCGGCGGGCATGGTCATGTGCTCTGCGCCTCCTCGGCTGCGGGTTTGTCGACGGCGGCCGCGGCTGCGGGCCGGGTGCTCAGGTCGGTGTTGGCGGCGTGGATGGCGTCGTCGCGCCAGCCAGCGGGCCAGTCGAGGTCGAGGTGCCGGTCGGTGTGGGTGCCGTTGCGGCAGCGGGTGTAGTCGTCCCAGTCGCGCAACCGGGCACGGGCGCGGGCGAACCGTTCGTGCCACAGCAGCGGCCCGTCCGCCGCCGCGGTGTCGTCGTAGACGGTGTGCCAGGCGACGGCGAGGCTGGTCAGTTCTTCGATCAGCGGCGGGTGCCGGTACCAGCAGGCGGGGATTTCCTCGGCGAGCTGGTAGCGGGTGACGGCCCAGTCGACCCAGTCGATCAGCCACGCCCAGACCTGTGCGGCGGCATCGCGGTCGAGCTCGCGCCAGCGCAGCGGCCACGGCAAGCTCCCGGGTGCTTTCCGCGTGGCGGTGTTCTGCGTCCGGGCGACGGTGTCGGCGAGGGCGAGGTGCTGCTGGTGAAAGGTGTCGACAGCATCAGCCAGTCGTGTCAGGGAGGCGCCGAGCTGTGCCACGGCGGCCATTTCCGGGGGCGGGTTCTCGGGTAGTTGGAAGTCGAAGGCGTCCATGCTCAGGCTCCGTCGGCGAGGCGTTTGCGGAAGGCGTCGCGTCCGGCGGTCAGTGCGCCGGCGTCGGGGCGCTGCCACCAGGCGGGCACCGTGAGTTCGACCGGGGGCAGGTTGCCGACCAGTGCGAGGGCACGGCCTTCGGGCAGGGTGCGCAGGTCGGCCAGGTCCAGGAGGTTCTCCCGGCGGGTGTTTTCGCTGACCGAGGCGCGGCCGCCGCCCCAGGAGTGGCTGGAGGTGGTGTCGCTGACCTGCCCGGCGAGGGCTTGGGCGTCGCGCAGGCCGGTGACGTCGCTGCTGCCGCCGATGAGCAGGCGGGCGCTGGCGGAGTCGGCGATGGCCCGGCCGCCCTTGTCGCCCCAGCGTTCACGCAGCTGGTGCAGGTTCTGCGCGAACACCGACACGGCGATCCCGGAGCCGCCGCCCTCGTTCATCAAGCTGGGCAGCGACGGCAGCGGTGCAATGTTGGTGATCTCGTCGCCGATGAAATACAACGTCGGTTCGATCCGCCCGCCGGGCGCGGTCAGGGCGAGGCGTTTGGCCTGGTAGAGGATGTCCTCACTCAACGCGGCGAGCAGCGGAGCGATCAGGGCTTGGGCGTCGCGGGTGCCGACGAGGTAGATGGTGCCGGACTCGCGCAGCCAGTCGACCGGTTTGAACTGGGTGCCGCGCGGCGGCGAGCAGGCGGTCAGGACGCGGGGGTCGTTGAACGCGTCGAGGGCGCCTGCGACGACGGTTTGGATGGTGTCGCGGGCCCGGCCGGTGGTTTCGCGGTGCCGGGTGAGCCGGTCTGCCCACGAGTCGACGCCGTGCGCGCGGAGGATCCGCTCCGGCCGCGAGTTCGCCGGGTTCTGCGACCAGGCGAGGATCTCCAGCATGGTGGCGTGCTCGTCGAGGGCAGCGGCATGCAACAGTCCGCGCAGGATGGTGGCAGCCTGGTCGCGGAACCATTTGCCGTTCTCCACGCTCTCGTCGCCGATGCCGGAGCCGGCGGCGAACCCATTCGCGCGCAGCATCGCGACGATCTGATCGTCGGCGCCTTCGATCGGCGACCACGCCATCCGCGGGACACCGCGGATCTCACCCTGCGGCTCGAAGATGAAGGTGGGGCCGATCGCGGCCCGCCGGTCGTAGGTGACTTCCGCGACGTCCAGGCGCGTGGAGGTGGTGAGGACCGCGCCGCGCGCGTCCGCGACCGCCGGGATGACGTACCGCGTCGTTTTGTTCCCGAAGCGCGGCACGGCCGCGGCGAGCAGCGTGTATTCGTTGGCCAGGTACAGCGGCCGGCCGGTGGCGGCGTCGTTGCCGAGGAACCGGGCCATCTCGAGGGGGTCGCTGCGGCGCCGGGTTTTCGCAGCCCGGGTGAGTTCGTCGTCCGAGTCGGTGATCGTGAGTCCGGGGCGGACGACGTCGACGCGGGCGCGGACCGCGTCGGCCGACAGTGCGCGTTGAAGGTCTGCGTGGGTCGCGAAGCCCTTGCGGCGCAGCCGGGTCCGGGCCACATACAGGACGGGGAAACCGATCGCGGCGAGCGTGGCGGTGAACAGCAGCGCCCACAGGAGGTACACCACCCATGCCGGCCCGACGGCGGCACGCCCCGGAGCGGGCCAGGCAGCGGCGAGGTCGCCGAGGTGCCCGGCGAGGCGCATCGCGATGCCCGGTGCCTGCCGCAGGCTGGTGGTCGGCCAGCCGTGGCCGGTCAGGACCGCGGACAGCTGCCCGGCGAGCCACAGCGACACCGTCGCGGTGCTGGTGCAGACAGCGAGGAGGCCGAGCAGGGTCAGGCGGACGAGGATGTCGGCGCGGGGCAGGCCTTGCCGGGGCGGGCGGTGCCCCGGTGAGGACAGCGGTGGGCGGGCCATCACACGGCCGCCGAGTCGGTGACGGCGTCGACGCGCGCGTCGTAGTCGGCGCCGCCGACCTGCGCCGCTGGGTCGTCGGGGGTTTCCATGCGGCTGTCGGTGTGCACCATCGCCGTCTCCGCCCGCGACAGCTGGTGTTTGACGACGAACGAGCGGGTGCCGATCTTCCACAGGCCGACGCCTTGGCGCAGGTAGCGCAGCAGGTCGGTCTCCACGTCCGAGCTGCCGAGGAATTCGCGGGCCTGTTCGAGGCTGCCGGTGGCCTGGCGGTAGGAGACCCGCACGCCGGAGTCCTCGATCAGACCGCGGGCGATGCGGACCTGTTCGGAGTCCGCCGACCCGGATGCCGCAAGATCACTGAACCTGTGAAATGCGAGGACGTTGGCGATCCCGAGCGCGCGGGCGAGTTTGAGTTGTTCGCGCATGCGGCGGATCAGCGGCAGGTGCCGGGCGATGAGCGCGAACTCGTCGTAGAAGCACACCCGGGGTGGGGCGTCCGGCGCTGATAGTTCGGTTTCCAGCCAGCTTTGGGCGCAGGTCATCGCCATCGCGGTCATCTGATCGCTGGCGCGGATGGTGCGCAGGTCCAGGATCGCGCCGGGCTGGCTGAAGTCGAGCCGGGCGTTCGAGGAGACCGGCCCGTCGAACACCCCACCGAGCGCACCGGAGATCAGCCTCTCCAAGGCGAGGCGAACCCGGCGAGAGTCGGCGGTGAACACGTCGAGGGGGTAAGCGAGCTGGTCGAGGCGGTGCTGCCACAGCGCCGGGTTGCCCGTCGCCGCGAGCACAGCGCTGAGGGTGGGGGTGGCCATCCGGGCTGGGCTGGCGTCGTGTTCGCGGGTGACCGCGTCGACGGCGTACTCCAGCAGCGACCGTTCGGCCTCCTGCAACGGCCCGCCGAGCTGGATCTCGAGGAGCCCTTCGAGCAGCAGCAGCCGGCGCGAGCGTTGTAGCTGGCGCCACTGCTCCTCGGTCTGCTGCGGGTGCCGTCGGATGCCGGCGAGGGGGTTCATGATGACGCCGAGGCCGGGCCCGATCCGTACCGGTGTGATCCCGGCGAGGGCGGCCAGTTGCTCGTATTCGCCTTTGTAGTCGGTGCCGTAGAATCGGGTGCCGAACGGGATTCCCCGGAACGCCAGCGTCTTGAGTAGCGAGGACTTGGCGCTGCCGATCTCGCCGGTCACGACCATGTTCGGGGCGGTGATGACCTTCGCCCGGTACAGCTCGTGCAGCGAGAAGGTGAACGCCGACCGCGAGTAAACCTCCAGGCCGATCAACGGGCCGTCGACGGGCAGGCCGGGGTCGGCGACGAACGGGTACACGCTGCACAGCTGGGCCGAGGTGGTGACCAAGGGTGGCAGCTGCAGCTGCCAGAACACCCGGCCGGCGGCCTTGCCGTAGGCACCCCGTGCGCCCGCGGCGACCGGGCCGAGCAGTCGGTCGGTCTGCCGTGCCAGGGCGCGCTGTTCGTGCAGGAGCACGGCCTGCGCCTTCGTGAGGTCGCGGGTGGCGGCCTGCTGGCTGATCCGGTCGGCGAGGGAGCCTTCGCGGCGCAGGACCCGGCGGGTCATGCGGACCACCCCCGGGCCGGCTTGAGCCCGCGCGCCAGCGGCAGCGCGCCGGCGGCGAAGGCCTGGTCCTGCTCGCCGGCGAGGCTGATCGCTTCGCAGCCGGCCCGCGACAGGATGCGTTTGACCGCCCGGACGTCGCGGTCCAGGTCGGGAAGGGTTCGGGCGGTGACGGTGACCAGCAGCGCGTACCGGTAGCGGACATGTCCGGCCGCCTGCTCGCGGTCGATCTGCTCGATCGCGCGGGCCTCGTCCTCCTCCCGCGCGGTGCGCACGAGGCGCAGTTTGCGTTTGGTGACCTCGTCACCGGCCTTGGAGACCTTGTCGCGGCGGGTCGCCAGCTGTGCCAGCGCGGCGGGCACGGGCTGGGCGACGAGGGTGACGGCGCGGCGGGAGGTGCTGCGCATGTAGAGCGGTGTCAGCCAGGTCGCGGCGACCATCTGCCGCGGCATCTGCGCCACCCACAACGTGCGCGACAGCCCTGAGTCGTGCTGGTAGGTGTTCCAGCCCAGTGTCCGGGCGGCGACCGGACCGGCCAGCCGCGGCTGCACGCCCGCCCCGACCGGCCCATCGTCGTCGGTGGCGGTGGTGCCGGCGCGAAGGTCGACGATCTCCTGGTCGTCGGGGTCGTACTGGGTGCGGATCACCGCCGCATACGCGCGGGGCGACAGCCAATCGCCGGTGGTCACGCCGGCCTCGTTCACGGCGGCTTCGATACCGGTCAGCCGGTCGAGGACGACGGCGGCGATGGCCGCGTCGGTGCCTCCGGCCTGCGCGATCTCGCCGGACAGGCGGGCGATGTCGAACACCACGGACAGGTAGATTTCGTGGCGCTGCGCCGCCGGCGCCGCCGCGGCGGTCAGCTGCGCCAGGGACCGGTATGCCGCGGTGCTGGTGTCGACGGCCCGGTTCACCAGAAACCGTTGCGCGGCGTTGCCCGTGTCGGGCACCGCCCTCGAGGTCACCGACCAGCGCACCAGGCCGGCATCGGCGTACTCGCTGCCCAGGATGTTCAGCAGCTGCGCCCAATCCGTCAGCCGCTGCCCTTGTACGTCGCGGTCGGCCAGGATCAGGTTGGCGCCGTAGCAGGCCAGCGCCGCCGTCACCGTCTTCTCCCGGCGGTGGTGCAGGAGCCCGATCTGGGTGGTGCCGTCCGCGGCGGTCGCGGGCAGCCACACGTAGGCGGCGGCCGGGCCGGGCAGATCCATCCACTGCTCGACCGCGTTGGGGGCGTACGGGCCACCGCGGTACTCGCTCTGCCCGCTGCGACGCTGCAACAGGGCGCCGGCGACGACCGGCGCCCATTCGGTCACCCGCCGACCTTTGACCCGCAGCAGGCCGAGCGTCACCAGCAGCGCACATCCCGCCGCCGCGCCGATCGCCGCCGCGCGGTGCCCGGCGACGAGCAGGTTCAGGGCGAGCACGGCGGCGATGACCCCGGCCATGACGAGGGCGATCTGGGACCAGGCGAACCCGAGCACGGCGCCGCGGGTCGAGCGTGGCGGGAACTGGAATTTCATCGAGGTCTCTCCCCCGGTTGCAGGTCTGGTTAGAGCGGCACGATCGGCACGTCCGCGGCGGCCGCGGCAGCGCCGTCGCTGCCGCCCGAGCCCGCCGCTCCCCCGCGCGGCGAGCCCTGGCCGGCTGGCTCGGACGGCGTGGACGTGTCGCCGGGGTCGCCCGCGTCGCCGGGTATCGCCGCTGCGGCGTCGCCAGGAGAAGCTGCTGCGCCGCCGGCATCACCGGCCGGGCTGCCGACGAGGTCGGTCATGGCGCCGCCGGTCGGGTCGGCCGTCTGCGCCCCGGCCGGGGTGAGCGGCAATGAGCCGTGGTCGCCGGTCGTATCCCCTGGAGCGGTCAGTTGCCCGGAGCTGATGTCGTGTTCCGCGCTGGTCGCGCCGGCGCCGATACCGTCGGCCTCCTGCGCGTTCGGATCGTCGCCCGCACCGTTTTGCCCTTGCTGCGCGGCACCGGGATCGTCGGCGGACTCACCGACCTTGCCGCCGTCGCCGCCGGTCGCGGCGGCATCCGCCGCCTGCCGGCCCTCGCCGTCACCGATACCGGCGGCCTCGCCCCCGGGGATGGTCGGCATGCCGGCGGTGTTCTCGTCCATCACTCCAGCAGCACCTGACGCCGGGCTGCTGCCGGGCCCACCGGCGTCGGCGGCGCCGGTACGGAATCCGTCGGCAAGGTCGGCGCCGATCTGCAACGGCCCGCCGGTCGCCGACAGGATGCCGTGGGCGTTGACGTCGGACAGGTAGCCGTCCCACATCGTCGTCAGCCGCAGCAGGATCCACGGCGCGACGACCATCAGCCAGATCAGCAACACCGCCCGCAGGGCGTTCATCACGCTGTCCGACTCGTACGCCGACCGCGACCCGTAAATCCACAACTGGGCGATGAAGAACTTACTGCTGCCCAGGGCATTGACGGTCCAGAACCAGCGACGGCCCCAGTGCCGGGTCTCCGGCATCACCTGCCCGGTCATCGCCATCGCCCCGAACAGCGCGGCACCGGTGGCCAGCAGCCCGCGAAACAGCATGATGACGAACAACAGCAGCAGCCCGATCGTGGCCAGCAGCGACAGCAGCAACGCGATGAACAACGTTCCGGCACCTGCGGTGAGCTCAGTGAAGCCGGTGACCAGCCGCGACGGGTCGTACGGGGCGCGCGCGTTCGCCTCGATGACCGCGTTGGTGGCCTGGTCCCAGGCCGCGACGATCGTGAAGGCGATGCCCCCGGCGAAAGTTATGCCCAGCACCGCCCGGACCAGGCCGCCGAGCGTCGCCAACGGCCCCGGGCCGGCCGTGGTCCGCAGCCCGTTGATGATCGTGGAGACGATGAAGAACACGAAGATCAGCACCACGAGGACACCGGCGAGGGAGTTGTACGTGTCGTAGAACGCCTGGTCCGGCGAAGAGATCGTCGTTTCCTTGAAGACCCAGATGGCCAGCTTGGACAGCAGGAAGATGGTGCCCTGCACCACGACGTCGACCAGGCCCTGGATACCGGAACTGATGCCGGCGCTCAGCGCGTCTTGCGCGCGGCGCTGGACCTTGCAGCTGACGTCTGTCTCCGCGCAGTCCGGCCGCTTCGGGTTCGGGTCGTACATCTGCGCCGACCACACCTTCACCTGCTGCTGGCAGGTGGCGTATTTGCTGTCCCACAGCGGCTGCTGGTGCGAGTTCGGGTTGTAGCCGGCCGGCCACAGCGCAGCACAGTTGATCAGCCCGGATGGGCCGCTGCCGGTGCTGGGGCCGTCCATCAACACCGATGCGGTCCCATCGGGCGGCGTGGGGTCCAGGATGATCGAGGCGGCGGCGCAGGACTTCTTGTCGGCAGCGCTAATCGCCTTGCTGCACTGGGTCACCCAGTGTGAGCGGCCCTCGGGCGCCGGGGTGTCGACGTGCACGGCCCAGGGCATGCACCACGCCACCGAGCCCGGAGCCTTCGTCGCGCAGGCGGCATCGGCGACCGGGCTCGACGGTGTCGGGCTCGGATCCGGCGCCGCATAGGCGGGCACCACGCCGGCGAGCAGCCCGGTCAGCACGAGCAGCAGGAGCAGCAGGCCCCGCGTCAGCCCGAAACGGTTTCTCTGCCACCCCGGTCGTATCCGGGCGCGATGGCCGAGGCGCCGCGCTTCGGTGGGTGCCGTGACAGGTGTCGACATGGGCGCGTCACAACACCAGCAGGCTGGCGATGATGGCGGTTGCCGAGCCGACGATGATCGCGACCAGGCCGCCCTTCCACATCATGCTCTTGCCGCGGTCGGAGACGATGTGCGCGCCGAAGATCGGCCCGACCGCGAACGCGATCGCCCCGGCGACCAGGCCGCAGAACGCGGCCACCCCGCCGAGGAACATGACGGCGTTCATGATCGTGTAGAAGATGCCGGACTTCGGGATCGCCGACCCGTCCGGATGCACCCGGTCCCAGTCGAAACCGGACCCGCCAGACGGGGTCGGGGCCGGGGCGGCAAGAACCTGCTGCACCGCGGCGGGAAGCCGCACGGCGAGCCAGCCGGTCAGGAAGGTGAACATCACGGGCGCTCCTTGCTGCCGGCGCCGATGGGCAGGGCGACGCGGGGATCGGCGCACCGCTCGATCACCGCGTCCGCCAGCTGCACCAGCGCGGCCCGCGTCGATTTCCGCAGGCGGCGCACGTCGACCGGCTCCGGACGGCCCAGCTGGGCATCGAAGGGAATCGCGACGACCGTCGGCATCACCGTGGCGGCCTGCGCCACCACGGCGCGCACATCGCGGTCGGTCGACGGTGTGGACGCGACGACGGCCAGCACCCCGCGGTCTACGACCTGGCTGTGCCCAGCCGCTCGCAGATGGGCGAGCAGTCGCATGGTGTGGTGCAGGCTGTCGGTGGTCGCTCGGGCGACCAGCACCGGCGCGTGCGCGCCAGCCAGCGTGCGCCAGATCCCGGCAATCAGCGCGGGCATGACGTCGCACACCGTCAACGGATAGAGCCGGCGCACCGCCTCGACGACCGCGGCGGCCTCGTCATGACGTGGCGGGCGCCGCCCCTGCCCCTCGGTCTCACCGACCAGGGCGAGTAGCCCGGACGGCCCGTGCTGGGTCCATCGCTCGACCTCGCGGCGGCTGGTGAAGGTGTGCAGGTCGCGGACTGCGTCCCACGTCGTTCCCGCATTCGCGCGGCCGACCCGGTCGACGAGGCCGCCCCATGGCACGGGGTGCATGTCGACGGCGATCACGGGTTCGGGAACGGCGAGCGCCAGCACGCCGCCGAGCGCGGCGACCAGCGTGGACCGGCCCACGCCGCCATCGGCCGACGACACCGCGACCATCGCTGCTGGACACAGCGCGGCGGCGCGCAGCCACACACGCTCCGCGACATGGGCAGGACCGAACTCGTTCGGCACCGGCCGAGCACGAACGACTGCCGGTTGCCCCAGAGGGCGTCCGGCGTCGAATTCGTCGTGTGCCACCGGATTTCCCGACAGCTCTTTGCTGCTTCCCAGCGGCCGAGGAGTATTCGCGGCAACCGTCGGTGCAATGGTTTGCGCGCCCGGCTTAGCCGGGGAAGAAATGACCAGCACAATGCGTCTCCCCACTGACAGGGGTGTCGTCATGCAGGGCCGGTCACGTGCGGCTGATGGGGGCAACCGCACGTGGCCGGGCACCACACGCAGCCGGTAGATACCGACTGGTGACCGGCGAATCCGAATACCGATGGAACCGATCCGCCCGGCGCCTCGCGTCCCCCTTGGACGCATATCCGTCGGTCGCCGCTGGCCCGCATCCTTGCTGGGAATGCGATCTGGTCACGCATTCAACGATGTCGTTGCCGGCCAGGCTTTTGCAGTTGGCTGATACTGGCTCCGACTGTCCCGACCTAGCTGCGGTTAACCTGCGGGCGGCGGATTCTCATGAGGAGCAGGTGGTTCAGCGACGCGGTGCTGCCGAGCCTGTGTGGATCCGGGTCGGCCGCGCGGCGCACCGCCTCCGCCCGCTTGGCACGGCTCATCGGCGGGGTTCCTGGTGCTCGGTATGACCGAAGCCCGTTGGCATGCCGCCGCCTCGGACGCCCCCGCCGACGGTGCACCAACGTCAGCGTGGAGGGTCGACTCTGACCGTCGTCTTGGCGTGGAGTTACCGCCGCGTGTAGTAGTAGCCGGTCGAGGTGGAGTTCGGGTGGCATTCGGTCGGGAGGCCGAGTAGACGGGCGTCCTCGGCACGCAGCGCTCGTGCGGCTGTCTCGCGGGCGGACCGGTAGGCCCTTGGGTGCGGTGAATCTCCGGCCGACAGGGCAGCTGATCTGTTGCGGTGGGTGGTTAGCCAGCGCTTAAGGGCGCGTCTCATTTGGTGATCTTCTGGAGTCGGCGGTAGCTGAGCAGGGCGCAGGCGATGTCGACGAAGCCTTGGAAGTGTTCGGCTTTGCGG